>JACZRQ010000061.1 GCA_022574655.1 Chloroflexota bacterium
TCGAATTGTTCCTAGTCACCTCATCGGCCGCCTCTGGCGCTGCAGGCGCGGTCGTCCTGGCCGTCGCGCCGGCACCAGCCGACTGCGTGCCGCCGCCAAGGTCTCGGAACCCATCATCGTTGTCCGCTCCATCCGCGAACTGTTCCGCCTGACCACCTGCACCGGCTGCCGCGGTCGGTGGGATCCCCGTGGCCGCGGGCGCCTCAAATTCCAGTTGACTGAGGCCTCCTGTAGAGCTCGCGTCGTTGGTGCTCCGGCTGGAGCCGCCGAGGTCCACGACGAAGACGACCGCCAGCGCCACCGTCAGGCCTGCCGCTGCCATCCTCATCCCGTTCATCAGCGGCGGCGCCGGGCTCCAGGCATCGACCGGTCGCCGCTCCGCGACCATCGCCGGCGTCAGCCTGAACGAACGTGGCGTCTCCACCTCAGGCAGGCTTCGCATCGCGTTCACCGTCGCTCGCATCTGATCGAGCTCTAACCGGCACGAATCACACGATTCAAGGTGGCCGTCCAGGGATCGAACTTCATCGTTCGAAAGCTGGCCGTCGATGTACGCGGAAAGCTTGTTCCGGGTTCTCCGGTGTCTGTCGAATAAAATCATGGGCTCGTTCTCACTACTAACTCTGACGGAGTCGTGACGGTAAAAGTTCCCTCTTGGCTAATAGAGCCTTTCGTAGACGGGTGCGCGCGCGGTTGATCCGCGACTTCACGGTGCCGAGGTTCGCATTCGTCGCCTCCGAGATCTCCTCGTAATCCAGGCCTTGCACGTCCCGCATGATGATCGCCAGTCGCTGGTCCGGCGGCAGTCCAGCGATCGCCTCGCCCATCGCGTCTCGCAACTCGACGTTCTCAGCGCTCTCCTCGGGCGTTGGGCCCGTGTCGGGCACCTCGATCGTTCGCTCATCCTCCCCCACCGGCTCGTCGAGTGAACGGGACGGGCGTGATCGCTGCCTTCGCAGCTCGTCGTAGCAAGCGTTGGCGCCGATCCTGAACAACCACGACTTGAACGAGCCGCCTCGGAACGACCGAATCGATCGGTAGGCGGAGATGAACGCATCCTGAGTCGCGTCCTCAGCCGATTGCTGCGAAGAGAGCATGCGCAGGCAGAGGTTGTACAGGGGACGCTCATAGCGCTCGACGAGGAGGTTGAAAGCGTCTAACTCGCCCTCACGGGCGCGCTCGATAAGACTTGCCTCGCTCTGTTCCACTTGCAAGGTACGATCATTCTAGCCGGGTTCGCCGCAATGAATCTACGCTCGGACGAAACCTCAACGTCCGATCCTGCGTCTATACCGATGCGCACGCAACGTCTCTCGCGGCATGGACATCCTGCGAAGACCTCACCGTGCGAAAGAATCTGCTTGGGCGAACGGGCGTTGATATAATGAGTACACTACATGGCCAATTACGATGATCTAGGCGAGGGGCGGGACCTGGAGGCGGAGCGTATCCGGCGGGAGCAGCGCCCTCGACCTCCGTACGACCCTCTCTTCGCTCCCTGGGACCCGCCCGACGAGGCGGCGCCTGGCGAGAGTCACGACGCCCTCTCTTCAGCGGATGTCTCCTTCGAGACCGACGATCTCTTCTGGGATACGCCCTCCGATGTCGTGTTTGAGGCCGATCGGCTGTCTGCAGACATCCCGGCCGCCTACCCCGACCGCACGCAGCCCGCGTACGAGCAGCGCCTCGCCGAGCTGCAGCGTCGTCTCCGCGACCAAACCGTAACTGTACCCAGGAGCGAACACCGCTGGACGGTCACAGCTCGCGAACTCGTCGAAACGCTGCTGCTGGCCCTTCTTATCTTTATGGCGGTTCGCGCCTCCTTCCAGAACTTCAGGGTCGAAGGCTCCAGCATGCAGCCCAGCCTCGAGAACGGCGAATACCTCATCGTCAACAAACTCGCCTACGCCTCGATCGATTTCGGCTTCCTCAACTGGCTCCCCTTCATTGATGCCGACGAACCCACCGACTTATGGGGCAACCCCGAGCGTGGCGACGTCATCGTCTTCCGCGCTCCCACCAACCCCAATCGTGACTTCATTAAGCGCATCATCGGCATGCCCGGGGACACTGTCGCGATCGATTCTAGTACTGGTGCGGTGCGTGTCAACGGCGACTTATTGGACGAACCATATATTCAGGGGCGCACTACCTGTACCGGCCGCTGCGAACACTTCGAAATCCCCGAGCGCGATACGCGTGATTCCTTCGCTGAATGTGGCTCCGATGCCTGCTATTTCGTCATGGGCGACAACCGTCAGAACAGTAGCGACTCGCGGATAGGCTGGCTCGTGCCTGAAGAGAACATCATCGGCAAGACCCTCATCACCTATTGGCAAGACGGTAGCCCAGACTTCAACCTCGCCCCCAACCACTCCGTGGACTTCGTGGACGAAGCCGCCGCTTCCGAGTAAGCTAGCGGCGTGGCTACTCAATTCGTGATAAATTGGGCTGTTAGCAGGGAAAAACCCGACAATTGTCGGAAACTGGTTATGATGTTGTTGACAAGTCCCTTCAGTATTTGTGATAGTCTACAAAATGAGGAAACCGGCAAGTGATTAGGCAGGTTAGCAGTTCCTGCGTGGAGGTGCGCCATGGGTAGATGGAGTCAGCACATCACCCGACAGAGCGTGAACGAGCTTCAGGCAATGCTTGAGTCTCGGTCGCTTCTTCGCAATGGTGAAGAGTTCGAGTTGTCATCGGGGGTAAAGTCGGGCTTCTACTTCAACGCGAAGCCAGTGACCATGGATCCGCGTGGCGCAGAGCTTGTTGGCTCGATCGTAGGGCCGCTCGTTCTTGACTCCGGAGCCAATGCGGTTGGAGGACTCGAACTTGGCGCTATCTGGATCGCTACAGCCGTCGCTAACTGGTGTCATGAACAGGACGCGCCGGTAGCCAACGTATGCGTGAGAGACGAGCACAAGTCTCATGGTATGAAGGAGAGAATCACGGCTTCATCGGGTTTCATGGATCTTCCCGTGAAGCGCGTCGCCGTAGTTGATGATGTGATCACTACCGGCAAGTCGACAATACGAGCTGTGCAAGGCTTGCTCGCGGACGACTGCCGAATTACATCCGTGATTACGCTCGTGACGCGCCCTGAATACGGTGGCGTCACTGAAATGGCCAAGACATTCGCCCAATACACGGATGGGCCGTACATCTCCATCTTCGACTGTGACGATGAGGGAACTCTCGCGCCACGAGTTAACGACTTCGTCGGCCAGCCCGTCTCCTAGCGAGCAGTTGGCAACACCGACTTCGGCCTCCCCTTCTTCGCCTGCCTCTCGCTCGAAGTCCCCGCCTACGACACCGATGACTGCCCCGGCTGCCGCAATGGCACGCCACTGGTCATAACGTAGGCGTAGGGTGCTCTCTGAAAGTCAGGCGTCGTTTGCTCAGCGCCAGCGAGTCGCTCACTTGGCGACGGCGGACGCCGGAGGCCAGCCGCATGTCGTACCTATCTGCTTCGTACTGCTGGACGGCGACTTCTACTTCGCGATCGACCGTAAGCCCAAGCGCACCACTCGCCTGAAGCGACTGCGCAACATCGAAGAGAACCCCGCCGTCGCCCTCGTTATCGATCGCTATGATGAAGATTGGTCGCGGCTTGGATGGTTGATGCTGCAAGGTGTCGCCTCGCTGGTCGAATCGGGACCGCGTCACGACGCAGCTGTGGCGGCGTTAGCTGAAAAATACGTTCAGTACCGCGATATGGTGTTGGACGATCGGCCCATTGTACGGATCGTTCCCGAGCGCGCCTCCAGCTGGGGCGATCTCGACGAAGAACGCTAGGTCGCCCGCGTCTCCGGCGCCCAATCGAGTTCCTTGTGGGTGCTGTCGCAAAACGGCTTGATCGCTGACTCGCCGCAGCGGCACAGCGTGACGTCACGGTTGTGATCCCAACCCTCCGGCAGCTCGAACACGTTCCCGTCGACGTCCACCAGCCGGAACGGCCCCGCAACGCGCAGCGATCCATTCGGCTTAACCGTGATCACAACCTCGTTGTCAGCCAACTCCTCGATCCTTCATCTGGATACAGCGTGTAGGGGCGCAGCACGCTGCGCCTGCGGGAACGGGGGGTACTGCTTGCACCATAGGAGGACCGTCGCTCGGTTCGGATTCTCTACTTAGCCTTCGATTCGGCCTCGAATCCCGCATCCTGATGTGATCCGTCGCAAAATGGTTTATTCTTCGAATTCCCGCACCGGCACAGCGCAAACACCGCACCCGGAAGCTCGAACTCGTTTCCGTCTACGTCCACTACCTTCACAGGTCCTTCTATACGATAGGGCCCGTTCGCGCGCACCTTGATCTCTACGTCAGACAACAGTCAATCCTTTCTAAACTGGCGATACGTGTGATCGATGTTAACAACGATGGTCACCCCCCGCCAGAGGGTCTTCCGCCCAACCACGTCTCGAGCACCTCGATCTGATCCAGCTCATCTGCTGGAACCTCCAGCGGATTGCGCGCCAGCACCGCGAAGTCGGCGTACTTCCCACTTTGATGCTTCCGATTCGGTCCTCTCTGAACAACTGCCATGCAGCATCGATCGTCACTGCTCGTAGCGCCTCCTCGATACTGATCGCCTCATTTGGCGCGATCTGCTCGCCGCTGCGCGTCTTCCGCGTCACGGCTGTCCGCATCAACTTCAGCGGGTCGGGCGGGTACATCGGTGAGTCCGTATGCATGCTGATGCGGTGCCCGCTCCTGACCGCGGACCCCATCGGCATCAGCAGCTCGGCGCGCTCTGGGCCGATGATCGAATCTCGAAGCTCAGGTCCATAGTAGTAGACGTGGTTCGCGTGAAAACCAAGCGCAACGCCGATCTCCGCCGCCCGCACGATGTCTGCGTCACTTATCAGCGCGCAGTGCTCGATCCGCCACCTGTGGTCGCTGCCTTCTTGACCGGCCAGAACTCGTTCGTACGCGTCGAGAACCTCTCGCGTGCCGCGGTCGCCTTGCGCGTGTGCAAGCACCTGCCATCCGCGATCGCGATACTTTTCGAGCGCCTCGATCATCTCCCGCGCCTCGATGTTCGCGTGACCGCGGCTACCCGGCGCGATACCCAGCGTCTCGCAGTTCAGCGGCGACTCCAGGTACGGTTCGTCGAGCAGCATCGTGCCCGAATACGGCGAGCCGTCGTACCATAGCTTTACGCCCTGTACGTCGTCCCCGGCGTACTTATCGCCAACGTTTTCGTGCAGATAAGCGACCGCGCGCACGCCATCCTCGGAGGGTGTCTCGAACGACGGAAGCATCGTTCTCGGCACGAACATCCCCGCCACTCCGATCGTCGTGATTCCCGCGGCTCTGTAGCGCTCGTACTGCTCCTGCAGGAGCGTCGTCCAGGATTCGCTATCTAACGTGGAATATCGAATGAACATCGCGGTGGCCGGCTGCTCCATCACTACACCCGTCGGCTCGCCCTTCGCGTCTCTGAGAATTCGGCCTCCGCCCGGCGGGTCGGGCGTGTCCTTGTCTACCCCTGCCGCTTGTAGCGCCGCCGAATTTACGAACACCGTATGTTGCGACTGGATCATCACCACCATCGGGTTCTCCGGCGCGATCCCGTCGAGCCGGTGTCTGTCCCAGGTACCCAGATTCGTCGTCAACATCGCGTCCAGACCGAACGCGAACACCCACTCACCAGGCGCCGCCCTCGCGGTCGCCTCGCGCAGCGCCGTCTCGACTCCGTCCACGCTTTTGTGCGTGAATCCGCTCACGTCCATCCACGAATAGCACTGCGCCGCCCCCTCCGGGTGCGTGTGCGGCTCGATCAACCCGGGCAGCAGCGCCGCGCCTTTCAGATCGACGACCTCAGTGCCGCGCCCACGCCTCTCGAGCACCTTCGCCTCGCTACCCACCGCGACGATCTCTTCTCCTTCAACAGCGACGGCCTCGGCCGTGCCGCCGGTCACAGTGACCACCGCACCACCGAGGATAATCGTGTCAGCTTCCGCCATTAAAGTCCTCTACCTGTGTCCAATGTACGGGCGACCCTTGCGGTCGCCCCCTACCACTATTTCAGATGCTTCTCCAGAAACGCGCCAACCGCCGCGCGCAACTCTCTTTCTCCGCTCGACCAGAAGTGGTCCACGCCTGGCACGATCACCACTTCCGCCTCTCCGGCCGTATCCGAAGCAAGTCGCCGAAGGTCCCCGGCGTCGCAGAACTCATCCTCGCCGCCCGCTACGAACAACGTTGGGCACGAAACGTCCGCCGACTCGATGTTGGCCATCGTCGTCGGCGTCGATACTGCGATCAACGCCCTCACGCCTTGATCGACCGCTCGTAGCGCCATCGCCGCTCCGAACGAGTATCCTGCGAGGCCCACGCGTGACTCGCCGACCTCCGCCACACCGCGCAACTGTTCCAGCGCCGCGGCGACGTCCCGCTGCTCACCCTTGCCCTCGTCGTACGACCCTTCGCTGCCACCCACGCCGCGGAAGTTGAACCGAAGCGCTGCTATACCGATGTCTAATGCCGCCTTGCATACCGACATCACCACACTGTCGTGCATTGCGCCCCCGTACTGCGGGTGCGGATGACAGATGACGATCCCTGCACACGGTGTCGATTCGGGCAGGTGCAGAACGCCCTCGATGCTCAGCCCATCGCTCGTCTCGAACTTCACTGATTGACCTGCCTGCGTCACCATGGCTCGATCTCCTCGTTTCCGTACATCACTTCCCGACGTCCGCCATCGCCTACGCCTTCTTCTTTGGGTTCTTCAGCCCCGTCCGCAACTTGTTCTCCACCTCACGCACCACGCGCGCCGCCAGATCCGATCGATGCTCGTCGACGAACGTCCTTACCGCCCTCCGATCGCACGCCGATAGGGTTCGCAGCGCCCAAGACATCGCTTTCACCACCATGTCGTCGCGATCGTCGATCAGTCGCTCGCACACCGCCAGCGTCCGCTTCGCGTCTCCCGTGCCGCCCCTCGTCTTCGTGTTCAATGCCACGGTGCTCACCAGCGCCGCCCGTCGCCACCAGCGGTCCGGCGACTCGGCCCACTTGTGGATCGTCTCGTCGCCAATCAACCCCTCACGCCACGCTGGGCCCGACAGGTAACCGCCAAAGCAGTCAACCTGGTCCCAGCTGTCCATCCCTTTCCCTAAGCTCTCGATCGCTCGCGGCGAAAGCGTCTTCAGCGTTCCCTCATGGTAAGCGATTAACTCATCGCCGAAGAACCGGTGTACCTGTCGCTGGCGGTACAACTCCTTCGCCAGCTCCACGACCTCGCGTCGCTCCGCACCCTTGATCCGCTTCGAGTACTCCCGCCGCACCGCCCGTACCGAAGGCACGTTCTGCCTGGGCAACGCATGGACGCGCCCGGCGATCTCGACTGCCAGCGAATCGATGTCCAGCCGCGCCGATGCGGGCGACTTCCCTGCCACTAGTTCGCCTTCCGCACGACGCAAATCATCTGCTGGTCGGAAACTCGGTACTCATCGCGCTCGAAGTTGCCGTATAGTGCCTCTGTCTGCAGATCGCGTCGCGCCAGCATGTGCTCCATCTCGTAGCGGAACACCAGCCGCAACGTCATCGTCGTGTAGCGTGTCTCCACAGCCAGCTCTTGCACGGGGACGAACATCGAATCAGAGTCAGCTTGACGTGCTGGTCGCAGCACAATCCTCGGTCGATCACCAGTCACGACGATCGAGACTCTTTCGCCATCGTCTCGACCCCCTGTGCTATTTCCTCGCACCGCCTATCGGCGACGACCGGATCGCGACGTCACTCATTCACTGGAGTCGCCGGCCACGGCCGCTTCCAGGATGGTGTTCTGCTTCTTCAGCAGCCTGTTCTGTTTGCGAAGCAGGGCGGCAAGCTCATCGTTCTGCTCTTCAAACCGCCGCATGGATGACATCACCACCTTCGGCAGTGAGTCCTCCGGCATCATCTCCATGCCGTGCTCCATCATCGCCCCTGGCGCATGCGCAAGGCTCTCCCGGAACTCAGCTCGGCGCTCGGCAGGCACCAGGCGACGAACGGCGGCGGCCACGCCAACCACCACGGCTACCATGAACAAAAACTTTTTCATGACACCTCCATCTCACGCTAGTCTTCCCATCGCACCTCATCTGCCCGCACCGGGTTCTCGAACCCTGCAGCTCATCAAATCCATTCGTCCTGAGCCTATTGAAGGAGTACCTTTCGAGCGAAGCGCGCCCAACTCTCCACTGTCCACTAGCCACTATCTACTACTCCCCCCATCGCGCCTCGTACACCCGTACCGGGTCCTCGAACCCTCGCAACTCTGTCTCACCGCGATCGTTGAACATGAACTGCTTTCCGGCCACGAGCTGGCGCACGACGTCCGACACCAGAATTTCGCCACCCTCCGCCTTGGCTGCGATTCGCGCCGCCAATATCACGGCCGTTCCGAACAGATCATCTTCCTCCGCAATCGGCTCGCCCGCGTTCAGGCCCACGCGGATGCGGACCGGTTCTTCAGCCGCTTCGTTGTAGGACGCGAACGCCTTCTGCATCGCGATCGCGCACTCCAACGCCCCCGACGCCGATCCGAACGACGCCATGAACCCATCGCCCATCGTCTTCACCTCTGCGCCGGCGTGCGCCGCCAGCTGTTCTCGCACGATGCGCTCGTGCTCCCGCAACACATCTCGGGCCTTCTCATCGCCGAGGCGCTGCGTAAGTGCGGTTGAACTCACGATGTCCGTAAATAAAATCGTGTTGATGTCCCGTGCCGCGGGAGTCGCCGTCGTTAGTGGCCCGAGACCCAGGAACTCCCGGATCGGTCCGAGTTTCTGGTCGACTTGTGTTATCCCCGACGAACTCGATCCCGCGAACGGCACGAACTTCGCGTTCGGCAACCGCGCCGCCAGGTCCCGCCCCAGTCTGAAAGGGATTGCATCGTCCCGCCCGTGCAGCACGAGCGTCGGCACCGTCAACTGGTCGAGAATGTCGCTAACATCCGCTTCGTACAGGAGTTCTAGCAACGTTCCCTGGACCTCTGGCGACCCGGCTTCCTGTTGCCGCTTGTGTAAATCACGTAGGGTCGCGATGTCCATGCTCGGGTCGTCCATGAACTCCGCGTTTGGGAACCCGAACTGCCTGACGTAGTCAATCAGCACCTTCGCGGATTCCGGTGGAGAGATCTCGGAACCACGAACAAAGCCCGATGCGACCACCAGCCTCTTGACCTGCTCCGGGTACGCGGCCGCGTACGTCATCGCCGTCGGGCCCGCCATCATGCCTAGGCTGAGCAGGTCGAACTGTTTGAGTGAAAAGTGTTCGATTACCGCCTTCAAGTCACCGACCAGAGCGTCGAGCGAGAACTCGTCGGTGTCCGTATCTGACAGCCCCGATCCTCGGATGTCGTAACGGATCAGCTTGCAGCCCTGGGCCAGCTGCTCGAGGAATTCCCTCGACGCCGGTGCTCTCCACTCTAATTCGAGGTGCGTCGGCCAGCCCGCCGTGTAGACCACCGGCGGCCCCTCGCCCACGGTTGCGTACGCGATCGTTAGACCGTCGGAAGTCCTACAGAACCCGATCTCTTGTTCCATCGATTCTTACCCGCTCATCCTGAGCCACCCGCTTCGGTTGGCGAGCCAGAGGACCGCCACTCCACCTCGTACAATCGCACTGGCTCCAAGAACCCTCGTAGCTCCGCCTCGCCGCGACTTGTGAATGCGAATTCCTTGCCGATCGACAGCTCTCGTATCACGTTCGAGACCAGTATTCCTGTCGGTTCAGCGAGACCGCAGATACGCGAAGCCATCTGCACGGCCGCCCCATAAAGGTCTCGATGTTCTTCAACCGGTTCCCCCGCGCTCAGGCCGATCCGCACGCGAATGGGCCAATCCTCTGTCTTCTTCTCATGCGCAGCCAGCTCTTTCTGTATTGCGATCGAGCAGCCAACCGCCCCAGGAGCAGACGTGAAGCAGTTCATGAAGCCATCGCCCATATGTTTGACCTCGCGCCCACCGTGGGCCTTCAGAACACCGCGAATCATGTTGTCGTGCGTGCGCAGAAGATCCATAGCCCGGCTATCACCGATGCGTTGTGTGAGCGCCGTAGAACCCTCAATGTCCGTAAACATGATCGTTCGAAACGCCGACTCGGCTGGCGGATCACTTTCCTTAAAGTTCCCCTCCGCAGCCGCGGAGTCCGAAATCTTACCCAGGAACTCCTGGACGGCGCCTCCATCCACTTCCATGATCGCGTTGGCCACCAGCCCATGAGCCTCTCGGTGCACCAGTTCTGCCTGCTCTTTACTGGGAGCATCCACCAGGCAGAAAGCAACCGATCTCTCCTCGTCGAACCAGTACGTTAAGTACTTCACCCCGTATTTCTCTTGGGTCATCACGTCCTTGAGATGAGCGATCGCCATGTCTTCGGCGGCCACCCCTTCATCTATGTCGTGACGGTCCATATAGATCGGCATAAGCTAGTTCTCCTTCATTATCGCCGCCGGCTATCCGATCGGCTCCCGCAACATCGTCCACACCGGCGGTCCGCCTCGCGGCAGATCGACCTTTCTCATAACCTCGAACCCGTGCTTCTCGTAGAACTTGAGGTTAATCTCCTTAGCCGTCTCCAGATAGCAAGGCAGACGATCTTGATCCGCCTGCTCCAGCCCCGGCTGTATGAGAGCGGTTCCGACTCCCTGGCCTTGCCGTTTCGGTTCGACACCCAACGCCATCAGGTACCAGTGGCGCTTAGGCGCGTCTCTCTTGTGTAGTTCTTCCATCTTCGCCATCACTGAGAATAACCGCGGCAAAACTCCCACACCCACCTTAACCGGTAGCGACACCATCTCCCAGAATCCAACCCCCAACATGCGCAGCATCGACGCTTGTGGACGATCGGGCGGCAGCCATATCGCTGCGCCCTCGTCCGTTCCGTCCGTCGAATACACCTGCCCGTACCGGGCACCGTACCGGACGGACATCGTGAACCCGGCCTCCAGCGCAGCCCTGCGCTTCTCCTCATCCGGGAACATCCAGACGTTCGGCGGGTCGTCGTGAAACGCACGCGCCAGCATCTCCTTCGTCTTTCGAATCGTCTCCCTATCCATCCGTGCTTGCGTCATTAGTGCCTCGCCAGGAAGCCTAGCACCGCCTCTGCGATCTCCTCCGGTTGCTCCGGGAGCAAGGCGTGCCCGGCATCGGCGATATCCACCAGCTCTACCCGGTCGCCCAGTTGCTCCTTCAGCGCGTACCCGTTCGCGACCGGCGCGGTCGCATCGTCCAATCCTTGGACCACCAGAAGAGGCGCCGAACCCGCCTCCCACCAGTCCTCCAACGGCGTTGCCAGGTTGGCCTTACCTTGAATCGCCGCGCCGCCGGGCCACCAGCCGTCGCGCCACACCGCGGCTTCGTTCTCGGGCGCGAAAAACGCCGCTTGTATCGCCTCCAGCCGCTCGGCGTCCGGCAACTCCAGCTGGAAGCAGCGTCGAAGCGCTTCCCGGATCTCCGCCGACGGCTCGACCATACCACCGGCCGCCAGCAAGCTGACCGACCTCACGAGTTCCTGACGGTCGGTTGCCAGACACCGCGCCACTCGGTTGCCGAAGGCGTGCCCGACTACGTGGGCCGGTTCGCAGTCCAACGATTCAATCAGCGACGCCACATCCGCCGCCAGCACGTGCAGCGTTATGCTGTCGACCGGCCCGGTGCTATCGTCAACGCCGCGCTGGTCGACCGCGACGGCCCTGAAGCCGGCCTCGACCAGCGCCGACCCAAGATTCTCGAAATCGGATCCACTTCGCCCCAGCGACGGCAGCAGCACTACGGTCTCGCCCGTATCTCCGAACGTCCGGAACGCGAGGCGCCCGCCGTCCCGCGTCTCGACATCGTGGATCGCGGTCTCCATCAACCGCGGTCCTCGCCTGCCATCCCTTCCCCTCGTCCTGTCCGCCTCGCCGGGCCTCCTGCCCCGATTCGGTCGGGGGCCTGCCGGGGACGCTCTCGTAGGACGAGCAGCAGAACGACGCTGTCCGCCGCCGCTGTCCACCGTCCACTAACCACTTTTCACTACCCTGGGATCATCTCGTCGCAGTTCAGGTCGACGATCGTCGCCACGCTGCGGTCCAGCATCGCCGTTACCAGCGCAACGCCGCGCTCGTTCGCCAGGTCAAGCGATCCGCCTGAGATCACCGGGTACACCAGGCAGAACATAGCGGCAGCGCGGTAGTCTTCCATGCACTGATCGAAGCTGTAGTTGCTCACACCATGCTCCATGAGCGTGTCGTGATAGCGGTGGATCACGTCCATCTCGCACGCCTTCCGATCGTCCGGGTTCACGCTCTGGCTCATGAAGTAGCCGACATCGTAGGGTCCTCGTGATCGCACGACGATCTGCCAGTCCGCCACCACCATGTCACCGGGGCTGAAAAACAGATTGTCGTAGCGCAAGTCCCCGTGGCAGATCGTCAGCGGCGCCTTCGTCATCGCGTTCTGGATCGCGATGATCTTTGTCGCGAACCTCTCGGCCACGCTCATCGCCTTCGCCGATAGCCGGTTACCGAAGTTCTCCACGAACCCCGGCCACGCGTCCTGATAGGCCTGCTCCGCAGACTGGTTCACCGGGTCGTTCCCAAGTGGAATCCAGTCCAGCGACGCCAGCTTTGGGCTATCCCACCACGTTGCGTGGAAGCGCGCTATCCGCTCCAGCGTCTCCACCGCCTCGTCTGGGGAGCATCCCGCCACTTGGTTTCCGACGCGGGCCGAACTCAAGTCCTCCATCAGGATTACGAACACCCCTCGCTCAGGATCGAACCGGCTGAAATACCGCTTCGGAGTCCGCAGCTCCACCTCCTCCGCGATCTCCTCATAGAACCTCACTTCGCGCTCGTAGAAGTGGAACAGATTCGCCAGGTCGCGGTTGCCTTCGACCTCCGACGGGAACTTCGCGACCAGCGTCTCCGGCTCGCCACCTCCCGCACCCTCGTAGCTCAACGTCACCCGCGCCAGCTGTCCCAGCAGCCCCTCACCCTCGCCTATCGTCTCCGTCTCGAACGACGCGACCGACGTTCCGCCCGAGATCGTCCCCGTCTCCCGCAGCGAAGCCGTCAGCCACTCCGCCGTCAACTCGCTTGGACCACCCGGTAGCTCTCCGTTACCCATCTCGTTCACTCCTTATCTGGTCTCTTGCTGGGCTCACCCACTCTCGCACCAACAACCCAAAGAACCACGCGTCGCCAACGACTCCACGCCGGTTGCGATGCTCGCGTAACGTACCCTCCAGCTGAAAGCCAAGCCTGCGAAGCAACGCCGCGGAACGCTCGTTCTGCACGTTCGTGGTCGCTTCGATCTTGTTGAGTCTTAGCTCGGCGAACCCGTAGCCAATTACGGTCCCTAGCGCCTCGGTCATCAGGCCTCGACCCCAGTATTCGGGTGCCAGCCCGTAACCTACGGTGGCGCGGCGGTCACGTGGCCAGAACTCGTTGTACCCAAGGTCACCAATCATCCTACCGTTCTCCGATTCGGCGAGCGCCCATCGAATGCGCTTCTTCTTCCGAAAGCCATCGGCGAACCACTGGATGAGTTCGCTAACTTCTGCGACGGACATGACAGGCGTGCTCGTGTACTCGTATACCCGCGGATCGGAAAGATATGCGTGCCAGTCGCCTGCATCGTCGGGTGTGATCTCACGGAGAACAAGGTGGTCGGCTTCGAGCGTCGGAAACTCGTCCGGCATCACCGAGTGCTCACTGAATTCACTCACCACTTCACGTTTATCCACTTTCCCCCCACCGCACTTCATACACCCGCACCGGGTCCTCGAACCCCCTCATCTCCGTCTCACCGCGGTCGCTGAACAGGAACCCCTTACCCGCCACCAGCTCCCGCACCACGTTCGATGCGAGAATCTCCCCACCCTCCGCCTTCGCGCAGATTCGAGCCGCCATGTTCACCGCCGTCCCGAACAGGTCCCCCCGTCCGCCCGGATCGTCCTCTGCTATCGGCTCCCCCGCGTTCAGGCCGATACGGATTCGTAGAAGCGCCGCTTGCTGGGCTCCCTCGTTCCTCTCCGCAAACGCTCGCTGCAGCGCAATCGCACACTCCAGCGCACCCGTCGCCGACGTGAACGACGCCATGAACCCGTCGCCCATCGTCTTAACTTCCGATCCACCGTGCTCCTTCAGCGCCTTCCGGACGATCCGCTCGTGCTCGCGGAGGATGTCGCGGGCCTTCGCATCGCCGAGGCGGTCGGTGAGTGCCGTTGAGCCTTCCACGTCGGTGAAGAGGATAGTGTGCACCTCGCGTGTGCGTGAGGGACTCGCCTCTTCTGTCTCGCTATCACCCAGGAAGTCGTCGATGGCGTCGAGGATCGGCGCCATCTCGCCTATATACACAGCCATCACGTCTCCATCGAGAAGGACAAGCCGTGAGTCGGGTATCCTCACCGTTAGCTCCCTGGGGATATCGAGAGTGGGGTAGGGCACATCTCGGCGGTGGAGTACCAGCGTTGGCGAGCGAATCAGCGGTAGCAACTCTTCGACATCGAACTGCATCATCGCAGCCCTGGACTTCTGGTGTGTTTCCGGCGTAACTGAGTGCTGCATCATTGTGGCGAAGCGCTGCGAAGCCTCGCGACTTGGCAGGCCAAAGAAGATATGAGCCATGGTCTGCGTGTAGAGCTCCCAGTTTTCCGAGATCAGAGAGCGTGCAGCCATGAGTTGGGGGCTCGCCGAGGCATCGGAGCCGCGAATGAGGCTGCACCAAAGAATGAGATGCGAAACGCGTTCTGGATAGCGAGCCGCATAGGCGATCGCCACCGGACCGTTCTGAATTACGCCCAAGAGCGCAAACTCTTCTAGGCCTAGCCGATCGACGACGGCCGCCAAATCCGCGACATGCGCTTCGAGCGAGTAATCGTCTGCGTCGGGATCGGATAGCCCATATCCTCTGTTGTCGTAGCGAATAAGGTTCCTGTGCGCCGCCAACGATTCATACCAGCGTCGACATTCAGGCATCTGCCATTCAAGCTCGGCGTGAGAATATGGCGCCGGCATGTGGACGAACGGTACACCTTCCCCTATCGTCCAGTAGGCGATGTTCACCCCATCGCTCGTCTTCGCGTACTGGATGCGCGGCTCAGTCATGCCCTGCGTTCGCAATAGTTCCCTGCTCGCTCATGGTGAGGCCCTCGTAGATGCCTGCCCGCCTCTGGCGGGAGCGGCGGAACCACGCATCGACCCGCCGCTATCCACTGTCCACTAACCACTATTCACTCCCATGACGGCCCCTATTCTACGCCTCCGCCGCCGCCACAATCAGACCCACCGCACCGACCATATTCAGTGTATCCGTGTTCAACACGATGTCGTAATGAATCGGTAGCTCCTCAGAGATGTCGTAGAAGCGGCTGAGGTACGCCTTCCGGTCCTTGTCCGACTTGTCCACTTCTTTCCGCGCCGTCGGCAGACCGATATCTTTCGCCTCCTGCAGCCGGCTCGCGCGTACGTCTGGCGAGCCTGTGATCAGCACCCGCAGCACGCTCTCGGTCTCCCCCAGCGCGATGCTCCCGCCGTGCGCGACGATCACGACGTTTCCCTCCCGTGCCGTCTCTCGCACCGCCAGCTCGATCAGCGCCTCCGACGGCGTCACATTCTCCGCCGCCATCGCCGCGTAAGACCCCCAGCCCTCTGGGTTCGCGCTCGTCTTACCGATCGACTCCAGCAACCGTTCGATCAACCCCGGTGGCTTTTCTGACTTCGCCATCTCCTCCGGCGTTATCTTCGCCGTCTTCGCCGCTCGCACGATGATCTCCTCATCGATGTAGCGGTACCCCATCTCCTTCGCCGCCGCCAGACCGATCGCCTCTCCCCCTGCGCCCAAAGACCTCGATATGCAAATAACTCGTCGCGTCACTCGACCCCTCCCGTTCGATCTTCGCCGAAGAACCGCCGCCGCGCCGCCTCGTCCACCGGCGTAGAATCCGGGCCGCTGTTGAACACGTCCGGCACCCGACCCGCGTCTTGTGCCAACAACGGCAGCGCCCGCATCCGCGCCCTGTTCGCGTCATCGCCGACGCCCATGAACATCTCCGTGAACCACAGTTCCACCGTTCGGATCGGCTCCCACATCGCTGAGACCGCATCCGCGAACGTGTGTCCTGCCTCGTCCCAGTCCTCGTTCGCGATCAGCGCGTCGCGCAAGCGCCGTACGGCGCCCACCGTCAGACCAAGCCCCTGGCCCCAGGTCTGATCGCTCGTCGTTGCCGCATCGCCGACCAGCGCCACCCCCTCGCGATACGGATGTGCCGGCCACTCGTAGATGCACTCGAACGTCGCCAACGGCCCGGCCGGCTTCACGCCATCGTACGCATCCGCTGGCGCTCCCGTCTTGATGCACTCCTCAATGAAGCGCGGGACGTCCTGGGTTCCCTGCAGCCGCAGCCCGTCGTCCTCTCGGTTGCCGAAGTAAGCGCGGACCCGGCCATCCCCCTGTGGGAAGAGCAGCGCCATTCGCTGCACGAACGGGTTGATCACGAGCACTGATCGATCGTCGTAACCGCTCACGCCTTCGAGCAGCAGACCGGCCAGCTGCATCCCCCGCGCGTCCGCCAACATCTCGAACCCGCCCCACTTTCGCACCATCGACCCCCGCCCGACGGCGCCAACCACCCGACGC
>JACZRQ010000062.1 GCA_022574655.1 Chloroflexota bacterium
CATTACGCCGGACTACATCCACGTTCTGATAGAAGGGCGCATCGTTCGCTCTGGCGGACCAGAGTTGGCGATGGAGCTGGAAGCCAAAGGATACGATTGGCTTCGTGAGCCCGCCGAGAGCGGTTCGACCGCCTAATCGGCAGACGAAACAACGAAGATGACACAGACAAGGACTACTACCGACCGCTACGTTTCGGAGTTCGAGGCGTTTGAGAGGTCGCCTGGTGGCCAGGCGCCTGATTGGCTGCGAGATCTTCGCAGGCAAGCGATCGAGCGTTTTCAGCAGGTGGGGTTGCCGACGGCGCGCAAGGGAAACGAGCCGTGGAAATACACGAACATCGCGCCGATAGCGAATACACCGTTCGCTTTCGCGCCGGCCGTAACCGTAACGAGGTCTGAGATTCCCGCGCAGGTGCCGCACGACGATAGGTGGCGGACGTTGGTGTTCGTCAACGGGCGTTACTCGGCTAAGCTGTCGACGCCGGTTGCCGGAGTCTCATCCAGCATCCATGAAGTAGTGCAGTCCAACGGATCGGTTTTGCATCAGCGGCTTGCCAGTTCAGTTGCGGAAGACGATGGTTTCATATCGTTAAACACGGCGTTCCTTCGGGATGGCGCCTTCGTCGAGACGGAAGCGGAGAGCGTCGTGGACGCGCCCCTGCACATCGTTCATCTGGCGGCCAGTGGTGGCGAGCGTGTGGTGTGCTATCCGCGAACCCTCATCGTGGCCCGGCCGAACAGCAAGCTCTCCGTGATCGAGACGTACGCGACCGTAGGCGATGGCGTGACCTTCAGCGACGCCGTGACTGAGATCGTTTTGGAAGATGGGGCGCAGATCGATCACTACCGCTTGCTGCTGGACAACCACCAGTCGTTCCATATTGGCAAGACGAGGATCCACCAGGGGCGCGATAGCAGCCTGAGGTCTTTGACGTTCGAGGCCGGCGCGGCTCTGGGACGCAGCGATGTTGAGGTGCGTTTGGATGAGCCTGGGGCCGAGTGCTCGCTGAACGGCTTGTACGTGACTTCAGGCAGCCAGCACATCGATAACTACATCAACATCGATCACGCGGCGCCGCACGCTAGGAGCCGCTTGTACTACAAGGGCATCCTCGACGACAGTTCTCGAGCGGCGTTCGGCGGCAGGGTCCTAGTGAGGGAGGGAGCGGTAAAGACTAATTCCCACCAAGAGGACAAGAACCTGCTTCTCTCGGACGAGGCGGAGGCGGACAGTAAGCCGAGCCTAGAGATCTACGCGGACGATGTCATCTGCGGTCACGGCGCTACTGCCGGAGCGATAACGGACGATGCTCTGTTCTACATGCAGAGCCGTGGCCTGGATGAGGATGCGGCGCGCGTGCTCTTGGTGACGGGGTTCGCCAACGAGATCCTAGACCGAGTGGCGATCGATTCTCTGCGCACTCATCTCGGAAAGTTAACTTTAGCAGCGCTTCCGCGCTTTCAGGAACAGCGTATCAATGACGACGAGTGAACGCATCGGCGCCCTCGACGTAGCGCGCATCAGACGAGACTTCCCGATACTCGATCGGAAGGTGTACGGACAGCCGCTGGTTTATTTCGATAACGCTGCGACGTCGCAGAAGCCGCGGCAGGTGATCGAGGCGCTGACGCACTACTACGAGACATCCAACGCGAACATACACAGGGCAGTGCATCTTCTGGGTGAGGAAGCGACCGCCGAGTATGAGGGTGTTCGAGAGAAGGTTTCGAGGTTCATCAACGCACCCTCGCCGGAGTGCATCGTGTTCACCCGGAATACGAGCGAGTCGATAAACCTGGTGGCGTATGCCTGGGGACGGGCTAACGTCAGTGCGGGAGACGAGATCGTCGTCACCGTCATGGAGCACCATTCGAACTTCGTTCCGTGGCAGCAGTTGGCTCAGGAGACGGGCGCGAAGTTGGTCGTGATTGGCGTCAAAGAGGACCAGACACTCGACCTCGACGATGGGTTGTCGAGCTATCTGAGCGAGCGAACGAAGATTGTCGCGATTACGCACGCAAACAACACTGTTGGCACGATCAACCCAGTGAAGGAGCTTGCGGCAGAGGCGCACCGGGCAGGGGCGCTGGTGCTCGTAGACGCCGCCCAGAGCGTGCCGCACATGCCGGTTGATGTGCAGGACCTCGACTGCGACTTCCTGGCGTTCTCGGCGCACAAGATGCTGGGCCCGACGGGCGTTGGTGTGCTGTACGCGAGGCGAGAGCTACTGGCGGAGATGCCGCCGTTTCTTACGGGTGGGGAGATGATCAGTAAAGTCACGATCGATGAGACGACGTGGAACGGGATTCCGGCCAAATTCGAGGCGGGGACGCCCAACATCGCCGACGTGGTAGCGTTTGGAGCAGCGATCGATTACCTGAGTGATCTGGGGATGCAGAACGTTCGCGAGCATGAGAAAGAGATTACCGAGTACGCGCTGCGGCGTCTTAAGCAGTTGGAGAGCATAACGATCTACGGTCCCGAGGACATCGATGTTCACGGTGGCGTAATCTCGTTCAACTATCCCGGTGTTCACCCCCACGACGTTGGTACGATAGTCGACCGCCAAGGCGTCGCGATTCGCAGCGGACACGGCTGCAATCAGCCGCTAATGCGGAGCCTGGACATCTCGGGCGTGGCGCGTGCGTCGTTCTACGTGTACAACACGGCGGCGGAAGTAGATGTGTTTATCGACGCGCTTGGTGACGTGGGCGATCGTTTCAACGGATGACAGACGGCGAATGAGCAGCGATAAAGCTGAGTACAAGCGCCAGGAGACCGAGCTGGACGAACTCTACCAGGAGATCATCCTAGATCATTACCGCAACCCGCGACATAAAGGGAGGCTGTCAGCGCCGACAGCGAGCGAAGAAGGGTACAACCCTCTCTGCGGCGACGAGATTATCCTGGACGTGGAAGTAACCGACGGCGTCGTGTCCGACATCGCACAGCGCGGGTCGGGGTGCTCGATCAGCCAATCATCGGCTTCGATGATGACCGAGGTGATCGTCGGCGAGCCTATCGCTGACGTGAAGGGGTTGATCGCGTCGTTCACGGCGATGATGAGGGGTTCAGACGACGATCTCGAGGAGCTAGGCGATCTGGAAGCGATGGCCGGTGTGCGCAAGTTTCCGGTGCGCGTGAAGTGTGCGACGCTCGCCTGGCATACGCTGTCGCAGGCGCTCGAAAAAGCGAAGTCTTCCTAGTAGGCGAACTCAGAGAAGAAGTGCCGGATGGAATCTTCCGGCGAGCGCTCGAGGAATAGCGCTTCGTAGATCGTGTCCAGTAGGTGGGTCTTGTAACCGCGTCCGTAGGCTAGGTCGCGGATCGCTTTGCAGGCCTCGATTCCTTCAACTGTGTTCACTTTGGCGTACTGCTCCCAGTCATCCCCGCTTCCCATCTTGTCTCCGAGCGTCCGGTTTCGGCTGTGTTGGCTGAATCCGGTGGTGAGCAGATCGGCGATTCCGGCCAGGCCATAGGCCGTCTCCTGGAGCCCGCCTTCCCCGGCGCAGATGGAGGACATCTCCTCGAGCGCGACGTTGGAGAGAAACGCCTTAGTGTTGGTGCCGAAGCCGAGGCCGTCGCACATGCCGAGGGCGATCGCATAAACGTTTTTCATCGAGGAACAGAGTTCCAGGCCCGTGACGTCGGAGGTGATCTGGACCTTGAGGGAGTCGTTTCGGAGCATCGATTGCACGGTCGAACACGCCGCGTCGTTTGAGATGCCGACGATCACTGCTGTGGGAATTCCGGCGGCCATCTCGATGGCGATGGCGGGGCCACCCATGCTGCCGACGACGGCGCCAGACCCATCGCTGAGCGCTCCAGAGAGCACCTCGGACATCCTGTGGCCTTGATAGATACCCTTGGCGACGTTGAGGATGATCTGACCAGATGTCACGTGCTTGGCGACTTCCGCGGCGACTTCGGCGACGACTTGTGAGGGGACGCTGACGATCAAGAGCGTGGCGCCCTCGATTGCCCTGCCGATGTCAGAGACGGCTTCGATGCGGTTATCCAGAGAGATGCCTTCCAGGTACTTCGTGTTGAGGTGGGAGTCGCGGATCTCGTCGAGGACATCCTGCTCGATGCTCCAAGCGCGCACATGATGGCCGTTGCGAGCGATCTGTTGAGCGAGTGCGGTGCCCATGTTTCCGGCGCCAAGCACGGCTACTGGCCCGTGGCTTTTGCTGGTCATCCGACTAGTCGAAGTGGAACGTCTTGAGGTCTTGGGCCGTGATGACGTTCTCGAGGCCGTTGGTGTTCGGCTGGCCGTTGAGGTGGGTGAGGACGATGGTTACTTCCGGCGGAAGATTCTTTCGGATCACCTTGATGTCGTCGATTCCCATGTGCACAGGGCCGCTGCCTTCAGCGTAGGTGCAGTCGACGACGAGGACGTCGGCGCCCTCCGCCAGTTCGTAAATCTCGTCGCAGAGCATTGTATCGCCGGTGTAAGCAACGGTCTTCCCGTTGATGTTGGCTCGGTAACCCAAGGCGTCCATCTTGTCGATGTCGTGGGACATCGGGATCGACGTGAAGGTGACGTTGCCAGCGATTTGTTCCTCACCAGGAGAGGCGTCGATGTAAACGCGACGATAGCCGGCGTCGCCGCAGACGCTGGGGTAGCAGCGTTCAGAGAAGTCCTCGATCCAGTCCTTTACGCCGGGAGGGCCGACGATGTAGAGGTCGTCCTTTCGCTCGGTGACGTAGAAGTACTCGAGGAAGAGGAAGGGCATTCCCATGAAGTGATCGCCGTGATGGTGACTAAGGAAGACGGTCTCGATTTCCCGCAGATTGACGCCGAGCTGTTTGAGGTGCGGTAGCAGCGTTGGGGGCGCGTCGAAGAGGTACTTATTGTCGACGATGAACGAACTCCAGTAGCGGCCGTCGGCAGCGAATGCGTTGCTGGAACCGAGGAAGGTGAGGTCCATCGCTAGGGCTTTACGTTCGTATGCCGGCCGGCGCGTGATGTCTGGTGGCTGGTCAGTTCTAGGAGGGTTGGTTCTGCGATCAGTGCCTCTATTCCTTTGCAGACCTGCCAGCCGACGATCTCGGTGGTCATTCGTTCTCCTTAACTTGAAGGGCCGGGCCTCGGGATTCGAGGCTCGACCCTCCGATTCTTGTATATCGGTCCGCCGTGTGCGGGGTTATTTCTTGATGATGTTGATCGTGCAGGCCGAGCCCAGGCCGATAACGTGAGCCAAGCCAACCTTGGAGTTCTCGACCTGGCGATCGCCGGCCTCGCCTCTGAGGTGCCAGACGAGTTCGACGATGTTGGCGACGCCGGTGGCTCCGAGCGGGTGTCCTTTGGAGAGCAGTCCGCCGCTGGCATTCACAGGAATGCGGCCGCCGATTGCGGTTGCGCCTTCGTCAATGAGCTGCCCGGCTTCACCATCTCCGCAGAGGCCAAGGTTTTCGTAGTGGAGTAGCTCGGCTGTGGCGAAGCAGTCGTGTAGCTCCACCTGGCTGAGGTCCTCCGGCCCGAGGCCAGCCGTTTCGTACGCTTCTTTGGCGGCGATGCGCGTCACCGTGTTGATGTCGGTCATCGTGGGGTTGCGCTCCTGGTAGGGATCGGACGTTAGGACAGAGGCGGCGACCCACGCCGGGTTCGTTGTGTACTGCTTCGCCTTTTCCGCCGACATCAGAACTGCCGCCGCGCCGCCGTCGCCGGTCGGGCAGCACATGAAAAGGGTGTTCGGCCACGCCACGGGGCGCGCGTTGAGAACGTCCTCCAACGGGGTCTCTTTCTGGTACTGAGCGTACGGATTGCCCATGGAGTGATGGTGGTTCTTGACGGCGACTTTTGCGAACTGCTCCTGGGTGGTGCCGTACTTGCGCATGTGCTCGACGCCGGCCTGACCGAAGACGCCTGGCATGATGCCCGTGCCCATCACACCTTCGGTTCGATAGGCGCGGTCACCGCCACCACCACCACCGAGCAGGCCCATTTTGCCCATCTGCTCGCTGCCGACGGCGAGCGCTACATCGTAGGCTCCGGAGGCTACAGACATCCAGGCGTCGCGGAAGGCGGTGGAGCCGGTGGCGCAGGCGTTTGCCACATTGATGACCGGTATGCCGGTGGCTCCGATCTCTTTCATGATGCGCTGGCCGACCATCGCGTTCGACTGATAGAGGTTGCCGCTGACCAGGATCTCGACGTCGTTTATGGTGCAGCCGGCATCCTTCAGAGCGCCGATAGTGGCTTCAGAAGCTAGCCTTACTACGTCCTTGTCCGGGTATCGCCCGAACTTGATCATGTTCACTCCGACGACTGCTACGTCACGCACCTTTGTCCTCCTTCAGATCCGATCGCACGAACTCAGACGACTTTGAACTTAGCCGCGATGACGTCGTTGCCCTCGCGGTCAGTGGCTACTTTTTCTATGTACATTTTGACTTTAGTACCGAACCAGTCTCTGTAGCCCGCATCCACTTTTGCTGGGTCGAGCCCGGAGATGGTCGCTCTGACCGATGGTCCGTCCTTCAGGTCGACGATAGCGCCGACGAACGGCTCCTCGACGCCTTGATGGACGACGGAGAAGACGTAGACCTCCCCTTCGTCGCTGAACCTGACTTCTTCGAAGGTCTGGCCGCCGCACTTGCCGCAGGCAAGGCGTTCGCCCAAGAACTGGGATCCACAATCCGAACACTTTGATCCCCAGATGTAGGCTTCCTCATCCGGGTAGTTGTCTGGGACCTTAATGAAAGGCAACAGCGGTTTAGTTTGCTTCTCTTCGGTGGCTTCTTGTGTCACAGGGCGGACCTCCTTGGTGATGCGTGTGGTTTATCATGACCCTCACGCGCGCGTCAAGTGACGGTGGTCACGAACGAGGGTGCACTTGCCGACGGTGCGGATGCCGTGCGCGGTTCGCTGCTCAACGTGGGATTGTCTTGGGACGCTCAGCGGATCACTTCCTTTGGGTATGATTTGAGGGCGGTCTCGTACTGGTCAGGTTTGTTGAGATCGAGCAGCACGACGGACGAGGCGAACTCGACTTCGAGCACGTGCCGCTCGTTGCTGGTCACTACGTCGCGTAGGCCTTGAGTTTCTTCCCGCACGTCGCGCATCGCTGGAAGCAACGATCCGGCGAAGATAGCGGGATGTCCCCGTTCGCCTTTGTGGGTGGGGACTGTGATCAGGGTGTCAGACTTTCGGTGTTCATCGAGGAGTCTCTGCATCATCGCTACGGGGCGTGGCTGGTCGACGTTGAGAACAAGAACGATCGCGGTCTCCTCGGAGACTGCAGCCGCGCCGACTCTCACTGAGGACGCGCGACCCTCATCGTAGAGTTCGTTGATAACGCAGAAGTCGCCGATGCGGTTAACGAGAGGGCGGACATCGTCGGCGCGGTGACCGAGCACGACTACGAGTTGGTCGACCGGGAGTCCTTTCAGCTGTTGGCATTGGTATTCGACGAGGGTTTGCCCCTGCCACACGAGTAGTGGCTTCGGGGTACCCATGCGCGCCGACCGGCCGGCGGCCAGAAGTATGGCGGCGATCGTCATGCCGGTCCTAACCTTCGGCGGTAAAGAGGGTCTGAAGCCTCAGGGCGAGGGCAGGATTTCCGCCGAGCTTCACTTTGCGAGTGGCTATCGCCATTGGTGCGTTCAGGTGGCCGTTCGAGAGATCCATCCACAGCTGAGGTTTGGTTTTGATCTCAGCGTCGAAGGACTCTGGGGCTCCGTCCTTTGATTCAGCTTTGCCGTCGCCGACGATGACCGACCACTGACCGCCGCCGTCGCCCTCCATGGTGAAGAGGTAGGTGACATCCACGTCAGCGGCGGCCTCGCGGTTGAGTATCAGTGGCATGTAGTGGAAGGTTCGGCCGAGATGGTAGTTGACTTGCTCCGCGGTGCTGGATTCGATCCAATGCGGCATCTTCTTCTTCGCCACGCTGCGGATCTCTTGATACTGCCCGGGCAGGAAGAGGTAAGCGGCGAAGAAGAGGTCACGAACGGTGCCGGGCTTGTCCCAGATGGGGCTCTTGGCGGGCTTGTCGAGGTCTGCCTCAGTGATGGTCTCAAGCAATCCGTGGTGCTCCTTGAGGTTCGCCTCAAGTCGAGTCAGAAGTTCAGATACTGGAATGTCTCGTACCTTCTCCAAAGTGGATTTCCGAAAGCTTCGCATGTCCTTGCGCTTCTCGAGGCCAGGAATGTTTGCTGGTTCGCCGGCCAAAGCCTGTCGCGTCAAGGCCATGGTTTCTAGTTCGTGAGTGATCACGAGGTGGCCGAGATGGTCGCGCGCGGTCCACTCCACCGAGCCCCTCTTCGAGGCCTTCTTGGACCACTCCTTTTCGTCGAGCTTTGCGAAGCCACTCAAGCATTTTTCTATAGCCGCGCTGTAGAACTCGGTTATCTGTTCTTTCGTCGGAACTTCCATGTCTTGTACCCCCTTGGCTCCTATAGCTTACCCAATGCCCGCAAAACTCTTTCCGGCGTGATCGGTATGTCAGTGACGCGGACTCCGATCGCGTCCGCGACTGCATTGGCGATCGTTGCTCCTCCGGGAACGATGGACGGCTCGCCGATGATGCGCGCGCCGTACGGGCCTTCCTCAGAGGGTACCTCCACGATGATAGTCTCGATTGGAGGAAGGTCTCTGGTGGTAGGAAGGCGGTAGTCGAGAAGGTTGGCGTTGAGAAGTCTGCCTTCTTCGTCGAATTTCATCTCTTCGGAGAGCGCTATCCCAAGCCCTTGGCTGGCGCCGCCCTGCATCTGTCCCTCAACTGACAGTGGATTGATCGCGAAGCCGGCATCCTGGACGATGGCGTATCCGAGCACGGTGATAGCGCCGGTGTCAGGGTCGATCTCGACTTCAGCGGCTTGGGCGCTGAAGCCTGGAGCAGACTTGCGGGTGCTCATCGTGCCGCGGCCGACGACAGGCGCGAAGCGAGCGCCGAAGTTCGTGGTCATCTTACCCAGCCGTGCGAAAGTCAATACTTTGTCATCGTCGCCGTCGAGGTGTACCTTGCCATCGGCGACCGATAGTTCGTCTGGCGACGCCTCGAAGCGCTGGGCGGCGATATCGAGCATCTGCCGTTTAGCGTCCTCGGCAGCAAGCTTGACAGCCTTTCCGACGGTGTAGGTTGTTTTGCTTCCGGCGCTCATGCCGGCATACGGTGCAGTCTTGGTATCGCCTGTGGTCACGTTGACTGATGACAGCGGTACGTTGAGTACCTCGGCCGCTATCTGCTGGAACGAGGTGTTCGTGCCCGAGATGTCGGCCGAGCCCACCGTGACGTCGATCGTACCGTCGCCGTTCAGTCCGACGATAGCGCTCGCGGGTTGAAGGCCGCCAATCCAGCCACCAATGGCCACGCCGACGCCACGATTTGCCTGACCCTCAACCTCTCTTCGTCGTTTCCAGACGTCGCTTTCGGAGATCGCCCGCAAGCAGTCCTTGAGGCCGATGCGGGGGTAGGGCTGGCCGCTGGGCAATGGGTCCCCTTCCTCTACGGCGTTCTTCATGCGTGCTTCGAGCGGGTCGAGTCCCAGTTCCCGTGCCATGATGTCCATGTGTGACTCGATAGCATGGGTGGCGTTGTGGGCGCCCGGTGCGCGAAGTGCGCCAACGCTGACTTTGTTCGTCAACACCTCAAAGCCCTCGATGTGCAGGTTTGGGCACTTGTAGTATCCGCCCACGAAGAGGCAGCCGGGCATGACCGGAGCGCCCGGAAATGCGCCGGAGTCGTAAATCAGCCGGGCCTTCAGTGCGACGAGTGTGCCGTCGGCCTTCATACCCGTCTTCAGTTCGACTTGCGCGAACGGAGCCGGGGTGGCAGCGAGCATGTCTTCCTTACGGCTCATGATGTACTTCACCGGGCGCTTGACGACTATCGCAAGCGCGGCCGTGATCAGTTCGGTGAGGAATATCTTGCCGCCGAAGCCGCCGCCTACTTCAGTTGCAGTGACTCGAATCTTGCTTTCGTGTATGCCGAGCGTTTGGCAGAGCTCATCTCGAACGTAGAACGGCGCCTGCGTGCTCGTCCAGACCGAAAGTTCGCCGGAGTTGTCGAAGTCAGCGATCGTGGCGTGCGGCTCGATGTAGCTCTGGTGCACCATTGCCGAGCGCCATGTTTGCTCGACGACGCAATCGGCTTCCGCGAATCCCGCCTCGACGTCACCTCGACTAAAGTTGATCTTCGAGGCGATGTTGCTCGGCGCACCCTCGGCTTCCTCTTGCTCGACGTCGATCGTGACGTGACCCTTCTCCTCGGAGCGGTCGACGTCGCTAATGGCGGACCGAACCAACGGGGAGCCGTCTTCCATCGCCGATATCGGATCGGTCACCGCGGTGAGTGGCTCGTATTCGACTTTAATTAGAGCCAAGGCTTCTTCGGCCACGTGTGGATCGGAGGCCAGCACGGCGGCGATCGGTTGGCCCTGGAAGAGGACTTCGTCAACGGCGAAGATGACGCCGCGACGATTGGATGGGTTCATCTTGTAGGCGGGCAGGTCCGCGGCCGCAATGACGGCTTCTACTCCGGGGTGTTGCCGCGCGTCGGCCGTATCGACCGACTTGACGCGAGCGTGGGCGTGCGGGCTGCCGAGTACCTTTGCGTGAAGCATGTGCGGGAACGTCAGATCGTCGGCGAATTTCGTTTGGCCGGTGACCTTACCGACACCTTCGATCCGGATCGTGGGCTTGCCGACGGCGGTGTACTCGCTATCGCCGGCTTTATCGCGGGTCTTGGTTTCCTGAGCCATCTGGACTCCCTTAGATCTCCTGCCCGGAGGCTGTCATCACTGCTTCATAGATCTTGGTGTATCCGGTACAACGGCAGAGGTTGCCTGCCAACCCCTCACGAATGTCGTCGAGGGTCGGTTTTGGCGTGCGGTCGAGGAGCGCCTTTGTGGCCATGATCATCCCCGGTGTGCAGAATCCGCACTGCACGCCTCCAGTTTCAATGAAAGCCTGCTGTACTGGGTGCAGGTCGCCATTGGCCAAGAGACCTTCGACCGTTGTGACATCGCTGCCGTCAGCTTGGGGCGCGAGCATGCAGCAGGATGTGATGAGCCTGCCATCGACGATCATCGAGCAGGCGCCGCAGTCTCCCGTCCCGCAGCCTTCCTTGGTGCCGGTAAGGTGGAGCTGCTCGCGAACCATTTCGAGGAGAGTCCACTGAGGCTCAACATCGATCTGATGGGAGCTTCCATTGATCGTGAAAGAGATGTTGACCTTGCCCAAGCGCTAGCCTCCCCGTGCCCGGTTTGCTGCCCGTTCAAGCATTCGTTTGGTCAATGTGCCTACGAGATGTCGCCTGAACTCAGCCGAGCCGCGAACGTCTGAGATTGGGTTGCACTCGGCAGCGGCGGTTTCCGCTGCTTCGGCGAACGATTCGTCGGAAGCGGGTTGTCCTGACAAGAAAGTCTCCGTCTTGGTGGCTCTGACAGGCGTTGGTGCGACGGCACCAAGGGCGATGCGAATGTTCTCAATTCGATCGTCGTTGGTTAGTGTAACGGCGGCAGCAACCCCAACGACTGCGATGTCCATCTGCTTACGGGGTGTGTGCCGAACATAGGCGCTCCCGGATCGGTCTGCGGGTGCAGGGACTCGCACCTCGACAAGCAGTTCGTTAGGGGCGAGGGCAGTTTCACCGGGACCAACGAAGAACTCGTCGGCCGGCAGCGACCTACGGCCATTCGGGCCCGTGATCACGAACTCGGCGTCGTGCACGAGAAATGGTGGGGCAGTGTCCGCCGAGGGGGCGCCGTTGCAGAGGTTGCCGCCGACGGTTGCCATGTTCATCGTCTGGATGGAACCGACGATCCCGGCGCCCTCTGCTATCGATGGGTAGTGCTCCCGGATATCGGCTGAGTCTGCGATATCGGACATGGTGGATGTCGCGCCAATGCGGAGGCCAGTGGATTCGTCGAATTCGATACCGTTCAGTTCGGGAATGAGAAGTAGGCTGATGATGGATGAAGGGTGGGGAAACTTGGTAGCCGCTTCCTTCATCTGGACAACGAGGTCAGTTCCGCCGGCGATAGGGCGACCGCCATCTGTCTTGCGCAGGAGCTCTAGCGCTTCGTCGAGGGCCGTTGGCGCGTAAAAGTTGAATGTTCGCATGACACAACCTTTGGATGAGAGCGTAATGCCTATTCTAGCTGGTTTGGGAGAGACTTCACAATTGAACGATCGAAGTCGGCTAACGGACTGAGCGATGTATAATCCACGGTGTTCCGAGGAGGTAAGGCATGCTGTTCTTTATCAAGGCCGAACTTGAAGATCAGCCGGCGATGCCGCGCGAAAAGTGGTTGGGTATGGCCGCATCGACGTGGGAGACGATCAAGCAGTTAGAGGGAAGCGGTAAGGTGTTGGCGGGAGGCGCCTTCGTGGGGCAGCGTGGCGGATGTGTCATCGTTGACGTCGATTCGAACGAAGAGTTGTCTGATCTTCTGAACCGGCTGCCGCTTTCTGCTCACCTCAACTGGGACGTTGTTCCGTTGATTCCCGCCGAGCGGGCGCTCGAGTCGGCCAAGTGGGCGATGCAGCAGCTCAGCTTGGCTCAGGGCCGCTAGGACGTAGCTAGGCCTCGAAGCCTAGTGCCCTGAAGATATCCTCGTACTGCGTGGGGTTGGCCGGCTGAAACCACGGCTCGGCGTGTAGGATGGTTCCGCCGCGGTCGATGACGAAGATGGCCCTCCGCGAGCGTTTTTCACCATCGTCGACTACCTCGAAGGCGCGGGCGGCGGCGAGTTCCACGTCGGCTGCGAGGGGGAAAGGAACGCCGCCGAGGCTGTCCGCGAACTTCTGGTGTGAATCCACGTTGTCCGCGCTGACAGCGAGCACTTTTGCGCCGAGGTCTTCAACGATCTCGAAGTCGTCCTTCAGAACCGACACTTCGCTGGCGCATAGAGGCGTAAAGTCTTCGGTGTAGAAGGCGAGGAGCACCTTCGAGTCCGCGGACAGCTTACTGAGGCGAACTTCGCCGACTGTACTTGCCAGTATGAAGTCGGGCGCTTTGTCTCCAATGTCAGGCATCGGTTCCTCCGTGGAATCCAGCGAGCGGCGTATTGCTGGTCGCCTTACTTTGTACCAACACTTTAACCCGGCCGAGCCCTGCTGGGTCTAAGAGTTCGTTGATCTGACCTCGCCGGGCATAGTACGCCTCAAGATCGGTGCCCTCGGCGGGCGGCGACAGTGCGTCTTGGATGCCTAGCCGTTCGAGGAACTCATTCTGGCTGGTCAGGCCGACGGTCGTGAGGTCAGCATCCTCGCCGGCGGTTATCAGACTCGTAAAATCGATGTGAGTTGTCATGTCTTGGCGGCCGATTCGCGCGTAAGGGTCGCTGCTCGGGTTGTGGCGGTAGAAGCACATTAGCGTACCGTCCGTGCGCCAGGGCGCGAACAGATCGCTCGCCTCGTAGCCGTAGTCGAACGTCATCACGAACCCTCGCCGCAGCGCCTCTCCGGCTTTGCGCATCCAGTCGAGCGCCTGCAAGTTCACCTCGGCGGTGCATCCTTCGCCGGGACTGAGGCCGAGCCGGTCGAAGTACCTGCTCACATCGCCGATTTCTATCGGGCGCAGCTCCTCAACGAACGCCTCGCTGGACCAGCGGACGAAGATCTCAGCGAGAGAACCGTTCTTCATCATGACGCGGTGGATCGCGAAGCTATCGAGAAGCTCGTTTGAAAGGATGCAGCCCGTTACGTCGTCGGGGACCTCAAGTTTCCAGTCAACTTTGGAGTGATGTGAGTCGGCGGCAAGCATCGATCGTTGGTGGGCGACCATTGCGCTGCTTGTCTCGACGATTGTGTAGTGGATAGTAGCGTGGAATTCGGGCGCTGCTGCCGAGGCCCACCATAGGATGTCGCGGCAGAGCGAGCCAGTGCCGGCACCGCATTCGACGATCTGAAAGAGGGTCGGTTCGCCGATCGACTGCCACATTTCGCGGAGCTGGCGACCGACCAGCGTAGCGAAGATCGGGCTAAGTTCGGGGCTTGTCATGTAGTCTCCACGAGGGCCCATCTTCTCGCCGACGGAAGAGTAGTAACCAAGTTGCGGGTGATAGAGGGTGATCTGCATGAAGTCGCGAAAGGAGATTCCGTTTCGTCGTTCGATCGACGAGATGATGACGTCCTTTAAGGCTTGGTTTTCGGTGGCTGACTGGAATTCTGCGGTCACCAAACCATCGTATCACCGCAACCTCGCGTCTCTGGTGATGAGTGATGTGGTGGAACTCACTTCGTTCGTCGTTGATGCCGTGGTAAACCGCCATGCAGTTGTTCTGAGGAACCCGAGTCTCCAAGGCGAGGTGAATGCCGAAGTCGGGACGGCCTTTGTTGACTTTCTCGCGTCGCATCAGCTGAGGCGATCGTCAACTCATTCGGGCGCGAAGAATTTGGTGAGTAGCTCCTCTACCTCCCTAGCTTCTTGACGAGCCTCCCGCGTTCCCGTCTCCGCTTCGATAGCCGAAATCGTCTGGGATGTATCCTACCTACATGGGTTCCGCATTCTCGGCGGACTTGGAGGGAGCCTGATGAATCTTGTTTGGGATGGCTTAAAAGAGGCGATTCGTCTGATCTTCACCGGAGATGGCTACGTGTTTGAAGTGACGGCTACTTCTCTTACCGTGTCATTGACCGCGACCGGGATTGCCGTCGTAATTGGTTTCAGCGTGGCGCTTCTCCTGGCGTTTCGATCTCATCCGGGGCGGACTTTGACGATCAGCGTGTTCAATGCGGGGTTAGCATTGCCGCCGGTGACGGTTGGGCTGGTAGTGGCGATCATGTTTTGGCGAACCGGACCGCTTGGCGAACTGCGCTTGCTATACACGCCGACGGTAATCATCATTGCGCAGGCGGTAATCGCGGTGCCGGTTGTGACGGCTCTGAGTATAGCCGCGCTTCAGAGTCTGCATCCCAAGTTGCGGCTTCAGATCTTGGCGCTCGGCGCTTCGCGGTGGCAGTCGGCTTTGCTCCTATTTCGAGAGGCACGCCTTGGCTTGCTGGCGGCGGTTATGGCCGGTTTTGGCGCAGCGATATCCGAGGTGGGGGCGACGATCATGGTTGGGGGCAACATTCGCGGCTCGACGCGGACACTGACATCGGCCACGGTCCTCGAAGTTCAGCAAGGGGATTTCGAGACGGCGATGGCGTTCTCCCTGATCTTGCTGGCCTTGATATTCGCGGTCGTCGTGGCGTTCACGTTCGTGCAGCAACGAAGAGCCATGTTTTGAACGAGGTTAAGTTGAGCGTCCGGGGACTGAAGATGAGCCGCGGAGGGCGGCGCGTGCTCGATGTGGACTCGCTCGACGTTTACATGGGTGAGACGTTGGTGGTGCTCGGACCGAATGGCTCGGGTAAGAGCACGCTGCTGCAGCTGATCGCGCTGCTGGAGAAGCCGGATGAAGGCGAGATTCTGGTCGAGGGTGTGAGAGCGGACAAGGATGTTCTGGGTTGGCGCCGCCGTATGGCGTTGGTGTTTCAGGAGCCGTTGCTGTTGGACACTACGGTCGAGCGAAACGTGGGATCGGGCCTGTCGATTCGAGGGGTGCCGCGTCGCGATAGACCGCGGCGTGTGCGCGAGTGGTTGGATCGTTTCGGGATCGATGGTCTGGCAAACCGTTCAGCGAAGACGTTGTCCGGGGGTGAGGCTCAACGTACGAGTTTGGCGAGGGCGTTGGTGCTCGATCCGGAGTTTCTGTAAACCTGGTTGAGCCATTCCTCACTTTTCAAACGCCCGACAGGCGCGCCGCCGAAAGGCTCGGAACGAGACCCGGACGAGCCGCGTGAGCTGCAGTTGGTGCTCGATCCTGAGTTCTTATGACAGGCTGACGCGCCCCTCGTATCCTCCTGCTGGATTTCATTTGCCTTTGCCGAGGGTCCAGGGCGAAGCTGCGCGCAAACGGTGGTCACCACAGCCGGATTCTTCGTCACTTTCGGTCCCAATGGCCCATCGACCGGTCACGGCAGATCATCCGCGCGATTTGCGCAAGACCACAGCTGCCCAACGGGGGCCACCACCCAAAAAATGGGATGCCGCCCCCCGTTCGGAGGAGAACCACTGGTTGCTTTTCCGCCCAAAACGAGTAGACTAACGCCGGTACCGGGGGTGAGAATTCCTATCAGTTCCGTTCGCCACCCTATCAACCCGGAGGACACGGAATCGCAAAGGAGGTAATAATGGCAGAAAAGACATCAATGGGCGCCCGTTGAAGAAACGTTTATTTTTTATTGTGCCAGCACTTCCACCAAAATAGCAACGTATGCAGTCATTCTTATCGCAAAGGCCGTCGTTTCGAAATTAGATCACTCGGATTATTTTTTAATGACAATCATTCGCGCCAAAATGAATGGCGTAAAGATATTGCCAGATAAAAAAGGAGTTTTTTAATGCGTAAAAAATTATTATCGGGCCAAAAGATATATGGCCTTTTGGCGCTTTTTGCGTTTTTTTGCCTAGCGGCTTGTACAATTAAGGATTCACAAGCAGACCTAGAGCGAGAGGTCGAACAAGATAGGGAAGAGATTCGAAAAGCTGAGCAAGAAGAAGCTAAGAAAAGCATAGATAGCAAGTTTTAATATATATCATATCTACATCTGATCATGGGATTTGGC
>JACZRQ010000063.1 GCA_022574655.1 Chloroflexota bacterium
CGATTTGATTACTTCCAACGCCAGCCAGTACCGCCTGACCAGCGGCGACAACGACGGGGACGGTGTCGCCGATGTCAGCGACCTCTGCACGTTGACCGCTTCCGGGGAAGCTGTGGACCCTAACGGCTGCTCGGATTCCCAAGTAGACAATGACGCGGACGGAGTCTGCGATCCGTCCGCCTCTAGCGGCGGTCCGTCTGGCTGCACGGACTCGGATCTCTGTCCTGGTACTCCCGCCGCCACGCCGGTCGATGCGAACGGCTGCTCGGACGCGCAGGTAGACCAGGATGCGGACGGAGTCTGTAATCCAGGGGCGCCTAGCGGTGGACCGTCAGCCTGCACCGGGTCCGATAACTGCCCGACGATCGCTAACCCTAGCCAGACGGATACCGACTTGGACGGCATAGGAGACGCCTGTGAAACGGAAGGGCTGATCCTTGGCAGCGGCGACACCGACGGGGACGGCTTCCGCGACGACTACGAATCTGGCGTCCCCCTGTGCGGGAGCACCGGCAACGACGACGACTTCGACGATTCCGTGGTGAATGATGGCTGTCCGGCGTTCGGGCCCAGGGAGACGGCCTGTGCTGACAGCGTCGATGACGACAACGACGGGCACGTAAACGACGGCTGCCCAACAGTAGGCCTGTGGGCCGAGGGTGGGTTCGCGATCGGGACGGACTACCAGCAGCGGTGCGGCGAGGGGAGCGACTTCCCATTCAGCCTTGCCTGGCCATTGGATCTCGATGGGGTGACAGTGATTCCGGACAGCATCGACCGGATCAGCATCACGGACCTTACGCGCTTCCTGGCGCCCGTCAGGAGGCTGTTCAGCAGCCCAGGCGACCCCGAGTTCGACTCCCGCTGGGACTTGGTGCCGGGCAAGACGTTCCCGTTCACGACCTGGATAGCGTTGGACGATCTGACGACGATCATCACAGGAGCGACGGGTTTCCCACCGATGCTCGGGGGGGCGAAGGCGTTCTACGGGCCGGTGTGTACTGATAATTAGGTTGCACTTTACGTCCACGTCATGGTATCGTGGCGCTCGCCCTGACCTTGGACGCCCCTCCAAGGCAGAGACGCCCAAACGGACAGCGGCCCAGACGGGTTAGAAGAGGCGCTTGCATGGATTTTCGCTTTACACCTGAGGAAGACAAATTTCGCCAGGAGATTCGCGACTGGCTGAAGAAGAACCTGCCGAAAAGCGGCTCAGGCGATCGATTTTCGCGCACAAGCGACGACAACGATGCGAATCCGGTAATTTACCTGGAGTTCGCGAAGAAGCTTGCGTCGAAGGGGTGGGTGGCACCCCACTGGCCCGCGGAATACGGGGGCCTCGGCCTCTCGGTCATCCAGCAGTTGATCTTCAACGAGGAGATGGCCTACGCGAGCGCTCCGATCGGTTACAGTATGATCGGCGTGGGCTGGGCGGGCCCGACGATTATCGTCTACGGTACGGACGAGCAGAAGAAGGAGCACCTGAGCCGGATAACGAACGCTGAGACGATGTGGTGCCAGGGCTTCTCTGAACCGAACGCCGGATCCGACCTTGCTGCCCTCCAGACGCGAGCGGTGCGTGACGGCGACGACTACGTCATCAACGGACAGAAGATATGGACGTCCGGCGCGCACTTCGCGAACTGGATGATCCTCATCGCCCGCACGGACCAAGACGCGCCGAAGCACAAGGGGATCTCGTACTTCCTCCTCGATATGAAGACGCCGGGCATCACGACGAGCCCTCTCATCGATATGATGGGCAATCACGCCTTCAACGAGGTGTTCTTCGATAACGTTCGCGTGCCGCGCGAGGCCCTGCTGGGCGAAGAGAACCGCGGCTGGTACATGGCGACGACGACGCTTGACTTCGAGCGCTCGTCGATCGGCGGCGCCGTCGGCGGCCAGAAGCTGCTCGAAGACCTTAAAACGTTCGTCGCTGAAACGAGCTTCAACGGTAGGCCGATCAAGGACGCGCCCGGCGTCATGGGGCGGCTGGCCGATTGTGCGATTGACGTTGAGTTGGGCCGCATCCTTTCGTACCGAGTGGCGACGCTTCAGGCGCGAGGCATGGTACCGAACTACGAATCGTCAATCGCGAAGCTGTTCAACACCGACATGCAGTTCCACCTGGGAGAGGCGGGAATGGAGATCATGGGTCTCTACGGCCAGCTCGAAGCCGACTCCAAGTGGGTACATCTTCACGGCCGCTTCCAGCGCCAGTGGATGTGGCAGACCGGCCTCAAGGTCGGTGGCGGAACGACAGAAATCCAGAAGAACATCATCGCCCAGCGTGGCCTTGGAATGCCACGAGGCTAACTCGCCCGATCAGACAGACCAGAGAAGGAGGATTCATCCCAGATGGACCTAGGCCTTGACGAACAACAAGAACTACTAAGGAACTTCGCTCGGGACTTCCTGGAGAAGGAGTGTCCGGAGACGCTCGTGCGCGAGATGGAAGAGGACGAGAAGGGCTACTCGCCCGACCTGTGGCAGAAGATGGCAAAGCAGGGCTGGATGGGCCTGATCATCTCCGAGGATTACGGAGGCACAGGCATGAACCTGTGCGAACTGGTCGTTCTTATCGAAGAGTTCGGCCGCGCGCTCGTACCCGGTCCATTCGTGCCGACGGTGGTTCTCGGCGGTGTGCCGATCATGCACGCTGGCAGCGACGAGCAGAAGAGCGAACTTCTGCCGAAGATCGCTGCGGGCGATCTGATCATGACGATGGCGCTGACCGAACCATCCGCCAAGTGGACCGCCGACGGCGTCCACCTGGAAGCGAAGAAGGACGGCGGGGGTTACGTGCTGAACGGGACGAAGTTGTTCGTCCAGGACGGACATGTCACAGACAAGATGATCGTCGCGACGCGTACCGGTGGCAGTGGCGAGGACGGCATCACGCTGTTCATAGTCGACTCGAACACGGACGGCATCAAGTTCGAAGTCCTGAAGACGATCGCCGCGGACAAGCAGAGCGAAGTCACGTTCGAGAACGTGAGGGTACCCGCGTCCAGCATACTCGGTGCGGAAGGCAAAGGCTGGGAGATCGTCGAGCACACGAAGCAGGTAGCGACGGTCGCCGCGTGTGCGTACCTGGTGGGCCTCTCGCAGATGGACTTCGACGTCACACTGAACTACGCCAAGGAGCGCGTCCAGTTCGGGCGGCCGATCGGATCGTTCCAGGCGATCCAGCACAAGCTCGCCGACGCGGTGATCGATGTCGATGGCTCGCGCTTCATCACATACAAGGCCGCCTGGAGTCTCCAGGAGGGCGAGGACGACGCCGACCTGATGATCTCGATGGCGAAGGCGTGGACCTCGGATGCTTCGCGGCGCGTCGTCGCGCACGGGCAGCAGATCCACGGCGGCATCGGCTTCACGAAGGAGTACAAGATACAGCTCTACTTCCGCCGCCAGAAGTGGATGGAGTTGATGTGGGGCGACGCAGACTACCATCGGGAGCTGGTGGCGGACAAGCTCGAAGTCTAGCGTAGAAAGAAGAATCAAATTGTAGGGGCGACCGACCGGTCGCCCCTACGTTGCGTTCGGGAGGTAGCGCCATGGAGCCCTCACCTTCCTCGGTGAATGTGTCACGCGGGCCTTGCAGGGTCAGTTCGCTCTGCTGTATGTGTTGGTGATGATGCGCATCGGAATCCTAGGAGCAGGCACCATGGGCGAGACGCATGCCCATGCGTACCAAGGCCTTGCCGGTGTCGAAATCGCCGCAATCTATGGGCGAACTGAGAGTAAGGTGAGGTCTGTTGCCGAGAGTGTGGGTTGCCTTGCTACTGCAGATCTCCAGAAACTTCTCGACGATCCAACGATCGAGGCCGTGGACGTTTGCTTGCCTTCGAGCTTGCATCGCGAGTTTGTTGTGAAAGCCCTAGACGCTGGGAAACATGTCTTCTGTGAGACTCCATTGGCTCTTACCGCTGAAGATGCGGAAGCGATGATTGGCACGGCTCGATCGAGCGATCGGCTTCTTCTCGTCGCTCTGCTCATGCGCTCGATTGCGGAATACCAGCACATCCAACGGGCGGTGATGTCTGGCGAGCTGGGTAGACCACTGGCAGTGTACGCCTACCGACTTGGGTCTTACTTACGCCGAGAAAGTAGCGAGTTCAAAGAACACTATGGCGATCCCACGATCGAACTGATGACGTTCGACTTTGACGTTCTGAATTGGCTGTTCGGCCTGCCAAATGAAGTTTATGCTGTCGCGACTGACGGCCCCGATGGAACCCCGGGGCATGTCGTTGCCGCTCTTCGCTACGACGATTTCGTTGCGAACGTGGAAGCCAGCGGTCTGATGCCAACTGGATTTCCCTTCAGCGTTGGTATTCGAGTCGTTGGAGAGACAGAGTGCCTGGAGTTATCTACGACGTTCCCCAACGGTGTACCAGAGACGACTCTCGCTTCCTACGCAGGGGAAAGCGAAGAGGTACGCGTCAATGGGCACGATCCCTACATGGCGGAGTGCCAGTACTTTGTTGAATGTGTTCGCGGCGATGCCGATCCGCAGTTGCTCAGTGCCGAGCGAGCGTTAGAGGCGCTCCGACTGTCGATCGCCATCCAAGACTCACTCAAGCAACAGAAGGCCGTGCGATTAGCGACATGATGGGGGAGTTCGAGCGGTGAACCAAGGGAAAACTCTGCAATGCGCTGGACCGCGACCGATACGGGCCGCTACGGAGAAGACGACCACCGGCCGACCGCGTCGGCTGCGGACTTACTTCGGCGGCAGGGACGTTGCGAAGGCGACACCGCGGCCTACCCAGGCGCGAAGGCTATCGTCGTCTTCGTATCCGGCGGCGCCGACGTAGACCATCCCCTTCATCGGACGGCCGGTGAAGTCCATGGGGCGAGCGTGGGGTTGGGCGAGCGAGTCTTCGTAGGCGTCCGGCCCGACTCGGATCATGAGATCGCTCGTGGTGACACCACAACACATGTGGCCGTTGAGCATGAAGGTGAGGCCGCCGAACATCTTGCGTTCGGTGAGGCCGTCGTGGGAGGCGAGGATCGCGGCGATCCGTGCTGCAAGCTTCTCGTTGTATGCCATATCGATAACATCCTACACGCTGTCAGGGATAAATCGAACCACGAAGGGGCTTTCTGGCGAGGAAGGTTTCGCCGAACATTCGCGTACGGGTGGCCTCTGCTATTCTGATCCCCAACATGTCCGCCTACATCTGCAGAACGTGCGGCGTGCAGCATGCCGAGAGCGCAGAGCCGCCGCAGAACTGCATTATCTGCGACGACGAACGCCAGTACGTCGGCTGGGGCGGTCAACAGTGGACGACGCTGGATGCCATGCGTTCAGGCGGAGCGTTCGAGAACCTCTTCCTCAACGTCCAGCCGGACCTGACCGCGATCTTCACACGCCCACGCATGGCTATCGGACAACGAGCGCTTCTGGTACAAACGCCGAACGGAAACTTCCTCTGGGACTGCATCACATACATTGACGACGCCACGATCGAGAGGGTAAACGCGCTAGGTGGGATCGCCGGCATCTCCGTATCGCACCCACACTTCTACGACTGCATGGTGGAATGGAGCCACGCCTTCGATCGCGCGCCGATCTACCTGCCGGAAGTCGACCGAGAGTGGGTGACACGGTCGGACCCGGTCATCCAGTACTACGAGGACACGATCGAGCCGTGGCCGGGGCTGACGGTCATCCGCTGTGGAGGCCATTTCGAGGGCTCCGGCGTCCTGCACTGGCCCGCAGGCGCTTCCGGTAGAGGCGCCCTGCTGACGGGCGACACGATCGCCGTGGCGCAGGACAGGCGCTGGGTGACGTTCATGCGCAGCTATCCGAACTACATTCCGCTACCCGGATCGGCGATCGACGGGATCGTCAAGGCGCTGCGGCCGTACACGTTCGAGCATCTGTACGGTGGTTGGGTGGGTACCGACGTGCTCGAAGACGCTAAAAACGCAGTTGAGCGATCGGCAGAACGTTATATGGGGTGGATCAAACGCGCGCGGGCCGACTAAACGCAACAGGGACAGGTGCCGGCGCCAGAGACTAGCAGTATGCCGGCGTCCTGAATGGCCCTGACGCCTACATCGGGCGACTCCGGTTCCGCGCCTGCAGGTTTTCGCGGCTTAGGGCGAACGGTGGCCGGTTCCGAAGCACTCCCAGCCGAACCGTCGTTTCGACGGTATCCAGTGATGATCTCGAATTCGCGCCGTTCGATGTCGGTGTCGATCTCGATGGCACCGTTATCGATGGACTTCCAGCGATCATAAGGAGCGCCGTCGCGGCGGACAGTGACCCGTGAGGCCGCGGGAAGGTTCTCGACGCGGAAGGTGGTGGCCTGGCCGCGATGGGAGGCCGTGGCAACGTAAGTTGTTGCCTGAAGAACGCCGTCGTCGTTGTTTCGAGCCTGTGAGAGGCCGATCTTAGGGTAATCGACACCGGCGACGACGGGCTCATCAAACTTGCCGAGGTTCGGTTCGTTGAACACACGCCACCAGGATCCCTCTTCCACGAGCTCGCCTAGGAGCAGGAAGGCGCTCATCTGCCCGCGCGGGAACTCCTCGCCAAGTTCGAACCAGAATCCGAATTCGTCGTCGCCTTCGAAGAAACGGGGCTCGCACGACTCCTCAACAGACCGTCTGAGGCGTTCTGCTGTTACTGTGTCGCCCAATTCCTGGGCGAGGACGAGACCCATAGTCAGAAAGCGAAGGTCTGGCGGCGGAACGACGGGGCTGGCGGGGTTGTTCCAACCGAGAGTCGTGACCGCGGTCTGGTACATGAGCTCGGCGAGCAGGCGATCCTGAGGGATGATATACCAGCAGGGTGGCAGGCCCATCAACGGATTGGGGTTCTGAAGGTGATCGATCTCGGGATCGTAGTAGAGGGCCATCGTCTGCATACGACCGTCCGGGGTGAAGGCCATGTACCGCTTCTTCAGATGCTCCTTCACCCAGCGCTCGAACACCCAGTGATGTGAAGTGGACGATACGCGGTCCGTGAGCTGGAGACCGAGGCCAGCAGCAGATAGGCAAAACGGCCAGATCTTCGTGTTTTCGCAATGCGGGCCTTCCGGCCGCTGCTCCCATTGGTCAGCCAGGAAGGCGGCGATGCGCGGGTGTGTCCAGTCGAACGTCTGGTCTTCGAGTCCGGCGACTGGGAAGGGTTGCTCCCATTTCGGATCTCCGGAAACGTAGCGATGAATCGCGAGCATGAGGTTGAGGAAACCGCGGAAGAAGAGGTTGCCGTCGGATCCGATCGGGTCCGGCTGTAGGCCCCAGGGATCGATTCCGTTCGCGGTCCAGCCGGGCGCGTCGTACTCACCCCAGAGATGTTCGGGGATTAGAAAGGCTTTCCACTCGGGAGGATAGTCACCGCGCTTGGGGTCGTTGCCGAACTGGGTCAGCCAATCTACGGCGGCCCAGAAGGTGGTATGACGGGAGATCAGTTCATCGAGGATCCGTGAGTAGACTTCACGCCAAGCGGGCGTGATATCGGCCATCAGGGCGAGCGGATAGCTGGACTCAGAGAGGTCGAAGCGCGGGAAGTTGAGCATCGGCGGAGTGCTGTACTGGTCCCACCACTTGTTCGGCTCGCCGGTGCGGCTCCAGTCGTCTGGCGTTGTGGCCTTGCGCCAGGTGTGTCGGAGCCATCCACGCACTCGTTCGTTGAGTTCAGTTGGGGCAGCCACGGCTGCGATTATCGCCTGTGCTTCTTCGCAGCCGGAGCGAACATCCTCAAGGTCTCTTCATTCGCACCTGGACCGGCCACCGAGAACATGTCGCGAAGGCTAAGGGGGTTGCCGTCTGAGTCCGTGACGCGAAGCTCGGAGACCGGATCGCCGGTCCGCTTGTCTTTGACGAGCAGAGGTTCGTTTCCCGGCCCGTAGACCCATTTGTCGGACCATTGGCGAAGCGCCGTGAGGACGATGTGCAGATCCCGCCCTTTCTCGGTTAGGCGGTATTCGAAGCGCGGCCCGGTCTGGCCAGCATCGATTTTCTCCATGACCCCTTTATCCACCAGATGCTTGAGCCGGTCAGATAGCGTGTTCTTGGCGATCCCGAGGCTGGCTTCGAAGTCTGCAAACCGTCTGGCACCGAAGAAGGCGTCGCGAACGATGAGCAGCGTCCACCAGTCGCCGAGCACCTCAAGGGCTTGGGCAACCGAACAGTTCATGTCGCGGAAGCTGGTCCTATCCATGCGATCTACAATACCTGAAATCTAGTTGCATAACAAGACCATATATGCTAGGCTGCATCGCATAATAAGCAGCGACCGTGGACCCATGGGAAGGTGTGACCGCTATGGCCGAATGGAAACCGACCGCCTGCATCCTCTGCGAGTGCAACTGTGGAATCGAGGTCCAGCTCGGAGGCGAGTCTGGACGCGAGCTGACACTGATCAAGGGCGACCGGAACCATCCGGTATCACAGGGGTACGCCTGTGAAAAGGCTCAGCGTCTGAACTACTACCAGAACAACAACGCGCGCGTCACGTCGCCGCTACGCCGCCGAGAGGACGGATCGTACGAGGAGATCGACTGGGATACGGCTATCAGCGAGGTCGCCGAGCGGTTGGCGGCGGTTCGCGACACTCATGGCGGCGATAAGATCTTCTACTACGGTGGCGGCGGCCAGGGTAATCACTTGCCGGGAGCATACTCGAGAGCCACCCAGAATGCGCTCGGGATCAAGTTCCGGTCTAACGCACTGGCGCAGGAGAAGACGGGCGAGTTCTGGGTGAACGGGAAGATGTTCGGGGCGGCGACGCGCGGGGACTTCGAACATTGTGAGGTGGCGATATTCCTCGGCAAGAACCCGTGGCAGTCGCACAGCATCCCGCGCGCAAGGGTCACTCTGCGGGAGATTCAGAAGGACCCGAAGCGCTCGATGGTCGTGATCGACCCAAAGAGGAGCGAGACCGCGGACATTGCGGATTTCCACATGGCGGTCCGGCCTGGGCGTGATGCGTGGTTGCTGGCGGCGATCCTCGGAGTGATCGTGCAGGATGATCTGGTGGACGAGGACTGGCTGGCCGAACACGCGACCGACCAGGAGGAAGTCGTGGGGATGCTGCGCGAGGTGCCTGTCGACGAATACGCGGAGACATCGGGCGTTAGCGCTCAGATGATCCGTGACGTGGCTCACCGGATCGCCGAGGCCGAGAGTGTAGCGGTCTTCGAAGACCTGGGGGTGCAGCAGAACCGGCACTCGACGCTGGTCAGCTATCTGAATCGGCTGATCTGGGTGCTAACGGGAAACTTCGGCAAGAAGGGGTCACACTACATACCTTCGCCGTTCGTCTCTCTGATCGGGGATCAGCGCCAGAACGGCGATGCGCCTCGCAAGAAGCGGGTGAGTCCGGTCGCGGGAGCGAGAATCATCACCGGTCTCGTCCCAGGGAATGTAATCGCGGAAGAGATCCTGACAGACCACCCGGACCGCTACCGAGCGATGATCGTGGAAAGCGGGAATCCGGCGCATTCGCTGGCCGACAGCCAACGGATGAAGAAGGCGCTCGAAGCGCTGGACTTCCTGGTTGTGATCGACGTCGCGATGACGGAGACAGCCCGGTTGGCAGACTACATCCTGCCAACGCCGACGCAGTACGAGAAGTGGGAGGCGACGTTCTTCAACTTCGATTTCCCGAAGAACTGCTTTCACCTGCGGCGTCCGTTGCTCGACCCCCCTCCGAACGTCCTGACGGAGCCGGAGATCCACGCGCGCCTAGTGGAAGCGCTGGGCGCGATGCCGGAGGAGGAGGTCGCGAAGCTCAATGATGCTCTGGCGCAGGGACGCACGCAGTTCGGTTTAGCGTTCATGGCGGCGATGCAGAAGCCGGAGCTGGAGCAAGTTTTTCCCGTGGCGCTTTACCGATCATTGGGACCGACGTTGCCCGACGGCGCGGCCTCCGCCTCAGTGCTCTGGGGGGCGGCGGTGATGTGCTTCATGCGCTATCCAGAATCAGTGCGCCGAGCCGGCTTCAACAACGGAGATGAGTTATTTGACGCGGTGCTGGCGAGCCCATCCGGACTGATCTTCTCCGTTGACGACGACGATGAAAGCTGGAACCGCATCGGGATATCGAACGGCAAGATCAACGTGGCGATTCCGGAGCTGTATAACGAAATCAACGAGCTTGTATCTGAGACACCGCCCGGCGCGGATAGCGACTACCCGTTCATGCTCTCGGCTGGAGAGCGGCGGTCGTTCACGGCAAACACGATCTTTCGCAACCCCGAATGGCGGAAGAAGGACAGGGTGGGGGCGCTCAGGATCAGCCCGAGCGATGCGAGCGAGTTGGGCCTCGACGAGGGCGATCTTGCCCGCGTGACGACGAAGCGCGCCGCGGTTGAGGTGCCAGTCGAGATCACGGACAGGATGCAGAGTGGGCACGTGTCGCTTCCGAACGGGCTGGGCATCGACTATTCCGGCGTCGACCTCGAGGCCTCGCCGATCGGCATAGCGCCGAACGATCTGACGGCGAGCGAGGACCGCGACTGGCTGGCGGGGACACCCTGGCACAAGACTGTGCCGGCTAACGTCGAAGCTGTGTAACACTCAACCGTAGCGCTGGCGGTGATTCAGGATTCGATGCACGAGATGTTAATGGAGACGGACGCGATTCGAGCGTGCTTCTGGGAACACTTCGACCGGTTTACGTCCTAGAGCGCCGACCGCGAAGACTGCCGACTAATACCCCACGATCTTTTATCGCCATAACTCCTTAGAACGACAGGTGGGGTCAAGCTTGCTCAAGACCAAGTTGGTTCCCTTCCGGGTCGCTGAAGCGAGCGTACCGTCCGTACGGGCGCTGTTCGACATCGCTTATCGCGACCCCGCGCTCTCTCAGGGCGAGCACGGCCTTGTCGATGTCCGGCACGATGATCTGCAGCAACCAACTGTTGCCGCCATCGCGGCTATCCTCTCGCCCGCCGTGCAGGACTATCTCAGCGCCCGCGTTGCCGCTGAACGCCACGAGTCGTCCGCGATCGGCAACGATCCGGAATCCGAGCTGCTCGCTGTAGAAGCGTTTCATCCGCGCGAGGTCTCTGACGTAGATGATGATTTCGCCGACGTTGGCATCGGCCAAGGGTCCACTATCGGAGGACGCGTTCGTCATGTCAGCCTAGACGAGGTCACGGCATTGTCAGGTGCTATGCGAATCCGAAGTCGGTGTCGCCGCCGGGGATGAACTTTCGCCAGCCACTCTGGCTCTGCAGGTACTGATAGAACAAGCGATAGTAGCTGTAAGTGGGCTGGTACGGCTCCTTCAGGAGGTACATCCGCGCCTCTTCCGGCGTCCGGCCGGCCTTGAGGTGGTTGCAGCTCTTACAGGCCGCCACGACGTTCTCCCAGTTGTGCCCGCCGCCGCGATGGCGGGGAATAACGTGATCCAGAGTCAGGTCGCGAGTGGGCCTGCGGCAATACTGGCACTTGAACTTGTCGCGAAGGAAGACGTCTCGCCGTGTGAGGCGCCCCTGCGGCCGTGGCCGGCGGATCAGGTAGACGAGGCGGATGACGGACGGAATCTCGAAAATCGCGGTGATGCTGTGGAGGTAACCGCGGCCGTTTTCGATGATCTCCGCTTTACCGCGATCGACAAGTACGAACGCCCGCCGAACATTGCAGACGTTCAGCGGTTCGTAATTCTGATTGAGGACTAGGACTGGAACAGATGACCCCAATAGTACTCACCACCGCGGTCATCCTACCAAAGAGGTTATAATCCGTGCAAACCTCGCAAATCTGCGGTTTTAGATCACCTCAGGGAGCAAGAACTCGTCGATCCGATCGTTGAAGTCGCCCGGCAGAATCACGAGCAAGAATGACACATCATCGACGAAGAATGAACCAATTTCAGAGTTGCCTATCGCATCGCCCAATCCCAGGCTGGGATACGCCGCGAACAGGATCACCAGCATCTGTACGACGATCAAACCCTTGAGCAACCCAAAGGCGGCTCCTCCGAACTTGTCCGCCCATCCAAGCATCATGATCGACGCCATGGCCTTCAGTACGTAAGCGGCGATCTGCCCGAGCAGGTAGACCGATCCCAGGAGGATGAGAAAGGCGATGGCGCGCGCTGCGTCGGCGTCATCGATGAAGACGAGGACGTCGGTCGCCAGGTCGTCGTACAGGAGGCCGGCGATGACGATGCCGAGAAAAACGGCAACGATCGTCACGACTTCACGGATCAGACCAGCGCGGTACGCGGCGGCCACGAAACCGATGATGATGAGGACTATTACGAGGTCTATCCAGTTCATATGGAGCGCGTCATCCTAACAACGATACGGCGAACCGGGAAGTTACGGGGCCACACCGCCAAATCGCACGTATCAACGGTCGCTCCTCACTTCCGTACTTTATTCTGGTAGTCGACCTCATGGAAGATATCCTCCGCGCCATCATGCTCGGGCGAAGCGCCGATGAAGCACGATCATCGCAGCGACGATAAGCCCGCCAAACCAGAAGCCGCCGAGTACGTCGCTGGGCCAGTGCTGACCGGCGTGGACTCGCTCCAGCCCGACCACGACGACCAACCAGACGCATGCCGCCTGAACGGCTAGCCGCGCGGCAGCATTGCGTATGTACACACTCGAAAAGTAGAACACGAGCCCAAACAAGATCACGACGGTGGTGGCGTGCCCGCTCGGAAACGACATTGTAGTGGACTGCTCCGTGAACTCGACCAAATCCGCCGATGGGCGGGGCCGGCCCACGATTTCTTTGAGCAAGGGGATGAAAGAGCGGGCGACCGCTCCTAACCCCAGCCAAAACGCCGGCTGCCAGCCACCCAGCAGGAAGAACGCCACCCCGCTGACGAACCAAATACCGATCACGATCGGGTCGTCGCTGAGGTCCTCCGTCCAGTCGAGCACGCGAACGATGGCGTCGCCGTCGATCTGCTGAAGTTGCTGGGTAAGCCAGAGATCGCCCTCGAACCTGTCGAACGACGCCGCGAACGCAGCCAGCACGACGAAGCCGATGACCGCTGCGATGGCGAGCGCGTAGGTAAGCCATGACTCCCGCATGTCAGTCATTATCGCCGTGGTTGGGCGTAGACGCCCTGATTTACCAAACAAAATCCTCAATGCTACAATCTTGACCTGCAATAGAGGCTCGAAGGAGAGCAGCCATCGATCAAGATAAGCTCAGGGAACTTCTGGATTCGCTGCGGGACGGAGGCGTGTCGGTCGATGACGCGCTGGCACAGCTCAAGGATCTGCCTTATGAGAGCCTTGGGTTCGCCGAGATCGACCATCATCGCGCTCTGCGCCGGGGATTTCCCGAGGTGATCTACGGCGCGGGAAAGACGCCCGAACAGGTGGCCGCGATCGCCGAGAAGCTGGCTGAACGCAACGGAAGCCTCCTGGCCACAAGAGTGGATATCGACGCCTATCAGGCGATCAAGGAACTTGTGCCCGGAGTTGTCTACAACGCAGTCGCGCGGACAGTGGTTCTCGACCAGCAGGGCAAGCCGAAGCTGCCTGGCGTTGTGATCTGCAGCGCCGGCACGTCAGATCAGCCTGTAGCGGAGGAGGCGGCCGTGACGGCAAAGGCGATGGGCTGCACGGTCGACCGCTTCTACGACGTAGGAGTCGCCGGCATCCACCGCGTTCTCGACAAGCGCGACGCCTTGCAGGCAGCGAACGCGATCATCGTCATTGCCGGCATGGATGGGGCGCTACCCAGCGTCGTCGCGGGCCTCGTGTCAGCGCCGGTGATCGCGGTGCCGACTTCAGTTGGCTACGGGGCCAGCTTTCAGGGATTGGCGCCGCTGCTGGCGATGCTGAACTCTTGCGCTCCGGGTGTGTCAGTCGTCAATATCGATAACGGGTTCGGCGCCGGCTACCTTGCAGCCGTTATCAACCATCAATCGTGGGAAGGACGGAGCGAAGAGTGAGACGACTTCTGACATTGACCGCCATCTGTTTCGCAATCACCGTCACAGTCGCGGCGTGCGGAAGCGATGGCGACGACGACGGCACTGGCGCAGCCACCGACGACCAGCGAAGTTCGATGTTGCCCGCAATCGAGGCGCTCGTCGTGCAGCAGGCCAAGCATATGCGGGACGCGATCGACTCCGGTAGCCTGGCGACAGATGAAGACGGGCTGCAGGACGTCCTCCCTGACCTGATTCTGCAGTTTGAGGACCTGCCGGAGGGGCTTCAGCCGCTAGGCGGATCGTTCTCCACGAACGCGGAGTCTGCGAGCGGACTGGGGACCGGTCCGACGAAGGCGCAGCTTGACGAATGGGGACGGATTCTTGGTTTCGCCGCCGACTACCAACGCGTGGATCCCACAGACATAGCGAATGTGACCGCGATCAACACGTCAATCAGCCTATACGCGACGCCGGAGGGCGCTACGGAGTCGTTCGAAAATCGCATCCCGCTGGCACGTGAAGCGGACTGGCAATCGTCCCATGCGGACCTCGAAGAGTTTCGGCAAGAGGAACTTTCGCCCGACCTGGGTGTCGATGACCTCTTCTGGCTCCACCTCAGCGGCTTTCAGCTAATCGGCCCCGACGAGCGCGTTATTGTATCCGACGACCAGATCGTGTTCCTCGTCGGACAGACGTGGGGGTTCCTCGGGGTCGTGAGCATCATTCCTTAGAACCGCGGTCGTGACCAGAGTCGCCTACCTGGACTGCTTCTCCGGTGTGAGCGGAGATATGCTCCTTGGCGCGACGGTCGATGCTGGAGTTCCCTTAGCCGACCTCCGAACCGAGTTGGAGAAGATTCCGCTCGAGGGATATCGGCTGGACTCGCAGCGTGTGACGCGAGGTGGCCTCGCGGCGACGCAGGTGATGGTGGATGTAGGTGAAGACCAATCGCCCCGAACCCTACAGGACGTGCTGTCGATCGTCGGATCATCATCGGTTCCTACAAGCGATCGAGAGAAGGGTAGCCGCGTCTTCACACGACTGGCGGAAGCCGAGGCGAAGGTCCACGGTGAGACCGTAGAGACCGTGCATCTGCACGACGTCGGCGCGGTGGACGCGATCGTGGACGTCATGGGGACGATCGCCGGATGGCGGCTTCTGGGCATCGATGACGTGTACGCATCCCCTCTTCCCACGGGAGAGGGGACGGCTAACGGTCCGCACGGGCCCCTGCCATTGCCGGCACCGGCGACGCTCGAGCTGCTGTCCCGTGCCAAGGCGCCGCTTCGCAGACCGGACGGGGCGACGGGGGAGCTGGTCACACCCACGGGAGCGGCGATCGTGACGACACTGGCGACGTTCGGTCGACCGGAGATGACTTTAGATCGCATCGGGTACGGAGCGGGGTCTCGCGACCCGGCCGATCGTCCGAATGTGCTTCGCATGTGGATCGGAGAGGGGGCGGAGGCTCCGACGCGGTCGATGGTGCTCATCGAGACGAATATCGACGACATGACGGGCGAGCTGTTGGGCTACGTGCAGGAGAAGCTGATGTCCGAGGGAGCGGCGGACGCCTGGTTCACACCGATCCAGATGAAGAAGGGCCGGCCGGCGCTCATGCTGTCCGTGATCTGCACCGAGGGAGACGAAGCGCGCGTCGCGAAGACGATCCTGCGCGAGACATCGACGCTGGGAGTGCGTGTGCGACCGGTAACGCGCCATGAAGCGGAGCGCGAGGAGCTACAGTTCGAATCGAGCCTGGGGCCGGCGGCGGTGAAGGTGAAGCGCCTGCCCGGCCGCCCTCCCTCCGTCGCGCCGGAGTACGAGGCGTGCGCCCGCATCGCCCGCGAGCGCGGCCTGCCGCTGTGGGAGGTCTACCGCATCGTCGAGCGGGAGGCGCGGCGTCAGCTTTCCGATTAAGACGTTCGTTTCGACCGCTTAGCGGCGCGGGTGCGCTTGGCCGGCGACCTACCGGTGGCGAGGGAACGGCGGTGCGCGCTTTCGGGGACAGTGTAATCTCCAGCCTCTAAGCCCACGTCGACCGCCAGGACTTGCGCGAGGTTCACGTTAGCTAAGGACTCTCGGAACGCCTCTGTCGCCTTCTCCCAGGCAGGGTGAACCGCGCACATCTCCTCCCAGCGACACGGCCCGCCACTGAGCGTACACCGCTCAGTCCGAAGCGGCCCTTCCGCGGCCTCGACCACGGCGAGCAGCGAGATTTCAGCCGGATCCTGGCGTAGCCGATAGCCGCCGTCGCGGCCGGCGCGCGCCTCGGCCAGGTCAGCTTTCGCCAACAAGCCCAGGATCTCGGGCGTGTACTGGAGGGGGAGATCCATCTCCGCCGCCACCTCGCGGATCTTCTTGTAGTCCGATGTTGGATAGGCTCGGGCGAGAGCTAATGCCGCCCGCACCGTGTAATCGCCGCGCTTGGTCAGCCTAAGATTCATGGGTTCGGCCTCCTGCTCGAAGCGTTTGTAAATATATACCTTGACACTAAACGTTGTGTCAAGTACTATACGTTTAGCAGGATACTTATTATAGAAAGGAAGGTATCACAAGTGAACAAGCTGACAGGCAGGCAGGTCGTCATTGCAGCCGTG
>JACZRQ010000064.1 GCA_022574655.1 Chloroflexota bacterium
TGAAGAGGGTGGGGTCGATGTCCTCGAGGCGCTTGTCCATCTCGTCAGGTTCGATGTCGAGGTCCTCGCGCCAGAAGTCCGAGAGGTAGTCGAGCGTTTCTTCGAGGCTACGCCGGCATTCCTCGGTGAGGGCGGTCATGAACCCTTCTTCGTCGACGCGGCGGCCGCGGAGACGAGTCGTCGTCGCACAGCTCTCGCAGAGGAGGACGAACTTACGGGATTCGCAGTTGTCTTTCTTGGTGCAGCCCTCGCACAGAGGCGCCCACTCGGTCGCTTCCGGCGTGCGAAGGTGGCCGATCATGACTTCGTCGGTGAGCGTGCCACAGCGAGGGCAGGACAGTTTTGTGGAGAGAATGTCGTTGATCGCTTGTTGCCAGTCGATCTTCATGAGAGTGCCTCGCTTGAAACCAGTTTAGTTTATGTTGGGAGTCCAGCACGATACATGATAGTTTCTTTCGTCGCCGTGTCAACCGTTGTGAACGTGAAGTGAGAACCAACCTGCTTGTCCGGGCACCTCTTCGACGCCCACCGTGACGCTGGCGACGCACCGCCTGTGGAAGATACCTCCGGGCTCGGCAGCCTAAACGGGCTGCTAAGCCGACCATAGCCCTGATCTAGCCGCGGCCACCAAGAAAGTGACTTGACTGGTCTGCAGACCGAATCATAACCTCGTTATCATGCCTGATGATCGCCGTCGCCCATTGCCGCTGCCTAGGGCCGTGACTCCGGTCGCGGTGGTGGTACTCGCAACGCTGGCGTTGGCTTGCGGGAATGGAGGCAATGGGAGTGCGACTGTGACCACGCCGGCCAGCACGGATCCGCCTCTGGGCGTGGAAGGCAATTGCAACATGGGCGGAGGCCCGCCGTCTCAGGGCGAAGGTCCTGAGGAGGTCGAGGGAACGATCACCTACGTCCGGCTCGTGCTAGGTTGCTCATCGGACATCTTCATCATGGACGCCAACGGTGACAACGCGCGCGCTCTCGCCGATGATGTCGTCCTCGGCGACGAGTCCGACCTGTCGCCGGATGGCACTACAGTGGCGTTCTTCTCCGGTCGTACTGGCACCACGCTGATATACACGATTCGAACGGACGGCAGCGATCTCCGGCAGCTAACTCAAGGCGATGGCGCTGAGGCGAGCCCACGCTGGTCGCCGGACGGTTCGCAGATCGCTTTCAGCCGGGGCGGCAACATTCTCGTGATGAGTCCCGACGGAACAGGTGTGCGGACGGTCATGCAGTCCGTGTCGGCGTCGACAAAGGAGGCTTGCCGTGTGGGGTCGATCGTCGGCGACTGGTCACCGGATGGCGAGCAGATCCTCTACTACAGTGCGATCATCAGCGGCGAGGGCAATACTTTCTGGATCTGCGTCGTTGACGTCCGAACGGGAGAGGTCGAGGTCCTGGTATCGCAACCAGAGGGCGCCTTACACGCTGAACCGCACTGGTCGCCGGATGGGACTAAGATCGCCTTTCGCGACGATCGGGGAACGATCCAAGGTTGCAACACCTCCGGCGGGATCTGCGACTATGAGATTTTCGTTCTCGACTTGGAGACAGGCGAGGAAGCGAACATCACGAACAATCCCGCGTTCGACATCGAACCGGTCTGGTCGCCGGATGGTGAGTGGATCGTTTTTGCCTCGAACCGCGACGACCGGAACTTCGACCTTTACATAATGCGCCCGGACGGCACTGACGTGCAGCGGATTCTGAACGATCCCGAATCCAAGGACAGTTACCCTAGTTGGCAGTGAGCGCGCTGCCGTGTCAACCGTTCTGAACGTGAAGTGTGAACCAACCCGCTTGTCCGGGCGCCTCTTCGACACCCACCGTGACGCTGGCGACGTTCTCAGCGCCCCGGTTGCCCAGCGCCTCACAGATCCGCTGGGCGAACCATTCGGCCAGCCGCTCGGCGGTTGAGTTGTCGATGTCCAATTCGACAACATCCGCTCTGGGCATGACGTAACGTCGTTCAGCGAATCTGATCTCACATTCGTTGCCGCTCGAAGTTACGTCGAGCGCGCTGTTCTGTAGCGGCAGCAGGAACTTATGGTCCAGCTCGTCGCAGAGCGCGCCGACTATTTGTTTGACGTCGCCGAAGTCCAGCACCCAGGAATCGGCGGTGAGTGAGCCTTCGATCTCGACGAGTACGTCGTAGTTGTGTCCGTGCAGCGGTTCGCAGTCGCCTCCGAAGGTCGTGAAGTGGGCGGCTGAGAAACGCAGTTTGTTGCGTTCGAGGGTGATCTTGTGGGTCATCGGGATATCGATACTAGAGGAAAGGGGTATGGGAAGCCAATCCTGACAGCGCGAGACATGTTCGCACTATAACTGTTATGGAAGGTAGGCTGTGGGCGGTTGACATATAACCCGTGAACGCTGGGCCGTTGGAAATGCGCGGGGAGCGGGCTCCTGACGATGCTGTGGCGATTGGCTTGGTGCTCGGTGACGTGTGGTAGGACCGACCCGAGGCCCATTGGTGTGGGAGATTTCGCCGAGGTCGGTAAGATTATTGATATCGGTGCCGAGATATTGATGGAGCAATTGTCGGGCCTGAGTACCGATATTTCGGTCGTTGGCGTGTCGAACGCCGGCGTCGTGCGGGCGACGCCGGTTTTCGTCTGTTGTCCCTCTCACGTCCGTTCGCGATCCGTTTCTGGGGGTTCGGGCGTATTACCCGGTGAGAGAGGCGATGATTGGCAGCCTCGAAAGGCCGATGTTAGACTTTACCAAGAGTTAACCGCCGTGGACGGTACAGGAAGTCGCCCGAAGTTGATACTGAAGATGTAGACTCCGGCGATCGGGGCGGCCGCTGTTTATGTCAAGAGTCATTACCCAATCGGATAAAGGTGTGATCTATGTGGAAGACCGTTAAGCTCAGTTTCGCCGCTCTTACTGTTGTATTGATGATCGTGCTGGCCGGCGTCGTCGGCTACGCGATCAACGACGGTGAGGGGTCGTCCACCGGTAGCGGATCAAGCACCACCATCGACGTTTCCGGTGACGGCTTCAGCATCCTCGACGAGATCATGGAGATCCTGGATCAGGACTTCGTGGTCCCGGACGCTGTCGATTACGACATACTGCGTGAGGGCGCTATCGACGGCGCCATCGAGGCGCTGGGCGACCCGCACACCGAGTACATCACGCCCGAGCAGTACGAGCTTGGCATCGACATCATCTCCGGCGCGTTTGAGGGCATCGGGGCGCAGGTGGACCAGGATGCGGTCACGGGCGAGATCTTTATCGTCGCACCGTTCAGCAACACACCGGCCGCTGAGGCAGGGCTGGTGTTCGGAGACGTGATCCTGGCGGTCGACGGTGAGTCGGCCGAGGGTTGGTCCGTCCGAGATGCGGTCGGTGTGATTCGCGGTCCGCAGGGCGAGCCGGTGACGTTGACGATCCGCCACTTCGACGGCGAGATCGAGGACATCACGATCGTCCGTGCCACGATCGTGATCCCGACGGTGTTCAGCGAGACGATCGAAGACGAGAACGGGGATCCTGTTAACGACGTCGCGTATATCCGGCTCGAGCAGTTCACAGACCAGTCCGTTGGGGATATGAGCGCCAAACTGAAGGAGATCGTGGACGCCGGCTTCGACAGCCTGATTCTGGACGTTCGCTACAACCCGGGGGGTGGTTTGGACGCCACCGTCCAGATCGCCGACATGTTCATCGACGAAGGCATCATACTGACGCAGGTCGACAGAGATGGCTCAGAGACTGTGTTCGAGGCGCATGCCGGTGGTGAGGCGACGGAGATCCCGATAGTGCTTCTTGTCAACGAGTTCTCGGCGAGCGGTTCCGAGGTCCTGGCCGCCGCTCTGCGCGATCACAACCGCGCTACACTGATCGGCGAGCAGACGTTCGGCAAGGGTTCCGTCAACCACGTCCGTCCTCTGTCAGACGGTGGCGCGCTCTACGTCACGATCGCTCGTTGGCTCACTCCCAGCGGTGAGCTGATCGAAGGTATAGGGATCGCCCCGGACATCACGGTTACTTTCACGGACGCCGACGTGGAGGCGGTTCGCGACGTACAGCTATTTGCGGCGATCAACTTTTTGCACGACGAGTTGGCACAGGTGCTCGACTAGAAGCGTTATGTAAAGTCCTCCCCTAGCGGGGATCGTTTACACTATGGCGATGGGCGAAAAGACCGTCACCCTAAACCGCAAAGCCCGACACGACTACCACATCCTCCGGACGTTCGAGGCTGGTCTCTCGCTCCTTGGCTCCGAGATCAAGTCGATTCGCGAGGGAAAAGTGAGTATTCGTGAGGCGTACGTGCGTCCGAAGGGCCGTGAGCTGTGGCTGGTGGGCGCGCACATCGCGCAGTACCTGCCAGCGGCGCGACAGAACCATGAGCCGACGCGCGACCGGAAGCTGCTGCTGCACCGTAAGGAGATTCGGCAGATGGCGTACGAGGTAGAGGCACAGGGGGTGACGCTGATCCCGCTGCGTTTGTACTTGAAGGATGGCAGGGCGAAGCTGGAGATCGCGCTGGCGAAGGGTAAGAAGCAGTACGACAAGCGTCAGGACCTGGCGAAGCGTGATGCGGAGCGGGCGATACAGCGGGCGATGCGGCACCGGGCGTGACGGCCTTTCATGTTAAAATAGGTGCTACGGGGACGACAGGATTCGACAGTGAACGGTTGATCCCGAATCGCAGGCGGAGATCGCCACACTCTCCCTAAACGGTGGCACCAAAAGTATCTGGCGAAAACCAGTACGCTCTCGCTGCCTAATTAGGTAGTGGCGTTTGGTCCAGGCCTCGTCCCGGTGGGCAGGACTCGACGACGCAATGCCGGGGTGCTGCTTCCTTGACACCGGTAAGGGAGGCCTAAGACTTTCCGGTTGGCCCGGTGGTAAGCCCGCTGTCTGGCGTGCGCCGGGCGAGATGAAACCGACAGCTAAGCCTGTAGACGTTCGGGTGGGCTTTCATCTGGACGAGGGGTTCGATTCCCCTCCGTCTCCACCACAAAAAACCTCTAATACCGAACGAAGGGCGGTCTCTTGACGAGCTACGGCGTTCTGCTGGCCTGCTCGCTCCGTCCTGCCGGTTATAACCGATTTGTGACCTGAATCTTGCGTTTCTCTGGCTAACCCTCGCTACACTTGATCTACGAAGGTGAAGTTCGCACAAGGGAGGTTGCGGTCTATGCGGGTGTTTGTGGCGGTCGCCGTCGTGACGATGGCGGCTTTCGTGATCTACGTGGGGACGGACGGTTTCGGCGGCGATGCCAGCGCCGGAACACCGGATCCGGGGGCGATGGACGCGATGTCGATCGACATGGATCCGTCAGCGTTTCCGGCAAACACAGGCACGGCGATCGGGACGGTACAGTCGTGCGCCCGGATCAACGAGAACAATTTGCTTGATGCGGATGAGGACGCCGAGGATACGTTGGAAGTCCAGGTTCTCGTCGACAACATACCCGGAACGAATCCTGCCATAGCAACGTCCTTTGGGCTGGACTTTCCAGCACCCAACCAGATGACAGTCACGCAGATCGCGACTCCCTTCGCTACGGCCAACGGCTGGACCATCTTCAACGTCAGTGACGGTCCGCAATCAGACGGCGACTACCTTCACGATGTCGTGGACCTCCCAGCCTTAGGAACTACAGGTTCGGGGGCCATCAGCACCCTGACGCTAGTTACGATGCCCAGTGTGACAACAAACGTACATGCTCTAACCTTTCTGTTCAGCGTGCACATAGATACAGAAGGCGTCGATCATTTTCCGACGACGACTAACAACGCCTTCGTCGCGGTGAACACTGACTGCCCCGGCGCCACTCCCACGTCTACTCCGAGCCCGACGCCGACGGCCAGCCCGACGCCGGTCCCCACGCCGACACCGACGCCGGGACCGTCCGGCACCGGCGCGCCGACACCAACACCGGGGCCGTCCGGCACCGTCACGCCGACTCCCACGCCGACACCAACGTCAACGGGTACGGTGACTCCTTCTCCGACGAACGGCTCGACGCCGGGTCCGACATCCGATCCGACGGCGACGCCGACACCGGGCCCCACTGGCACTCCGCCGCCAGAGTCGAAGCACGGGGACATCGATTGCGACGGTGACCGAGATGCCGTCGACGCGCTGGTGATCCTGAGGTTCGTTGGTGGGTTCTCGGACGAACTGGTGGCTTGCGCGCAGCCAGCCGGTGCCTTCTCTGGAGAGGCGGTCCAAGGCGATGTCGACTGCGATGATGATGTCGATGCGGTGGACGCGCTGGCGCTCCTCAGGTTTGTCGCTGGGTTCCTAGACGAACTGACGGAGTGTTAGTGATCTAGGCGGATTCGGATGGAGGTTCAGCGTCCGCAGCGGGCGTTTCGCTTGCGGCGCCGAGATCAAGGGGGAGCCTTATGTCACCCATTGGAAGTTGTGGTCCGCGCATGAACGTGCGCATACCAAGGTCCACCAACTGGGGGGCGATGGCGTTCAGTCCGACGATCCCGACGTCCTCCGGAGAGATGTAGGCGTCGCGGAAGTTCCAGCGGATCGCCTGGACTATCCGGTTCGCGACGGTGGATGAGTTGACGAACCGGGCGATGGGCGGGATACGGGGGACGTCGACCTCCTGGATCATGTTTTCCGTGAACGAGGTCTCCGTCAGGCCGGGGTAGATCGTCGATACGTGGATGCCGCTTCCGGAAAGTTCGGAGCGAAGCGCGTCTGAGGCGGCGGTCAATGCGAACTTCGTAGCGGAGTAGGCGCCCATGTAGGCCGGCGCTAGCTTACCGGCCACGGATGAGACGTTGGCGATATGGCCCCTGCGCTGCGAAAGCATGTAAGGCACCACGGCCTGGATGCAGTGGATGGCACCCCAGTAGTTGACGTCGAAGAGGCGGCGCATGTTGTCGAGGCTGCCGCCGGCGATGGGGGCGTAAAGGCCAATGCCGGCGTTGTTCACAAGGATGTCTACGGAGTCGAACTCTTCGATCGTTATCCGCGCCAGAGCTTCGACGGAGAGGCGATCGGTGATGTCCGTAGGCACGATGAGCACCTGGTTGGAGGGCCCGCCGATCTCCTCCGCGACGGCTTCCAGCTTTTGCTGGTTGCGCGAGGCGAGAACGACGTTAGCGTGGCGTCGCGCCAGAGCTTGGGCGGTCGCCCGCCCAATGCCGGAAGAGGCTCCGGTGATGATCGCCGTGCGGCCGTCTATGCGCACGAGGTTCGTCTCAGACCGATCGCTCGCCGAGCCACTCGGCGACTCGTGGCCACAACCGCCCGACGGCGTTCTTGCCGGCGACGAGCGAGACGTGGCCGCCCTTAAGGGTGATGTCTTCTGTGTCCTCGCTGCCGACGAGCGACGTCAGGGGGCGGGTGGCCTTGTAGGGAGCGATGTGGTCGTGTTCCGCCATCGCATTGAATACGGGGTACTTTATGGCCTTCAGATCTACTCGTTTACCGGCGATATCCATGGTGCCGTTCAGGAGCTTGTTCTCCCACATGAGATCGCGCACGAACTGCCGATACGTCTCACCGGGGAACGGGATCTGCTCGTTCGTCCACTTGTACATGATGCGGTAGCCCATGACGAACATTGGGTCCCAAAGGTTGTCGAGTAGCCGTACGTAGCTGAACAAACGGTCGCTGGGCCGTAGCATCTCGAACGAGCGCAGCATGAGATCGGGCGGGATGTTGCCGACGGAGTCGACGAGCCGGTCGATGTCGAAGTAGCGCTTGTCGGTCCAGGTCTTGAACAGGCCCATGCCATCCATGTCGACGGGGGTGGCGGCGCAGATGAGGTTCTTGATTGGGGCGTCCGGGTTGATGCCGCCGTACATCAGGGCGAGCATGCCGCCCATGCAGTAGCCGAGGATCGTGTATTCTTCCTCGCCGGTGGCCTTCTGGACCTCCTCGAAGCAGCGAGGCATCAGGTCATCGACGTAGTCCTCGAACCTCAGGTTCGTATCCTCGGGACGAGGAATCCCCCAATCCACCATGAAGACGTCGAACCCCTCCTGAAGCATGTGCTGAACGAAGCTTTGGCCCGATGTTAGATCGAGGATCCAGGGCTTGCTTACGAGTGACATGATGAACACGACCGGCACGCGGTAGACTTCGTCGGTCCAGGGGCGGTAGTGGTATAGCCGCATGGTACCGCGTGAGTAGATGACGTCCTTGGGGGTGATCCCGACCGGTGGTTCTTCGCGCGCCAGCAGGATCTCGAGGCCCTTCTTGGCCCGCTCGCGATTTCTGTCTATTTGGCTTTGTGCAGCTTCTACGAACTGCCTGGCGTAGGGCTGGCGAGTCGTCGTCACGGTACCCTCCTAACTTCAGAAGATCCGATTAGCTGGCGGGATTCTTTTTCTGTGACTTGGGGCGTCTGGTGCGCTTGGGCTTCAGTTGCGTGACGGAAGCCGAAGGCTCCAGGCCAGCCTTTTCGGCCACAGTGCGCAGGTTGCCTTCGATGGTGGTCAGGCGCTCGTCGATCGTACGCAGGCGGTCGCCAAGTTCGACGATGTCGCTGTGGGTGGGCAGGTTGAAGGTGTTGAGGTAGCGCTCCATGCCCTGGTTGAGAGTGCGCTGCATTACCGAGTATCCGTCCATGTAGTTTCCGGCTACCCTGCTGAACGCGTCGGTACCCATGACTTCGTTGAAGAAGCCGTTGACCTGACGTTCTGTTTCCGTAAGCCAGTTGCGCCAGGTTTCTGCTACGTCGGCGTTGGCCGATTCTGTGCGTCCGTTACCGTCCGCCATTTTGTCGCCTCCTTCGCGCCGTCGAGTTTTCTTGCCGTTGTTTGGCTTCCCGATCGGTGTTGCTGTTCGGATTGTCTAATGAATTGAGAGCTGATTGCAATATGTTTTGATAACGAGTAAACGTATCGAGGAACAGATCGAGGAACGTATCGCCTGCTTTGGTGATGGCGTACATGCGGCGCGCCGGACCCGATTCTGAGGTGTCCCAGAACGATGATACAAGACCGGATCTCTCAAGTTGGCGAAGGGTTCTGTACACTGTTGTCGAGTCAAAGTTCTCAACGCCTGCCTTACCAAGCTCCTGGACGAGCTGGTAACCGTAGGTGTTCCAACGTCGCAGATATGCTAGAAGGCTGGACGAGAGCAGATCGCCGGTCAGTCGCGGTCCGGACCGGGCGCCATTAGCACTGGCCTTGCCAGTACTTCCCTTACCGCTGGGCCGAGTGGTGCGTTTGCGTGCGTTTATCTTTTGTTCCATGAATTGAGTCCTGCCAGGGGTTGACAGCGGATTGCCGCTATGTGTATCTTGCACATAGATGTAAACTTTGTCAACCTGGAGGTCAAGCATGCCCAACCAAGAGACAGTCGACAAGTTCTTCTCCGCTGTCAACGACTCCTACGATGCTCTTCTGGATGCCGTTCGGTCCGCCACTGACCGGGGTTACCGGATTTCGCGAAAGTTGATCGACGAGACGGAGCGAGGCCAGCGGGACGCTGTTGATCTGACGAGAAGGCTCGCAACTTCGCCGCGTGACGTGGCTGGGTTCTACGCCAGTTCGATCCGAGCGGTCACCGACGCACAGGGCCGCGTTCTGGACCTGACGCGCCAGCTCATCGACGAGGTTGGTGACGGCCAGCGTGAGGGACGAGATACGATCCGACGCGTGATCGAGGCGAACCGCGAGGCCGGTCAGGCCGCGATCGAAGCGACTCGCGATACAGTGAACCGTGCCGGCTCCGCTGTCGAGAACGTACGCGGCAGAGTACGCCGCCGGACGTCCAGCAACACCAAGACACGGGAGGCTTCCGAGACCAAGTCGTCCTAGCCGACTTTTTCCTGGAATTAAGAGGGGGGGGGCGCATGTCGCGCCCCTTTTTTTGCGTTTCGGTTTAGCGGCTCAGGCGACTTCTTCCTGGCGTGAGCTATGGGTCTCCGCGAGGAATTCGCCGATAGCGCGATAGACCTGCGGGTTGAAGGCGAGGCCGACGTGGGTGCCCCGGACCTCGATGTCTGTGTCCTCTTCGTCGATGCAGAAACGCCAGTCGACGACGCCGTCGGTCTTGGTGTAGATCGCTCGTTTCGGGATCGAAGGTGGGAAGTCAGCTCGTAGAGCGGAGATAGAGTCGCAGCTGCAGTCACTGGTGTAGCACTCGGCTTCGACTTTAGGGCCGTTGCGCCGTTGCCGGATGCGGCCGCGGACAACGAACGCCGTTTGCAGGATGAACGGATGCACCGTGACGCCTCGAAAGGGCGAAGCCATGGTCGTCACGGATGCGATCTCGCGCTTCCAGCGGACGGCCGCACCCCTGGCAATAACGCCGCCGAGGCTGTGGCCGATGAGATGTACTTTCCGGCCAGTTTCCTTGCGGGCTCGTTTGATCGTCTCGTGGAGGCGGTTGCTCAAGATCTCAGGGCACTCCGCGTTGCGTCCTATTCCTGAGAGATACGGGGTGTAACCGATCCTGTGCAGCCAGGCGTTCATGTCACCCAGATACTGATCGGAGCCGAGGAAGCCCGGGATCACGATCACGGCCGAACCGTCCCCCCGCGGGATGCCGATACCTCGGAAGACTGGCGATACGCGCAGGGATATCCAGTCGATGCCCAGCAGCGCCTCGCGCCACAAGGGAAGAGCAGCGTTCGACCGGAATCTGTCGTCGAGTACTGTGCGTGTATCCATGTCTAAGTTTTGGACCCTCAGTGAGTAGACGGTCGCGGTGGCCACCGCGCTACATTTCGATCGTGTGAAGATTATGTCACACAACGTTGCTGTTCGCTTGTAGACGTTGCAGTTCGCTTGTAACGGTATATAATGCCTATGTCGCTCGGTGGGGGGGCAATAGGGTAAGAAACAGTCGCTACGCATTGGCGTCTGTCTCAGGAAAAGGGGTTAATTCAATGCCTGAGGGGAGCCTCAGCAAGAGATTCAGCGCTCAGGACGCTTCTTTCCTCTATCTGGAGAAGGAAGAAGCGCCGCTTCATATAGGGTCCCTTGGCATATTCGAAGGTCAGGTACAGTACCAACGCTTCGTTGACACCGTAAACGCAAAGCTTCACCTGATCCCACGCTATTTGCAGCGCGTGGTGCCGGCGCCGTTCAACGTTGGCCACCCGAGCTGGGAGTGGGATCCAGACTTCGATATCACGCGGCACATCATGCGAGTGAAGATCGATGCGCCCGGTAGCGATGAGCAGCTGATGGAGCTGTCCGCGAAGCTGTTCGCCCCCAAACTCGACCGCGGAAAGCCGCTCTGGGAACTCTACATCATTGAGGGCCTTGCAGGAGATCGCAGCGCGATGGTCTCCAAGGTGCATCACTGCCTCGTTGACGGGGTTTCCGGCGTTGAGCTATTTATGATAATCATGGACGTCTCGGCGGACATGCCGCCGGTGGAGCCGAGACCTCTGCAGGAACGACCGCCGATCCCGGGTCCGCTGAAGTTGTTCGCGGAGGCGGCGCTGGACACGCTATCCCAGCGAATCGATCGCATAGCCGAGGTGCAGAGATCCATCGGCGACTCGCTGACGGTGGGCAGTGAACGAGGGCGGGCGATCGTCCGGGCACTAGAGAATTCGCGTGCTTACGTCACGGCGCCGGTGGCGAGGGCCCCGTTCAACAAGCCGCTGCAGAAAGACCGGAGCGCCGCCGTGAGCGAGTTCTCGTTCGCGGAGATCAGAGCGATTCGCCAGTCTGTCGGTGGTACGGTGAACGACGTAGTGCTAGCCGTTCTCGGTGGAGCGCTGGGCCGCTATCTCGAGATGCATGGCCAGAGCATCGAAGGGCGGGCGATGCGCATACTGACGCCAGTGAACGTTCGCAGCGAGGACGAACGAGGAGCGCTCGGAAACCGCGTCTCGATGTTGTTGGTGGAGGTCCCGGTCGGCGTATCGGATCCGGTCGAGAGGCTGCAGATTGTCAACGCCAGAACGCAGGTGCTCAAGCGTACCGGTGTCGCCCAGGGCACGGAGATCCTTAGCCAGGGGATCAACGACGTACCGCCGGCGCTGCAGGCGTTCATGGGTTCGCTGCCCACGCCCCCAAACACCCTGGCGAACATGATCTGTACGAACGTGCCCGGCCCGATGATCCCGCTGTATACGGTGGGGCGTCGCCTTCTTTCGCTCTATCCGCTGGTGCCGCTGGGCTGGGAGATGGGCATCGGCTGCGGTGTCATGAGCTATGACCAGAAGTTGACGTTTGGCTTGATGTCGGCCTCGGCGGACGCGTCGGATGTCACTCGATTGAAGGAGTTCGTCGACCAAGCATTTGTCGAGCTGAGGTCGGCTGCTGGCGTCGAGAAGTCGGACATCCCGCAATTGGGTCTCGCAGAGGACGAGGGAGCCGATCGTCGCCGGGTAGCCGGAGCCACCGTCGAGTCGATGGCTGCAGACGCTGGCTGATACTCCAACCGAGAAGAACTAGCAACGCCGCCACATTTGTGGCGGCGTTGCTAGTTCTGGGCTGGATTACGCGCTGGCGGCTGCGTCGTGGAAGCCGGCTACGTCGTAGGACATGAGCAGGAGGTCATGTGTGCGGCCGTCCTTCGTCATCGCATGGTCGGCGAGGAGTGCCTCCGGGCGGAATCCGAGGTGCTCGAACACCTGGCGAGCTCCGCGCTGGCTGGTCGTCATCTGAGCGGTGATCTTCTTCAGGCCCATGTCTTTGGCGATAGCGAACGCTTCGTTGGTCAAGCGTTTGCCCAAGCCGATGCCGCGGTAGTCAACGCTAACCAGGACTCGTAGCTCGCCGATGTGGCGCGTCCAGAGTGCATCGTTGGTGTGAATACTTGCGTAACCGGCGATCTTGCCCTCGGCCTCCGACATAAGCGTCAGCGTCCTCCCAGACTTGATGTAGCCGATCCAGCTGTCTACCGTTTTCTCCTGGGTAATGTCCGAGCGGAGAAACATCAGGTCCTCTGTGGGAAGAGCGCGAGCGAACTTTAGGATCGCGTCGCGGTCGGACGGCTCCATCAGGCGGAAGGTTAGCTCGCGGTCGCCCATTGTGGTTGTCCAGGGATAAGTCCGCTGGGATGGAGTCGCTTGAGTCATTACAGGTGCTCCCACTTTTCAGATTTGAGTAAGATTGATACCGAAGCCGAGCATATCTCACGGGGCCGCAAATTGCAATAGACACTCTCACGCTCCTGTTACCCGCTTCTAACCGTCGCTTAACCATAACGCCAGCGGTTGTTGTTAGTTTAAATGTAGACAGCGGCGCGGTTACAACCCCCTCCCGCCCGCAGTGAAAATTAAGAGCCGGTCGATGGTCGGTCGACCGGCTCTAAATCTTTCTAGAAACCGGCCTCGTTGGCACCCCCGGAATCTCTCACCCATCTGTTACCGCAGTGTCACCGTGCGTTAACTTAGCCCGGCCAGACGCCTGATAACGTTGTTAGTGAAAGAAAGCGGCGCGGTAGTACCCCCTCCCGCCCCGCAACGAAAGACGAGCCGGTTGGAGGTCGGAAACCAACCGGCTCGAACCATTTTCGGGGTGGCGCTACTTTGTCGCCTGCTCGGGTTCCTGCGAGCGCTTCGGGGTGGGCTCTTGAATGTTGGTCGCAATCTCAGGTGTTGGGGTGTCGATGACCGGCTTGATCGCAAAGAAGTACCAGAGGCCGCCGATGAGGAATGTTGGGTAGGCGATGACCTCGATCAACGAGGGATTGCCGTTGTAGCCGAGAAGGGCCTTCAGCCATTCGCCGATGCCACTTCCGTCGCTGAGGACGTTGTTGATGTCCCAGACGTGCTCGATGAACACAGGAAGGAGTGCCGCTTCCTGGAGTTCGTGGATGCCGTGAATGAGCAGCCCAGCGGCGATGAAGATCAGCAGAACGCCTGTGACGTTGAAGAAAATTCGTAGGTTGATGCGGTAGCCGCCGCTGTAGATTCCCCACGTTAGACCCGCCGCCAGGACAAGCCCCGTCACCGCGCCGATAGTCGATTGCACGGGTGAGGAAGCCTCTGTCGCGGCGTAGAGGAACACCGAGGTCTCGATCCCTTCTCTGAGGACCGCGCTGAACGGTATGAGAGCGAGTGCGAATATCGAGCCGGCGCCGATCGCTTGCTGGACTTCACGTTCGAGCGAATTTCGCAAAGTAGCGGACTGCCGCTTCATCCAGACGATCATGCCGGTGAGGACGACGACGGCGACGAGCATCATGATGCCCTCGAACGCCTCGGCAGCGCGGCCTTCGAACTCTCCTGCGATGGCGAATATGGCGCCGCCAATGATAAGGCTGAGGAGGACCGCGGCGAGGGCGCCAAGGAGAACGGTCCGGAAGTGGGCCTGAAGACCGGCCGATTTCAGGTAGGCGAGGATGATGGCAAGGATCAAGCCAGCTTCGAGGCCTTCGCGGAGCGTTATGAGTAGACTGGCGCCCAAATCGCTATCTCCCTTCTCGAAGTATGCGCTTCATGTGGTCATTAGCGTGCGCTAATGACCACTGTGTGTCAATGCGAATATGGGGGCGAATGGCCCAATATGTGAAATTCATCACAGCGATGCTAATCCCTTAACCTGAGCGCCTGCTAACATAAGCTTCGGCGGTTCTGCGTATACTGATGTCAGCCGCCCGCCCCTCGGACTTGTTAGCAGGGGGTGGCACAAAGAGAAGGAATCACGAGCGATGCCAACTCCGACAGCGACGATCGAAGACTACCTTCAGGCGATCTACAGCCTGGAAGGTGAGGGCGACATCGTGATCTCGGCGCGCCTCGCGCGCCGCATGCGCGTGACGCCACCGACCGCCTGGGCGACTGTGCGCCGTATGGTCCGGGATGGCCTTGTGGCGCTAGATGAGAAGAAGATCATCGGGCTGACACCGAAGGGGCACGAACTCGCCGAGGACATCACCCGCAGGCATCGCCTTGCCGAGCGCTTTCTGGTGGACGTGATGGGACTCGGGTGGGCGGAGGCGCACGAGGAAGCGCACATCTTCGAGCACGCCATCACTCCGCGATTGGAGGCCAGGATCATGAGCATGGCGGGCAATCCACAGACCTGTCCGCATGGAAGCCCTATTCCCGGAACCGGCGCGACGCTGGCCAAGGACTTGGTTCCGCTGAGTTCCCTGAAGGTTGGCGAGGAGGCGACGGTGGAGTTCATATCGGAAGAACTGGAAGAGGACACCGACCTTCTCGTCTACCTCGAGCGCAACGAGATGAAGCCGGGGAGTCATGTGAGGGTGTTGGACGCCACTCCATCGACGGGTGTGGTCTCGGTGGAGCGGAACGGCCATCAGGTACCGCTGGGAGTAGCTGTGGCGGAGCGGATTCGGGTGCGTAGGGTCGGCGGGCTAACCTAGAAGGCTACGGCCAAAGTTGTCATGGGCGATGGGTTGGCTGCGACGCCCTCAGCCCGTGCCCGACAATGCGTTAACCCAACCGATGAAGGCCATAATCGCTCCAGCCACGCCAGCGGACGCACCGAGTGCCCGGGCGACGCTCCACGTGCTCTGGAGATAGAGCACGACTCCGCCCGCAACCAGCGCCGGGCCGACGATAACGTAGACGATGTTGTCCATCTTGAATCTCCTCAGTACAAAAGCTCTTCCTGTTGAGACGGAACCTCGACCGATTTTGTTCCCGTGCCGGGCCTCTGGCTGAAGCACGTAATTCGTTGACCACGAAATTTCCCCCGTGCTAGACTGACCTAGCTTCCCGACCGCTCTCAGCGCGGCCTATGCGACCGTCCCCTGAGGCGTGCGAGCGGTGTTCAAGAGCCGTTAGTATTACCACAGGAGCACTATGCAAACAACAGTCGTTGGCACCTATCCGAAGATACCGAACCGCCCTCGGCCAGCGAGGCTGCGCGCGGCGATAAATAAGCGCGACCGTGGCGATATCAGCGACGAAGAACTCGCCCGAGTTGCCGACGAGGTCACAGCTGGGGTCATCGCCGAGCAGATCGAGGCTGGTCTCGACATCGTGACCGACGGTCAGGTCCGTTGGGACGATGACCAGACGTACATCACGCGCCACATGGATGGCGTCGAGATCGGTGGCTTGCAGCGCTACCTCGATACGAATACGTACTACCGACAGCCGGAGATCGTCGGCCCAGTTGGCTGGCGGGAGCCGGTCACAGTGAACGACTACAAGTTCGCGGTTGAGAAGAGCAGCAAGCCGGTGAAGGCGATTCTCCCCGGGCCCTTTACGCTGGCAGTTCTCTCGCTCGACAAGCACTACCATGACCGAGAGAAGCTCGTGATGGCTTTG
>JACZRQ010000003.1 GCA_022574655.1 Chloroflexota bacterium
GCGAGACATCGCGAAACGCACCCAAGGAAGGCGACGTAATGATCGTGAGTTTGTCGCGCCCGGCAGCCGCGAGTTCACCGATGATCGCGCCGAGTTCAATCGCCGGTACGCTGGACGCCTTTGCGTTCTTCATCGCATCGATGATGGTTTTCGATCCCTCGAGAAGCCGGCCGATGTCAACCCCGATCACCGCCGCGGGCACAAGTCCGAACATACTGAGCGCAGAGTACCGGCCACCGACCTCGGGTGGTGCGAGAAAAGTTTTCCGGAAGCCGCGCTCACGAGCCAGCTCTTCGAGTGACGAACCGGGATCCGTGATCGCAACAAAATGCTTTGCAGGCTCTTTGACTTTGCTCAGAAGCTGCGCCCAGAAGTAACGGAAGAAAGAAAGTGTCTCCATCGTCCCACCGGACTTGCTGCTTACGATGAACAAGGTTTTGTCGAGATGGATGCGCCGTTCCAGCGTGAGCACCGCGTCCGGATGAGTGCTGTCGAGAACCATGAGCTCGGGGTAACCGGCGCTTCCGAACGTGTCCTGAAACACTTCCGGCGCGAGGCTCGACCCACCCATGCCCAGCAGAACGATGCGATCGAATTCGGATGTGCTCTCGGCAAAAGAACGTAGATCATCGACGTGTTTTCGCATCGTTTCCGGAAGGTCGAGCCATCCTAGACGATCGCTTATTTCGGTTGGATCGGGTTTCCAAACGGTATGGTCGCGGGCCCACATTCGCCGAACGATGTCGTCAGCATCGAGCTGGTCAAGGCGCTCGAAGACCGCGCCTTCCAGTGAGCCCAGCCGCAGGGTCGAACCGCCGAGTGCTACTTTCCCCAAAATCATTGATTGATCAGGCGTTCACCACGTGCGCCGCGACGTGAGCAGACTGCTCGAGATACTGTCGGATCATGAGCAGCGCCGTCACACCCTCGCCGATCGCTGACGCCAGCTGTTTCGTCGAACCGGCGCGCACATCCCCGGACGCAAACACACCCGGCATCGACGTCTGCATCGTCTGGTCGGTGACAACGAACCCCCACTGATCGAGATCCACCGCGTCGCCGATGAACGATGTATTTGGGTCTTGGCCGATAAATACGAATACGGCATCGGGGTGAAATGAAGTTTCTTCGCCCGTCAGGTTGTCCTTCACGACCACTTCCGAGATCTCATTCTTCCCTTTGAACTGCTTCACCTCGGTGTTGAGGTGGATCTCAAACATGGGCTTAGAGCGAACCTTGTCTTGCAGCAACCGTGACGCTGTCAGACGCGAGCTGCGACAGAAAATTCGGATCTTCTTTGCGAACTGCGCCAGAAAGAGTCCCTCTTCGAGCGCGGAGTTGCCTCCTCCAATGACCATCAGCTCGTCAGCGCCTTTATAGAACGGTCCGTCGCAGGTGGCGCAGAAGTGAATCCCAGCGCCGATTAACTCCTCTTCTCCAGGCGCGCCTAACCGCCGGTACGTAGACCCAGTCGCAATCAACAACGCGTGGCTGCAGTATTCGTCGCCGCCCTGCGTCTTGACAACCACGTCCTCACCATCCCGACTGATCGAAGCGACTGACACCGCGCTCAGAAGCTCGACATCGTATCGCTCCGCCTGCTTGACGATACGGTCAGCCAAATCGCCCCCGCCTATGCCGTCCGGAAACCCAGGGTAGTTATCGATCTTCTGAGTGATTCCGGCCTGACCGCCAAGCGCGCTTTTTTCTATAACCAGAGTATCGAGGCCTTCGCGTGCCGCGTAGATCGACGCAGTGAGGCCGGTTGGACCCCCACCCACGATAATCAGATCGTAGAAGCCGCGCTCTGCAGTCAGCCGCAGCCCGAGCTTCGTAGCCAGTTCATCGTTCGAGGGTTCGATGAGATGACTCCCGTCGTCGAACGTAATCGTCGGGATTGTGCGGCCGCCGTTCTGCAACTCCTCGACGAATCGGAGACCCTCTTCGTCTGTGTCGATGTCGATCCAGCGGTACGCAACCCTATGCTCCCCGAGGAACTTCTTTGCGCGCTTGCAGTCAGGGCACCACGGGGCGCCATACACTTTGATATCAGACATTGGGCGATAAACCTCGCTTACTCAGACCGGCTCTGATGCCACTGCATCTACCATAGATACGTTTCGTGCTCTCGGTTCGATCCGAGCTACCAGCTGTAGCCAGCGGGCCGCGTTCTATGAGTGCCAGACCGCGGGACCCTTGCCGGAAGCCATATCCGTGAGTGAAAACAGTTCGATCCGCCAAGGGGTCAGCTTCAGTGCCCCGGTGCCGGGGTCTTCCGCAGATTGAAAGAACATTGCAGGGTCGTAGCCCATCGGTGGAGGCGTATTCTTGTACAGGTCCCAGACCTTCTTCTTCACGACGAGTTCATCGACCCACTCCGCTTCGCAGTCCACGTACACCTGCTTATGGTCGGGGTCCCAGTAGCTGAGAGAAACGAACGGATTGCCAGCGATATGCTTGGACTTGAGGCTGTTACGCCCGGTTAGGATCCAGCCCGTCGACCCTTCCCAGATCGGGTGCAGTATACGCGACCTCGGTCGTCCCTGGCGATCAACCGTCGCGAACGTGCACCAAACCGTCTTCTCAATTCGGCCGAGGAACTCTTGCTCGATATCGGCGAACGTTACGTCCACTATCGCTCCCTCCTTACTAGTGGCCATTCTATCCTCGGCAGCCCATCGGTGAGCGTTCTACTTGTCAACAGTTGCGTTAAGATATTCGCGTTCACACCCGAGGAAACGCCGATAGGAGGTCAATCATGCCGGACACGCTGTTTGAAAACCGAGATGGAGTTGGCTTAATCACCCTGAACCGCCCGGACAGCCTTAACTCCATGGGTGGAGATCTGATGTCGTTATTGGCTGAGTACTTGGCTGCCTGTGTTGACGATCGCTCCGTGCGGTGTGTGGTACTTACTGGAGCGGGGAGAGCCTTCTGCGCCGGTGGTGATGTGAAGGCGATGGCGGCCGGCCGAGGCGAGTCAGACGGGCAACGGTCAGGCGCAGCACTCTTCGCCGAGGGCGTCCAGGGGTTGCGCGGAGATCAGATCGCGACCAGCTACATCCTGCACACGATGCCGAAGCCGACGATCGCGATGGTAAACGGTCATGCCGTCGGCGCCGGCTTGAGCCTCGCTCTGGCCTGCGACATTCGCATAGCGTCTGATCGCGCGAAGCTCGGGACCGTGTTCCGCAACGTTGGCTTCAGCGGCGACTTTGGCGGTTCCTACTTCCTGCAACGTTTGGTTGGAAACGAGCGGGCACGCCTGCTGTATTTCACCGGCGAGATACTCGCGGCGGATGAAGCGCATCGAATCGGTATGGTCAGCAAGGTCGTCCCTCACGACGATCTCGAGTCCGAGACCATGGCGATCGCCTCGCTCATCGCTAAAGGCCCGACGCTAGCCTACGCTCGTATGAAGGAAAACCTGAATCTGGCAGAGACGTCCGATCTGCGCACGCTTCTGAACCAGGAGGCACTAAACATGCGATTGTCTGGAACGACCAACGACAATCGGAATGCCGTGAAGGCGTTCGTCGACAAGAAGACACCGACCTTCGCCGGCGAGTAAGCTGGCCGTTCAAGAGGAGGCGCATCGTGCAGAAAGGGACTTTCCGGGGATTCGAAGTAGCTCTTCAGCCGCCCGGCATTGCGGTCATCACGCTCAACCAACCGGAGCGGCTGAACGGCACCACGCAGGAGATGAAACGAGATCTCGTCGAACTCTTACTGCAAGCCCAGATGGACGACGCTGTGCGCGTCGTCGTGATCACCGGAAGCGGGCGCGCGTTCTGCGCCGGAGACGATATCACCGGCCGCCCCCGGGACTCCGATGCAGAGGCGCTGGTCCCTTCCATAGGCCGTGGACACACGAGTCCCATCAGCACGTACGACGCACTTCGAGCGATCTCCCAGCCCCTGAACCAGGCGCTCAGAAACCTCGACAAGCTCTCGATAGCGGCCGTCAACGGGATCGCGATCCAGACCGGCTTATCGCTCGCTCTGGCATGCGACTTTAGAATCGCGTCGACCGAGGCCCGGCTTGGGAGTGGCACCCTTCGCTTCGGATTCATGCCGGATGAAGGCGGCCAGTATCTGCTCGTTCAGCATATGGGCGTTGCGAAAACGATGGACTTCCTTATGCGGAACAAGATCGTCTCCGCCGACGAAGCACTCGATCTTGGCCTCGTCCACGAGGTGGTCGCTCCAGATCAACTTATGGATCGCACCATGCAACTCGCAAGCGAACTGGCCAACGGACCTCAGATAGCGATGCGCCTGCTGAAGCGTTCCGTATACAACGCTGCGGAACTCACTTTTGCGCAGTCGCTCGACGAGATCGCGGCGAAGACCGCTGTCTCCGACCATCATCCAGACGCCAGGGAAGGGTTAGCGGCGTTCCAGGAGAAGCGTGCCGCCCATTTCAACCGAGATCTCCCGTCCGGCCAGTAGTCCCGCCTCAACGGTTGTATTCGGAACAATGGTTTCATGTCGCCTGAGCCTGATCATAACGGCGCATGTGGCGGCTGGCTCTAAACGTCGATGAAACCGAAGTTTAAGCGTCAACGTTGCCCGGCTGGTCGCATCCCGCCAAACTCGACTGACAACGATTCAAGCCCTCGCAAGACGAAGTTCTTGTACTTGGGAGACTTGGTGAGAAGCTCCGGGCTCTTGAGGCGCCGCACGAACGTGGCGAGCGCCACCTGTCCCTCGACTCTCGCCAGCGGCGCTCCGATACAGAAGTGAATGCCGAACCCGAACGAGAGGTGCCGGTCGTCACCACGCGTAATGTCAAAAGTTTCCGGGTCCGGGAACCGCTCCGGGTCCCTGTTCGCCGCGCCGATCAAGCAGGTCACCCCGTGACCCTTCGGAACGGCGACGCCATCGAACTCCATGTCTTCCAGAGCTATCCTACCGGTGAGCTGGACCGGTGGATCGTATCGCAGGATCTCTTCGACGGCACTCCCAGCGAGCGATGGATCGTCTCTGAGCTTCTGTAGCTCATCCGGGTGACGGAGCAACTGAAGCACGCCGTTACCAATAAGGTTGACCGTCGTCTCGTGTCCGGCGATCAGGATTAGCCGGCACGTTGAGAGCAGTTCCCCTTCGGTGAGCTTGTCTCCCTCCTCCTCAGCTTGAACGAGAGCGCTCAGAAGGTCACCCTTCGGCTTATCGCGGCGTTCTGCGATTAGTTCCTTGAACAGGTCGTCGAAAAGTGCAATGGCGCGGCGCTGGCGCTCGACCGCCTCCGGTTGAGCGGCTAGCTCCGGATCGAGCGATTTTGCCAACTCCGCCGACCATTCGCGAAATTGGCTGTGGGATTGACTGGGCACGCCCAGCATCTCGCTGATGACGATGACGGGAAGCGGGTGCGCGAAGTCGTCGATCACCTCCATGATCCCCTGCTCAGATACGGCATTCAGAAGATCGTCGACGATCACCTGGACGCGAGCCCGCAGCTCTTCCACGACTCGGGGCGTGAACGCCCTACTAACGAGGCTCCTCAGCCGTGTATGATCCGGCGGATCGAGAAAGAGAAACGGTCGGTCGAGATCGAAGAGATCGAGGTTGGGCTCGAAGCCCGAGTCCGTGGCGTTACGAAGGTCGGAACTCCACTTGCGGTGGTTCCTGAGTACGGACTCACAGTCGCGATGGCGGCTCAATACCACGCCCAGCGGACTCTGGAAGACGGGAGCCTCCTCCAGCAAGCGTTTGTATGTCGGGTACGGGTTCGCCCTGAATTTGGGATCGAACGGATTGAAAACGACCGAGCCGGTTTCCGTAGCCATCATCTAAACTCCTTGCCCGCCACGCCGATCGTGACGGGCTCTATATTACCGGTGCTCCTGGCGGCTGGCGAGCCTTCGGATGACCGCCAACGGCGCATTCGGCATACTTGGATCAGGGCTACGCCCTGTGTTCTGATGGACAAGAAATCTTCGACTGATTGGCGGCAACGAGTAAGCGACAAGCTCGTCGCGCCTGAAGATGCGATGGCGCGGGTCGGTCCCGGTGCAGTCGTTGCCATTGCGCCCTTCCAGGGCACGCCATATGCCCTCTGTGATGCACTTGCGCAGCGACTAGCGGACGTCAACAACATCCACATCTACCACCCGGTCTCGCTCTTTCCGTGGTTCGATGCAGCGACCGGTGAATTCACCCTGCACACGTGGTTCGCTCAGTCGGGCGAGCGCGATGCCGTCAACCGCGGAGTTGTAGAGTACATGCCGTTTGCGCGCTGGGAGAGCGGTACGGTGCCGGAGGCATACGCCGAGGAACCCGATTTCTTCCTCGTGGCCGTATCACCGCCCGATGAGCGTGGCTATTGCAGCTTCGGGCCCGGCGTGTGGTTCTCGCCAACGATGGTACGAAATGCGGACCTCGTCATCGCTGAGGTCCATGAGGACTTCATCCGTACGGGCGGCGACAACTCAGTGCACATATCTCAAATTGATCATTTTTCGGAGGCCACCTCCGACCCGCGTCGTATTGCGCTACCACGCCGAAAGGATGAAGAAATACCGATCGTCGAGGTCATCTGCACCCTCGTCGCTTCAGAGCTGATTCGAGATGGCGACACCTTGCAAATAGGCGTGGGGACCGTCTCCGCCGCTCTGGCTCCGTATCTCAAAGACAAAGTCGATCTTGGCGTACACACGGAACTCATCACTGGTGGGATCGCCGAACTCGCCTGCGAAGGGGTCATTTCCGGGCGTCGAAAAACGATGCACCCCGGGAAAGTCGTGGGGTCTGCGCTCGCAGCCATCGGTCGCGCAGAGCGAGAACTGATCGACGGGAATCCGCTGTTCGAACTGTATGAGTTTAGTTACGTGGATGACCTGCGAATCATCATGCAGCACGACGACATGGTTGCCATCAACAATGCGATCTTGGTCGATCTGACGGGGCAGGTTGCCGCTGAGACCATCGGTACTCAGGTTTGGACCGGTACGGGAGGTCAGACCGCGTTCGCTATCGGCTCTTCGTACTCGCGTGGCGGCCGGTCGATTGTCGTATTGCCGTCCAGTCATATCGTCGCTGGCGATCGCGTGTCTCGCATCGTGCCGACGTTGCCGGACGGAACGATCGTGACGGTGCCGCGAACGTTTGTCGATAGCGTCGTCACCGAACACGGGATCGCGACGCTGCTGGGCAAGACTGTCCGTGAGCGCATCGGAGAGTTGATCACGATCTCCCACCCCGACTTCAGGGCGGACCTCAGGCGCGAGAGTCAGCGCCTCTACGGCGTCGCCGTCTGAACCTACTGGATCAGGATCGCCCCGTCGACCTCGATGAAGTCGTCTATTATGTTGCCGTCGGCGTCTTCAAGGTCGAAGACATCTACGAAGAGACCAGCAAGGCCGGGAGTGAAGTTCGTGAGGAACGTAAGGCTCCCCAGCAACGTTTGGAAGGGGCTGATAATCGCGATTGATGGAACTCCAACGAAGTTCATGCTGTCCTCGATGAAGGGCGAGAAAGGATCGCATTCGCCGATGCTTGCCGAGCAGTTCCAAGGAGTCAGCAGCTCACCGTCGTACAAGACGTCGATATCCCAGAAGCCAAGCCCGTTTGGCGCGTCGATGTACAGATCAACCGTAACGAAAGTATCTTGTCCCACGCTGAACACGGAATCGATCGAGATAATGTAGTCTCCTGACCCCGAAGGTGAAGTCGGCAGCGGTATGGCGACCTCAACCGTTGTATCGGTCGAGGTGCAGCTCGTCCCGTTGCAAGCCGTCAACGATATCCATTTCATCCCACCCGTGTTGTAAGTCGTTGAGAAACTGGCGCCTGATCCGCTCGAAGGAGACCCACCGGGCGCCGTCCATGATCGCGATGTGACGTTTCCGGACACGGTGGGGTTGCAGCTTACCGTGTCGTTCACGTCAACGAAGCCAGGGCACCCCACTGAGCTGATTGTCGGGGCAGGCAGGGCCGTTGGTGCGGCAGTTGGCGCGCCCGTTGCCGCGACTGTAGGTTTCGGCGTCGCTTGCGAGGTCGGCTGGTTCGTTGGCGTTTCAGACCGAGGTGTCGGCGTCGCCGTAGCACTGGCAGAAGGCGACCCGGTTGGAGATGCCGAGACGGAGGGATCGACCGAAGGCGTGGGCGTGGGCGATTCAGCCGTGCTTCCCGATAGAACCGCCTCCATTCGCGCCTCGAGCTTTAGCGCCAGATCTCGCGCCAGACCCTGGTAGTCTCCGTCTGGATCTCCGTCCACCTCGACTCTGCCAACAAGATCATCCAGGACGAATGCGATCGCTGTGGTGACCACCTCTGTCCCCTGCGTACCCGCCAGTCTGCTGGCCTGGGGCTTGGCGCTGCCGACAGCTCTCGTGACCTGGATTCCCCTGGCTTCATCCCCTATGCCAGCAACGGGAAACTCAAGGGCCGCGACGTTCAGCACGCCTGTGCAGGTCAACTCGCCCGTGCGCTCCACCTGCGTCTCAGCGTAAAATGCTAGAGCTTCAGATGCTCCGACCATGGTGTCGTATTGATCCACGCGCGTGCGTATCTCGAGGGCAAGCGATGACACCCGGGAAGGACGGTACACCGACTCGTAGCCGGTGAGGCGTCCCTCGCGCTCTAGCTGAATACGCACGTCTTCGTCGTCGCAAGCCTCTGCAATCAGGTCCCGATTAGTTCGCGGCCCACTCAGCCGTGAGTCCTCATTGAATCTCGAGAAAGCGGGTACCAGGTCCCGCGGCGTCAGCATCATAGCGGCGAGTTCGCCTTCGGAAAGCGCCGATCCATTGTCGGAGCCACCCGCCAGCAAGAGAATCGCCGCTACCGCGACCGCGCTGGCGATCCCCGCTCCCAGCAGCGCAAATAGCGGACGTTGGTCGAACGGAACATCTTCAAAGCTGCCGGAAACCGTAGATGGTGGTTGTCCTTCCCCGGCGGACGCCGAGATTGTGAACGGGATGCTCTGCCGTGAACCGCTCGAACGCCGATTACGCGACCGAACGCTCACAGGGATGTTGAGCGTGTTCCGACCTGGCACGGTGACAGATGACGGCACGGAGATTACTGCCAGATTCTGGGACGACTCTCCGTTGAGATTGACCGTGGCTGGATCGTCGCTCGAGTTGATTAAGGACAGCTCGTAGCGCGAGGAGCCGAATCGGGACGCGAAGAACCCTGTTTTGGGATCGCTAAGACGAAGATGTACCCCGGAGCCGGCCGTCGATGCGGTCGCAGCCGGTGGCCTCATGACCTCAGTGGCGACGACATCATCTTTCTCGACCTCGGGAGGTGCCGCCGAAATCTGTGTCAATTCGTCTGCCAGAGGGGTCGGTATAGCTCGGGCCGCCTCCTCTAATCCCGACGCAAGTTCGGTCGCCGATTGATACCGGTCCCCGGTGTTCTTTTCCAGGCTCCGCAGCACAACTTTGCGTACCGCTTCGGGCAGTTCATCCAGTGGGTCGAGCGGCACCGGTGAGTCGGCATGCTGACGAAGCACCTCAAGTGCCGTCCCCTCGAAGGGAGGACGTCCCGTCAGGATGTCGTAGAGCGTCGCCCCAAGCGAATAGATGTCGCTTCGGTGGTCTACCTCGCCGCGGGCGATTTCGGGCGCAGCGTAGACTAGAGTACCCACGAAAACGCCCGGCATCGTCACCGCGCTACTTCCGAGCTGGCGGGCTATCCCAAAGTCGGCGAGCTTGACAGACCCGTCATCGCCCAGCAGGATGTTGTCTGGCTTGATGTCACGGTGGACGACGGAGCGCGCTTCAGCTTCTTCGAGGGCCCGCGCTATCCTCGTTGCGATTCTCAACGCCTCTTGGACATCTACTCGGCCCTCGTCGTCGATTTTTCGCCGTAAGGTGCGACCCTCAACGAATTCCATGACGAGGAAGTACTTGTCGTCGACGATTCCGTAATCGAGCAGATGTACCGTGTAAGGTGAGCGCAGCAGCGCTGCCACGTGAGCCTCTCGCTCAAAGCGCTCGCGGAAACTCTCATCCTCCGCGAGATGCGCGTGCAGGAGCTTGACAGCCACAACCGTACCGTCGCGGCGGTCGATTCCTTTGTACACGGCACCCATCCCACCCCGGCCCAGCAGCGCCTCAAGCCGATAATGTGAGACGGTTTCCGGTTGAGACTCTGGCGAAGGGGGCGGCGACATCGTGAATGAGAAACGATCGGCCCTTAGCCTGGCTGTGTCGAACGCCGACCGCTTGGGCTCATTGTTGCCAACGGCTGGTGGGAAGTCAACACGGCTCAGATTGGTAGAATCGCTTCGAGTCGACATGACGGAGTTGTAATTTATGCAGAGCCACGAGCCCCCAGAGGCTTACCTGATTCCGATCGAGGATGGACGAGAAGGCCCGAAGCGCCGCCTGAAGGTTTCGACAATCATCGGACGCGCTCCCGAGTGCGACGTTGCCCTCGGCAGCGCTCGCGTTTCGAGGCGGCACGCTGAGGTCTTCTGGGACGGCGAGAGGTTTCTCGTTAAAGATCTCGACAGCCTCAACGGGACCAGTCTCGGAGGATCGCATATCAGGAACGAGGTGCCGCTTACCTCGGGAGATACGATTGAGCTTGCTGATTGTCGACTTCGGTTCGAGCTGGCCGTAGGTAGCCAGACCGAGGTGTTCTTCGTGGAGGCGTCGGGCCTATCTGTCAACGTCGCTACCCACCAGGTGAGGGTGAACGGGCTGCCAGTAAAGCTAACACCCAAGGAGTTTCTGTTGGTAGCGTTGCTGCATGCACGCTCGCCTGACGTCGTCTCTTACGAAGAGATCGCAATCTCGGTTTGGCCTGAGTTGGAAGGTCAGGTTCACGAAGACAACGTCACCCAGCTAGTGGTAAGGCTCCGTCGAGAACTCAACGTTTACTCCACCGGTCTGATCGTGAACGTCAGAGGTTTTGGCTACCGGCTCGATGATACTTCGGGCGAATCAGCCTAGCCTACCATCATTCAATTGTCAGCCAGCTGTAAGTGTTTCTGGCTAGTCCTGTGGTTACGATGAGAGGGAGAAGGCGTCTATTCGGTTGAGGAAAGGAGCGGATGACGGCGAAGTCGCTACTCAAACGCCTCGGCATCGGCCGTGGCTCGGCCCACACTCGAACCAGGGCTCGGTCCGGGCGCCACGCTGCCCTGACTGATCTCGGGAAGAAGAGATCGTCCAACCAGGACCAGGCGCTGGCCACGGTGCTTCCCGACGGTGTCCTGCTCCTGGCAGTTGCCGATGGTGTTGGCGGCGCGGCTGGCGGAGAGATCGCGGCCGCGGTCGCCGTTGAGGAGCTTGCTCACGGGTTTTCACACGGAGCTGGTGATGGCGACGTCAAAGCCAGCCTCCTAAGCGCGTTCGCACAAGCGAACAACCGGGTCTTGGCTACGGGTCGCGAGATCGCCGATCTGGAGGGACTTGCCACTACGTTGGTCGCGGCGCTTGTCACCGGGTCGTCGGCGTGGGTCGCCAGCGTCGGGGATAGCCGTGCCTATCTATACGAGGACGCCCGCGGTCTGCTCCCGCTTACGAAAGATCACACGTGGACCGCGGACAGGGTACGCGAGGGCAAGATGACGCTGGAGGAAGCGGCCCCGAGCCCGTTCAGCCATGTGATTACGCGGGGAATCGGAGTCGCCGATTCAGTCGAACCAGACCTGCATGGACCGATCGAACTTCCTCCCGGCTCGGTCCTGCTCCTATGCTCAGATGGCTTGCACGGGCCGGTGAATGATCAAGAGATCGCGGTCACCATTGCCGCCGGTCCCAGCGAAGATCGAGCAAAGCGCCTGATCGCACTCGCCAACAGTAAGGGGGGACCGGACAACATCGCCGTCGCCATCTTTGAGGCGGCTGGCGATTGACGCGCCTCCCCAACATCGATTCATAGTGTAGACTGGAGCCGCCCCGCGTAGCCTGCGAGCTTTGACGCACTTACCGCTATACTAGAGCGAGCCGATTCAAGTCATCGGAGCGATCTTTTTATGGCCCGCAACAGTTGGACCGGACAGACGCTAGCCGGACGCTATCAGATCGACGATCTCGCTGGGCATGGCGGGATGTCGTCTGTCTACAAGGCGAACGACGCCAACCTCAAGCGCATCGTGGCCATCAAGTTCATTCATCAGCACCTCACCGGAGACGTCGACTTCCTGAGGCGATTCGAGGCCGAAGCCGAGGCTGTTGCCCAGCTCAGGCACTCGAACATTATCCAGGTGTTCGATTTCAGTCAGGAAGACGGCCAGTACTACATGGTGATGGAGTTTGTGCCCGGTGAATCGCTTCAGGATCGTCTCAAGCGGCTCAACGACAGCGGTAGAAGCCTCACTACGGATGAGATCGTGAACATCGCGGGTGGTGTCTGCGATGCGGTCGATTACGCGCACAAGCGCGGGATGATACACCGCGACGTTAAACCAGCCAACATTCTGCTCAGTGTCCAAGGCCAGGCGATCCTTACCGACTTTGGGCTGGCCAAACTTGCTGGAGGCACGCAGCACACTGCCGCCGGCGCCGTTATGGGTACCGCCCTCTACATGTCGCCGGAACAGATACGTGGTGAGCAGGTCGATCATCGCACCGACATCTACGCGCTCGGCGTGACTCTATACGAGATGGTCGGTGGGAAGCCGCCTTACTCAGCGGACTCCGCCATGACGGTGCTTATGATGCACCTGAACGATCCGCTTCCTGACCTGCGTGAGATCGTTCCGGATGCTCCACCCGCGCTCGTAGAGATAGTCGAGAAGTCGCTTGCCAAGAATCCTGACGATAGATACCCTAGTGCGGCCGAAATGGCAGCAGCGTTGCGATCCTTGGACGACGCGGCTGCTTCGCCGCCGCCCGCTCCTGCTCCCGACGTCACGATGGTGGCACAACCCGCGGGCGCATCGGGAGCCCCCCCGCCATCGTCCCCTGACGCGACGGTGGTACATCGACCTGGGCAACCTGCACAGTCGGAGCGAGGGACATCCGCCGCACCGCCGCCTCCGCCTATCCCACCCGTAGCGCAAGACGCTGGCGATCGGTCGGGAGGCCTGCCGCCGTGGCTCTTCGCCGTTGCTGGAGCTGCGATCGTGGCTGTCGTTGTCGTAGTCCTGCTCGCCGCAGGCGTGTTCAGCGGCGGCGACGACAGCGATAAAGGCATCGTCGCCGGCGATCTGGATACGCCGACTCCCACGGCCACCGCGCCGGGAGAGACTGAACCCCCGACAGATGTGCCGACGGACACCCCAACGCCAGCCGGTCCTTTCGCGCAGATCAATGGCATCACGCTGTCCGGCAGCACATATGTCGTCGACTACGAGACCTTCGGCTACACAGAGATACTTCCCGGGATGCATGTCCACTTCTTTTTCGACACCGTTACCCAGGAGGAGGCGGGTGTCCCCGGTGACGGGCCGTGGATACTCTACGGAGGACCTCGCCCATTTACCGGCTACGAAGTTGACGAAAAGCCCGCGTCCGCCACCGAGATGTGCGCCTTGGCTGCCCGCGAAGAGCACTCCGTATACGCTGACAGCGGCAACTGCTGGCCTCTCCCCGACGCCTAAGCAGAGGGCCTGGCGGTACCTCGTCATAGCGCGCTCGCCATGCTTGCAGTAGCATGATGGCCTGAACTTATGGCACAGGTTCTCTGCCCGCAATCGAAGTATCTCCTTGGTGGATGTCGATGCCCGCGATAGTCGAAATCCGCTACGGTAGACAGACCCGGGAATTTTCCCTTGCAGAGGATCGTGCAACTACTATCGGCAGAGCCGTCGAGAACGATATCGTTTTCGACGATTCGCTTGTATCTCGCCGCCACGCGCGGATCGATTTGAAGGCCGGCGCATACTTCATCACCGATCTCGGTAGCGCGAACGGAACCCGTGTCGCCAATCGGGAAATTGCCCCGCGCGAACCGCAAGCGCTCGCCGATGGAGATCAGATCGAGATAGGCGGATTTCACCTAACGTATCGCTCATCCGGCCGCGGTCCGGGCGCGACGCAAGTGGCTCAGGCCGCGCCTGTGGGCGAGGCCTTCACGTTCGTCGTACAGCTCCAGCCCAGGCTCGTTGTAACGACTTCCGAATCGACGCGAGAATTTCCGCTCAGGGGCGATAGGCTCGTCTTGGGTCGAAGCCCTGAGAACGAAATCGTCATTGATGCCTCAGGCATCTCCCGTCAACATGCGGAACTGACTCAGTCATCCGGGAGATGGACCATCACGGATCTGAGCAGTACCAACGGCCTGACCTTTCACGGAGAGCGTATCGCCACAAGAGTGTTAAGCGACGGTGACGTGATCTGGGTTGCAGACTCGGTTTCCCTCACCTTCCGCGTGGCGCCAGACCTCGGCCAGGAGGAGCCTGCGTCGCAGAGCCTCGACCTCACGGGGCGGCGCGAGATCACCATCGGGCGCAATCCACACGCTGACGTTACCGTGTCCCACCCCACGGTCTCTAGGATGCATGCCCGCCTTGCCATCCGTGATGGACGATACGTCGTAGAGGACCTTGCATCGAGCAATGGCACGTTTGTCAACGGCGAACCGGTGATGCCGGGTGCGCCCCGCCGTCTCGATCCCGGCGACTCGATCCGCATAGGCCCGGTGAAGTTCAACTTCTCCGAAGAGGCGCTCCAGCAAGTTGATGAGTCCAAGGATCTGCGTCTCGATGCCCTTCACCTGAATCAACCCGTCGCCAAGGGCGTCAACCTGCTGCAGGATATCTCGCTGTCCATTAACCCGCGCGAATTCGTCGCGGTCGTCGGTGTAAGCGGCGCCGGGAAGTCGACGCTTCTCGATTCGTTGAACGGATTTCGGCCGGCTCGACGCGGGGCCGTCCTCATCAACGGCACCGACCTCTATAAAAACTTCGATGCATATCGGGCTGACCTGGGGTACGTCCCTCAGGATGACATAATCCACAAGGAGCTTCCCGTGGAAGCGGCACTAGACTACTCCGCCCGGCTTCGCCTCCCATCGGATACGACTAGGGATGAGCGGCGAGAGCGTGTCAGGGAGGTCATGGCCACCCTCGGTCTCACAGAGCGCAGTCATATGCCGATCGCGCGCTTGAGCGGTGGACAGCGTAAGCGGGTTTCGATCGGCGTTGAACTGCTCACGAAGCCCGGCCTCTTCTATCTCGACGAGGCCACCTCCGGTCTCGATCCCGGCACCGAGAGCCAGATGATGCGGCTGCTGCGGAAACTGGCTGATGACGGTCACACAATCCTTCTCGTCACGCACGCCACAAAGAACGTCATGCTTTGCGATCAAGTGATCTTCCTCGCCGCTGGTGGAAACCTGGCGTTCTTCGGGCCGCCGGACGAGGCGCTGAAACACTTCGAGATCAATGACTTCGATGAGATTTACGAGAAGCTTGAGGATGAACTGAGTCCGGAGGAATGGGCGGAACGCTATCGCCAGTCCGACGCCTACCGGCGCTTCGTCGCCGAGCGTCTGAACAACCACTACGGCGAACGGGGATCGGTCGCTTCGGCGCCGCCAGTCGCGCCTCGTGCCGCAGCCGGGCCAGCGAAGCGCCCCGAGAGCGCGCCTCGGAAAGTCTCAGCGCTGCGGCAGTTTTGGATCCTTTCGGCACGATACCTGGAGATCATCCGGCGTGACAGAACGAACCTCGCTCTGATGTTCCTGATCGCGCCTATTCTCGGCACCATAGACCTGCTTGCATGGGAGCGTAACGTTCTCGATCCCCTTGAAGGCGACGTCACGTCGACGATGACGATGCTGTTCATGGCGGCTTTGATCCCGTTTCTGGTCGGAGCGATGACTTCAGTACGGGAAATCGTCAAGGAATCGCCGGTGTATCACCGAGAGCGCACCGTGACCCTAAAGATCGCGCCATACCTGTTATCCAAGATTTGGGTCGGGTTTCTGTTCGCCCTCTACCATGCTGCGGCATTCTTCGCCCTGAAGATGCTCGCCGTCGACTTCTCACAATCCAGCACTGCAGACCTGGCCCAGCTGTACGGCACGCTCGCTTTCGCCACGATGTCCGGGGTCATGTGGGGACTGCTGATATCGACTGTTGTTCCGCGGGAAGAGCAGGCCATGGTGCTCGTCATCGGAATCGTCGTCGTACAGATGGTCTTCTCCGGAGGGCTGCTTGCCTTGAGCGATCTGGGCGTAGCGGGAGACGTGCTCGGCTCGATCACAAGCACTAAATGGGTCTTCCAGGCGCTCGTAGCGTCGGCCCAGGTGATGCAAGGCGAGTGCTTTGAGGCGACTTTGGAGACCTGCCAGCTACCGGGATTGCTCGCCTTTCAAGATGATCCGGGCACGCAGCGCGCTCTGGTCGACCCCATACTTGAGAAGTTCGGCGGGGTTTTCGGCGAAAGCGTTCGCAAAACCTGGATCGCCCTGGGTTCGATCATCGGCGGTGTCTTCGTCATCCTGCTTTTCCTTCAGAAGCGCAAAGACGTCGTCTAGCGCTTCGTTTCTCTGCCGGCATCATCGCGCGGCCGCTGGCCTACAGCTGCTATGCGCGCGAAGGCATTGCGGTTGTTGAAGTCTGTTAGCCAGACGGCCTCGAAACCCGACTCCTCTACGAGCTCGGCGAACTCGATCAGATCTTGATCAGGTCGGGGATAGAACGACGGATCGGCGCCTATCAGCCCCAGGCCTCCGCCTTCTTGAAGTGCGGCAGCACCTCATCGCCGAATCGTTGCAGCGACTCCATGATCGCCTCGTGCTTCGTCGGCCCGTGCTGCACCAGGAAGATCAATTGATCGATGCCTTGCGCTTGGTAGTGGCTGATCACCTGGCGGCACTTCTCAGGACCTCCCACGCATAGGATCGCGTCGTCGGCCATCTGTGCCACGTTGACCTCCGTGCTTGCCTGGCCCTTCTTGAACTGCTCGGCGTACCACTGATACGACTCGTTATTGCTCTGAGCCCACAGCGCATAGAGGGTGTTCGTAGCCCGCACGTACCACTCGGCGCCGGGACCAGCCAGCGACATCGCATCAGCGTCGTCTCTACCGCAGAACATCAGCGTGAACCCTGCGAAGTTGTTGTTCACGAACTCGCCGACCGGATTGCTCTTCTCGATACCTTCTCGGTATTTCTGCACCTTCTCATCCAGCGCCTCAGGGTCCGTGTAGCTGAAGTGCAGGAACCCCAGCCCCCGCTCGGCGGCCAGGAACGCGGAGGACGGTTGCGTTCCCGCCATCCACATCGGCGGGTGTGGCTTCTGGAGCGGCTTCGGCAAGATGTTGCGCACCGGGATCTTCATACGCTCGCTGTCCCAGGAGAACTCGTTCTGCGTCCACATCTTCGGGATCATCCGAATCGCTTCGTCCCACTCGTCGCGGTTTGTGTCGGGGTCTACGCCGAACGGCTCCATCTCGAAGAACGTGGCGGAGCGGCCCGTCCCGAACTCGAGCCTCCCGTTGCTGATGATGTCGAGCGTAGCCGCTCGTTCGGCCACGCGAATCGGATGATTGTACCCAAAGGGCAGCAGCACAACCCCGTGTCCGATTCGAATCGTAGAGGTGTGCTGGCTGACGGCTGCGAGGAAGACCTCCGGAGCGGAAGAGATCGAGAACTCGCCTAGGAAATGATGCTCGACCTCCCACACGTAGTCGAAACCGACCTTCTCCGCCAGCTTGATCTGCTCGAGGGACTCCGTGAACACTTGGCGCTGGCTATCATCGTCCCAGGGCTGTACCTTCTCGATTTCGTAGAGGAGTCCAAACTTCATGGTCGTTTCCTTCTCGCTGGCCTAGTTGGCTCCTTTGTCGACTATCCGATAGACGACCGTGCCCTGAGCGCACAACTTGCCACTCTCAGTGGTTACCCTCACGTCGCTGTAGATGAGCTCCTTTCCACGTTTCATGATTCGGCCCTCAGCGTAGCAAGCCTCGCCGATCACCCCTGAAAGGTAGTTGACGTGGAGCCCGACTGTTGAGCCGAAGTAACGAGGATCGCCGAGCTCTGCCGTTGTCCAAGCGGCGAGTGACCCCGTCGTGTCTATCAGAGACGCGATAGCGCCTCCGTGCAAGGCGTCTGCGGCAGTTGAGTTCTCCTTCTTGTAGGGCAGCTTCAGCTTCACAAACCCCTCGCCGCCGTTCACGTACTCCATCCCCAGGTGGCGCATAAACGGGATGAGGCTGATCCCCCTAGCGATGCGTTTCAAGCTCTGGCTGGCGATATCTGCGCTCATTGCTCCTCCGGTTTTAGGCGCTCGCTGGGGATTATACGCACACGCGATCACTTCTGGGCCACGCCCCTGATTGCGTCCCTTCGGTCGGCGCGACTACAATACGGGTCGCTACCACGGTGCCGCCCCTTGTGGGCTTCCGAGCCCACTCCGGCAAGATAGGCCTCCGCAAGCAGGACGGAATAATAGTGGAACTCTGGCGAACGAGCATCGACACGAACTCTGACGGCTTCCGTGCGAATCGTGAGGCCATGAACGCCCTCCTCGAGGAAATCGAGGCGCAGCTCGAAGTGGCTCTTGCCGGCGGCGGAGAACGCAGCGTCGAACGGCTTCGTAAGCGTGGCAAGATGATGATCCGCGAGCGCATTGAACTGATGCTCGACCGTGACTCTCCGTTTCTCGAACTGAGTCCGCTCGCGGGCTGGGGCACTGACTACGCCGTTGGCGGCGGTTTCGTGACGGGCATCGGCGTCGTGTCAGGCGTCGAGTGCATCATCGCAGGCAACGACCCGACAGTCCTCGGCGGCGCAATAACGCCCATCGTTGGCAAGAAGATCGACCGAGCTCTCGAGATATCACGGCTCAATCGACTGCCGTACATCCAATTCGTAGAGTCCGCTGGCGCCGACCTGCGAGGTGGGAGCGGTAGTAGCGGCTCATTCGAGGACGCGATGCGACGGCAATTGAGCCACTTCGCCGAGAGCGGCCGACTCTTCCATGACATAACCGAATTGTCGGCAATGAGGATACCAACGGTCTCGGTCGTCTTCGGCAGCTCGACCGCCGGTGGCGCTTACCAGCCCGGCATGTCCGACTACAACATCTTTATACGAGAGCGATCAAAGGTGTTCTTGGGTGGTCCGCCGCTGGTGAAGATGGCGACCGGCGAGGACTCGCGCGACGAAGAGCTGGGTGGAGCGGAGATGCATGCGACGAAATCCGGTCTCGCCGATTACCTGGCGGAAGACGAAATCGAGGCGCTCCGCATGGCTCGCAGTGTCATGAGACACCTCAACTGGCGCAAGCTGGGCCCGGGCCCGACGATGCCCGCGGATGAGCCACTGTACAGCCGCGATGATCTCCTCGGTCTCTTGCCGGTCGATCTGCGCACCCCGATGGATATACGCGAGATCATCGGACGCATCGTCGATGGCTCCCGCTTCGAGGAGTTCAAGCCGCTGTACGGCCGCACGCTCGTCACGGGCTGGGCATCGATACATGGCTTCCCGGTCGGCATCATCGGCAACAACGGAGTGATCTTTTCAGAGGAGTCCGAGAAGGCGGCGCAGTTCATTCAGCTTTGCAACCAGATCGATGTTCCGATTATTTTCCTGCAAAACATCACCGGCTACATGGTTGGCAAGGTCTATGAGCAGGGCGGCATCATTAAGGACGGCTCGAAGATGCTCAACGCCGTCTCTAACTCGAAAGTCCCGCATATCACGATCATCATCGGCGCCAGCTACGGCGCTGGAAACTACGGAATGAGCGGCCGGGCTTACGACACTCGATTCATCTTCACCTGGCCGACGGCCAAGATCTCTGTCATGGGACCGAAGCAGTTCGCCGGCGTCATGTCCATCGTCCGGCGCGGGTCGGCGGCTGCCAAGGGCCTGGAGTTCGATGAGGAAGAGGACGCTCGTGTCACGGTCGCGGTGGAGGACCGAATCGAAAAGACGTCGCTCGCTCTCTACGCGACCGGACGCGTCGTTGATGACGGGATCATCGATCCCCGCGACACGCGGACCGTGCTTGGCATTACTCTTTCCGCCTGTCACAACGGTGAAATCAAGGGCGCCGAGGGCTACGGCGTTTACAGAATGTAACGATGTCACGAATCACCAAGCTCTTGATCGCCGGACGCGGTGAGATAGCACGACGCATCATGCGCACCGCTCGCGAGATGGGGATTGCGACCGTCGCCGTTTACGCTGATCCCGATGCGCGGTCGCCCCATGTTGGCGACGCAGACGAAGCGGTAGCCCTGCGGGGCACGACCAGCGCGGAGACCTATCTGGACATCGCAAAAATCATCGACGCAGCCCGACGTACCGGCGCCAACGGCGTGCACCCCGGCTACGGCTTCCTCTCCGAGAACGCCGAATTCGCCCAGGCCGTAATCGACGCCGGTCTCGTCTGGGTGGGCCCTCGGCCGGAGGCCATCGCCACGATGGGAGACAAGCTCGCTGCGAAAAAGCTGATGACCGAAGCACGGGTGCCAACGCTGCCAGCAGTCGAGATAACCGACGATATCGGCGATGGTCTCAAGACACAGGCGAGTGAAGTCGGCTACCCGCTGCTTGTGAAAGCTGCCGCCGGCGGTGGCGGCAAGGGCATGCGCGTAGTCGCCGGCAAGAAAGAGCTTGCGGACGCAGTGTCGGGGGCCCGGAGAGAGGCCGCATCAGCATTCGGGAATGACACCGTTTTCCTTGAGCGCTTGCTTGAGTCCTCCCGTCACATCGAAGTTCAGGTCTTCGGCGACAAGCACGGAAATGTGCTTCACTGCTTCGAACGCGAGTGCTCGATCCAGCGCCGCTACCAGAAGATCATCGAAGAGGCGCCGTCTCCAGCCGTCGATGCAGAGCTGCGTCTCAAGCTCGGCGAGGCGGCAGTCGCCGCCACCAAGGCTATCGGCTACGACAATGCCGGCACCGTCGAGTTCATGCTGGACGGTGAAGGCAACTTCTACTTCCTCGAAATGAACACCCGCTTACAGGTCGAGCACCCCGTGACGGAAGAGATCACGGGGCTGGATTTGGTTCGTGAGCAGATCAGGGTGGCGGAGGGCGATCCGCTGTCCTTCCGCCAGGACGATCTCCACATTGAGGGTCATGCGATCGAGGCGCGTCTTTACGCTGAAGACCCGGCGGCCGATTTCCTCCCGGCGACCGGAACACTGATCACCTGGGAACCCGATCCCGGACTGCCCGCGCGATTCGACTCCGGAGTCGAGGCTGGCTTCGAAGTCTCGCCATACTTCGACCCCATGCTCGCCAAGGTCATAGTGCATGCGCCCACCCGCACGGAAGCTGCGGCGCGGTTGGCGAATGTGCTCGAACGCTTGCGGATGCACGGCGTCACGTCCAACCGCGATTTTCTGGTGAACGTCCTTCGGCACGACGCCTTCCTCTCCGGTGACACCACCACTGATTTCATCGAGCGGCATAACCCAGCTCGTGAGCGTGAAGTGTCGGACGAAGAAGTTCGAGCTGCGGCTCTTGCTGCTGCGCTCACCGTTCAACAGGCGAGGCGAGCGGAAGCGCTAGTGCTGACCACGATGCCGTCCGGGTGGCGGAACAACCCATCAGCAATGCAGCAAGTGCGCTATCAGTGTCGCGGCAAAGAAGTCGTCACCGAATACGTCAGACACGCGGATGGTGGCTTTGGATACAACGTCAACGGGCATACTGGCGAGCTACGAATCATCGCCTCTGAAAATGGGCGAATACAACTCGAGATCGATGGAGTCCAGCGTACTTTGGCGGTTGTCAGTGCGGATCTCAACTACTGGGTGCATGGCGTCGATGGCGAAGTTCAACTGATCGAACTCCCCCGATTTCCAGAGCGTGAACGCGAGGAGATCGCTGGCGGCTATCTGGCGCCGATGCCGGGCAGAATCGTTGCGGTGCACGTCGAACCCGGTCAGAAGGTCAGCGTCGGCGAGTCGCTTATCATCGTCGAAGCGATGAAGATGGAGCACGTCATCACTTGCGCGGAGGATGGGGTCATCATGGAAGTGCGCGTGGTAGTCGATGAGCAGGTCGAGGCCGGGCAGCTGCTCCTGGTTGTCGACACTGGAAAGGAAGATTCATGAGTTCGTCGCTTGATCAGATCGTCGACGACTTGGAAGCGGAGCACGCCGCCCTGGCGGGTGTGCTGGATGGCCTCTCTGCCCCGGACTGGGACGTAGCGACCCACAATCCTGGTTGGTCCGTCAGAGATCAAGTGTCGCATCTGGCCTACTTCGACGAGGCTGCTTCGCGCGCGATCTCAGACCAAGAAGCGTTCCAGGCGGAAGTTCGCGCTGCCATGAAGAGCGGCTCCGACTTGGAAGCGAGCTACGTGGAGCGCGGGCGCGGGATGGAGCCCCGCGCGGTGCTTGCCTGGTGGCGTTCGGCCAGCAGCGCGCTCATCGCCGGCGCACGTACTGCAGACCCGAAGGCGCGCCTGCCGTGGTTCGGGCCTGACATGAGTCCGGCTTCGTTCATCACCGCCCGGCTCATGGAGACGTGGTCGCATGGACTTGATGTCGTGGACGTAGTGGATGGCGACCGGCCTGATACCGACAGACTCCGGCACGTTGCATTCCTCGGTGTGCGTACCCGCGCCTACAGTTACAGCGTGCGTCGGATGAAACAGCCGGACACCCCGATACGGGTTGAGCTGACCTCTCCCTCAGGCGAGACCTGGATTCTCGGCGATCCCGACGCGGAAGAGTCGATTCGCGGAACAGCGACTGACTTCTGCCGCGTTGCTGCTCAACGTCGCCACGTCGCTGACACGGACCTCGAAGTCATAGGCGACGCGGCCAAAGAATGGATGGGCATCGCTCAGACGTTCGCCGGTCCGCCCGGCGGTGGCCGACAGCCCGGCGAGTTTCCCAAGGAGAAGCGGGAGTGAGTGAGGAACTCGTCCACCTCGAAGTCGCTGACGGTATCGCGACGATCACCCTGGACTCGCCGGCTAACCGCAACGCCCTCTCCCGCGCTCTCATGGGCGGCCTCGAGCAACACCTGGAGACTGCTCTCAACGACGAACGGGCACGGCTGATCGTTCTCACCAACACCGGCCCCGTCTTCTGTGCTGGCGCGGATCTCAAGGAGATGCGCGGCGCTGGCGGGACCAGCCGGGGCGCTGGGCCCGGCGGCTTGGTCACGATCCTCAAGCGGATATGGCACTCGCCCACGCCGGTTATCGCTCGCGTCGGTGGCCCGACGCGAGCCGGTGGCATCGGCCTGATCGCCGCCTGCGACATGGCCGTTGCCACAGACGATGCGACGTTCGCTTTCAGCGAGGTTAGGCTCGGCCTCATCCCGGCGATTATCTCCGTCGTTGTTCTGCCCAAGCTGGGCATAACGAAAGGAATGGAGTTCTTTCTTACGGGCGACACGTTCGACGCACCCGAGGCGGTACGCCTCGGGCTCCTGAACGACGCGGTGCCAGTAGGTCGGCTCGATGCAGCGACCAGCCGCTACACAGATAGCATCCTGAAGGGCGCGCCCGGCGCGCTCGCCGGCTGTAAACGATTGGTGCGTGAAGTTCCTGGCATGGATATGGATGATGCTTTCGTGCAGACGTCTGAATGGACGGCGGGCTACTTCGCGTCTGAGGAAGCGCGAGAGGGCATGGCGGCGTTCGCGCAAAAACGTCCGCCGCGCTGGGCTGAGGGTAGTGATGACTGATCCAGCGAAATCTGTCCTCCGCATCGCCAACTGCTCGGGCTTCTACGGAGATCGCCTTTCTGCTGCTCGCGAAATGGTTGAAGGAGGCCCGATCGACTTCCTGACCGGCGACTACCTGGCGGAACTGACGCTCCTCATTCTTTGGAAGATGAAGCAGAAGGACAGCGAGGGCGGATACGCGCGCACGTTCCTAAAACAGATGGAAGAAGTGCTGGGGACCTGTCTGGACAAGGGAATCAAGATCGTCACCAACGCTGGTGGTCTAAATCCTGCGTCGCTCGCGATAAGGATGCGCGCTCTCGCCGATGGTCTCGGTCTGCAGGCGAACATCGCCCACATCGAGGGCGATGACGTTCTCTCCAAGCTCCCCAAGCTGCAAGCCGGCGGCGAGACGCTGGCCCATCTGGACAGCGGACGGCCGCTCGCCGATGCCGGGGTCGAGCCCATCGCCGCCAACGCCTATCTCGGTGCTTGGGGGATCGTGGAGGCGCTGAACACGGGCGCCGATGTGGTCGTCTGCCCGCGCGTTACCGATGCCTCGGTGGTAGTCGGGCCAGCCGCCTGGCACTTCGGTTGGGGAAAGACGGACTGGGACCGCCTCGCATCTTCCGTTGTGGCCGGTCACATTCTCGAGTGCGGCGCTCAGGCCACCGGCGGCAACTACTCCTTCTTCCAGGAGGTCCCCGGCCTCCAGCATCCCGGCTTTCCGATTGCGGAGATGCACGAAGATGGATCGTTCATCGTCACCAAACACGAGAACACTGGTGGTCTGGTTTCAGTTGGCACGGTCACGGCGCAGCTCCTGTACGAGATCGGCAGCGAGCGATACATGAACCCGGACGTCGTAGCTCGCTTCGACACGATCGGGTTGAAGCAGCAAGGCCCCGATAGGGTGCTCGTAACCGGCGTACGCGGCGAGCCGGCTCCGGACACGACCAAGGTGTGCATCAACTATCTCGGCGGCTTCCGCAACACGATGAGTTTTGTCCTAACCGGCCTCGACGTCGAAGAGAAGGCGAAGCTCGCCGAGGAGACGCTGTTCGCGGAACTCGGAGGCAAGGACCAATTCGACGAAGTGACCGTCAAACTCACTCGCAGCGATCGAGAGGATCCGGGCTCGAACGAAGAGGCCGGCGCTTTACTGAGGATAACGGTAAAAGACAGGGATCCGAAGAAGGTGGGACGCGCGTTCTCCGGCAAGGCTGTTGAGATGGCGCTTGCCAACTACCCTGGCTTCCACATGGCGGGCGGACTGACCTCCGAAAACGTCTTCGGTGTCTACTGGCCAGCGCTCGTTTCGATCGACGCAATCGAAGAGGTGGTCGTCGCGCACGATGGCTCTCGCACTGACGTTACGCCCGCCAAGTCCGACGAAACCGTTTCGGTCGAACCGCCGTCGCCGCCTTCCGTGCAAGCACCAAGCGGACCGACCAAGCGTGTGCCACTGGGCGCGGTCTTTGGCGCGCGCTCCGGAGACAAAGGTGGGAACGCCAACGTCGGCATCTGGGCGCGCAGCGATGCTGCCTACGCCTGGCTGGCGGACTATCTGACGATCGCGCGCTTTAAGCAGCTCGTTGGCGAGGCGCGTGACCTCGACGTACGCCGCTACGAACTTCCAAACCTGCGGGCCCTCAACTTCGTGCTCGTTGGACTACTTGGTGAAGGGGTAGCCTCGTCAACTCGGCCAGACCCGCAGGCCAAAAGCCTCGGCGAATACGTCCGGGCGAAACTTGTCGATCTACCAGAAACCCTTCTAGACGACGCCAAGTCCGGGGGCAGCCTCCACTAAGCTTTCATTCCTCGCCGTTCGCAGTTTGACTGAGGTCCAAGAGGCTCTGCCAACGTGTCGTCGGTTACAATACGAAATCGAGCGGGAGTAGCTCAGTGGTAGAGCATCTGCCTTCCAAGCAGAGGGTCGCGGGTTCGATCCCCGTCTCCCGCTCCACTCGACTCTGACCGTGGGCAATCCCGTGCTGGTACACCATGTGCTACACTGTCGCAGGTGGTAGCGTTTGGGCTCCCGCAGGCCTTGGCCTCCTAGCCTCGGTTTGTGGCGACCCGAATCGATTCCAATAGAGCCACTGAAGAGGTCACTTCTGACTTACAAAGACAGAAACCTTACCCATCCAGACTACAAGAACCCGGTCAGGTCCGGTAGCTACTCTCAGAAGCTCTCCACTGAACCGGCATATGATCCGCACAGCCGCTTCGGACGACCGTCGTTCGCAGCCGCTTGCGCAGGGATGTACGGATAGAGCCAATGGCGTACACAATGAACACCCCTTGGACGCTCGCCGGGCGCAATCTTGCGATTCAGAAGGCGATTGCGGAGATATACGAACAATACTTCGCCGGCGGCCCGCGCTGGATCGCCAAGCACCTGCCTCAGCGAAAGCAGATGGGTGACTACGCCTCCAAACTCAGCGACGAGTCCAAAGAGATCCTCCTCGGTGACTACGGCATAGAATCCTTTATCGAAGATTATGCGTTGATGGCGATTCAGGCTTCCGGCGACAGCCGCGCCATCAGCCAGACCTACACCCAATGGGTATTCGACGAAACTCGCCACAGCAAAGCCCTCTGGTATTGTTTCATCGACTCCGCTCTCTACAGCCACCGTGAGATGGACGAATATACGTACCAGTGCAGTCAGCACGTTTGGACGTTCGAGCTCCAGACCGGCCACGAGGCTACGCCTGAGCGTGGCGCTGCATACGCCATCGCCCAGGAGCGCCAGACCAAGAAAAACTATCGCGACATGCAGCGCCGTGTTTGGCAGGAGTACGGCTGTCCTAGAGACGCGACCCAGCGGCCGGTCTACCCGGCCATCGCCGGCGTCCTCGGCACGCTGGCCACGGACGAGGGCTACCACGAAGCCGTCTTTCGCAAGATCACCCGCGTCTATCTCAAGTTCTGGCCCGACAAGGCACTGCAGGCGATGTGGGACGTCTATGAGAAGTACCGCATGCCGATGGTGAAGCTGCCCAACGCGGAAGCCTTCCTCGACGCCGTCCTCTCGACTGGCATCGACTCACCCCGTGCCGTCGTCAAGGACATCCTCAAGCCCACGTATGAGTCACTCGGCCTCGAAAGTCGCGCCGCCGTCAAGCGCGCCGCCCGCGAGAGCTGGGATCTCCCCGAAGGCGCCGTCATCCAGGTCGGCGACACCCTCGATCCGGACATCACGGAAGACGCCATCCCATACCGCATGAACGCGGACGGGACGTTTACGCCTGTCTCCGCCTAAGGGTGGCCGTGACGAGGAGGGGAGCGCCTTCTACGTCAGCGATACGAAAATCCGTGAAGCTAGATCTACCCGGCCGGCGCTGTCTGACGGGTCCAGGTAGCCATGTCGAAGTAGTCACGCCATGCCTTGATTTTGCCGCCCTCGATCTGGAAGACGCCGGCGACCGGTAGCTCAACTCTCTTGCCGGCGACGTCGAAGCGATCGACTCGCTCGGTCAGAACTACATCATCCGCCGCGGCGATGTTCAACATTTCCCACTCCGCCCACGTGATCGGCGTCAGGATCTGCTGCAAGAGCGTCTTGATCGCGGGCTTACCCTCAATCGGCGGCCCCGGCATGTTGTGGTAGATCGCGTCCTCAGTGAAGTAATCGACAAGCTCCGCGACATTACGGCGCGACCACGCCTCGCAGAACCTGGTGACGATATCGATGTTGGCGGACATGTGAACCCTCCCTGGTGAGTTACACTTGGCGATGTTAATGGAAGCGGTGTTGTGGAGCCCCGCAATAGTTGATTCCAGCCATAGTGACATCTACTTATCACCTCGCACAGTACAACATCGCACGCCTCGTCGCGCCGCTGGACGATCCGCGGTTGCGGTCGTTCATGGACGCTCTTGACCGTCTGAACTGCCTCGCCGATGAATCTGAAGGGTTCGTCTGGCGGCATCAGACGGCCGACGGAAATTCTACCTCAGTGCGCGTGCGTGGCGACCCGATGATCGTCATCAACTTCAGCGTCTGGGCCGCCATCGACTCGCTCTTTCAGTACGCCTACCACAGCGACCACGTTGAGATCTTCAGGCGTCGCAAAGAGTTCTTCGAACCGTTTGACCTGGCATCGTTAGTGCTCTGGTGGATACCAGCCGGTCACATTCCGTCCGTCGAAGAGGCTGAGGAGCGGCTCGATCATTTGCGTGACCACGGACCGACTCCACATGCGTTTATGTTCAAGCGCCGGTATCCGGCACCGTAATTGACATTGCCGACGATATCGTTCCTAGGTCTGCTCTCAAACGTTCGAAGCTTGTCACAAAGTCCTTGTCTGAGAAGCCGTCATTCGCTAGGCTAGTCTTTACCCCCGCCGCGCATTGCTGTGCGCCTGACCGGAGCGGGGCTTCCTTCTGTGATGACTGAACTGCTAGACGTTCGCGCGGGCGCTTTTCTCATTTTGCGTGAGCTGCGCCGGCAACTGCGGTATCTGGGAGCTGCGCTTATACTCGGCGTTATATGGAGCTGCGCCCGTTTGGCCTTGCCCGTCCTCGCCGGGGTGACGATCGACGAGGCGATACGTAAGGATCGCGTCGATCTCCTTCTGGCGCTATGCGCCGTCATCATTGTAATCGCCATCGGACAAGGCCTCGCGGCGGCCGCTCGGCGCTTCTGTGCTATGCGGACCGCCCACCGGGTCGAAGCGGACCTGAGAACGGCCCTCTACAACCACGTCAATCGCCTATCGTTCGATTACTACGATCGCACGTCGACTGGTCAGCTCATGTCGCGTGGCAGCACCGATCTCCACGAGGTGCAGGCCTTCGTGATGGTCATACCTATCAACACAGCGTTTCTTCTCATGGCCGTCGGCTCCTTCGTTATCCTGTTGCAGGTGCACCTCCTCCTCGCGCTCCTTGCCATGGCTGCCTACCCACTGGTTACCCTCATCACGATTCGCTTCTTCAACAAGCTCTCTCCCGCGACGGCGGAGGTGCAACAAGGTCTCGGTGATCTAACATCCGTGGTCGAAGAGAACATCGCGGGAGCCCGCCTGGTTCGTGCTTTCGGTCGCGAGCGTCAGCAGGAGGATCGTCTCCGTGGCGTAGCGGACAAGATCTACGACGACAGCATGGAAGTCGCGCGCCTCCGTACGTTGTACACGCCTTTGTTCTACCTTCTTCCCGCCATAGGCCAGCTCGTAATACTCGGCTTCGGCGGCTGGCTCGTCCTTGAAGGCGACGTCACCACAGGTCAGTTCGTCTCGTTTTTCTACCTGCTCAACATGTTGGTGTGGCCCGTCCAGGGGCTCGGAGAACTCGTGGCCAGCGGCCAACGCGCTTTCACTTCGGCTGCTCGTGTCTGGAACGTGCTCAAGGAAGAGCCGACGGTAGCCCAGAACCCTGACCCCGTCGAACTGCCAGACGGCGAGGGGGCGATTAGTTTCCGGGACGTGCGATTTTCCTACAACGGAAGCGGCGCCATCCTGGACAACTTGTCGTTCGACGTGCCGTCAGGTACCGCTGTGGCACTCGTGGGGTCGACGGGCTGCGGCAAGTCGACAATCGGTCGGCTGCTTCCCCGCTTCTACGACGTGGATCGTGGTGACATCCTGATCGACGGAGTCAGCGTCAAAGAGATGGACCTCCACGAGCTCAGGCGAAACGTTGGCCTGGTGTTCGAAGACACCTTTCTTTTCTCCGACACGATCCGAAACAACATAGCGTATGGGCGACTAAGTGCATCGAACGAAGAGATCGAGGAGGCGGCGCGGCTGGCACAAGCCTCTGAATTTATCGAGAAAATGTCCGAGGGATATGACACCGTCGTTGGCGAGCAGGGGTTCTCGCTCTCGGGTGGTCAGAGGCAGCGCATCGCTATCGCACGCGCGGTGCTGATGCAGCCGCGAGTCCTCATCCTGGACGATGCCACCTCAAGCGTTGATGCCGCGATGGAGGAGGAGATCCGAAATGCGCTTGAGCGGGTGATGGTCGGCAGGACAACGATCATCATTTCCCACCGGCTCTCAACGATCGCCCTGGCGGATCAAGTGATGCTTCTCGAGCACGGAAGAATTGCGGAATCGGGCACTCATCAGGAACTCACACGAACCTCGGCGCGCTATCGCGAGGTGCTTGGCTTGGAGGCCGTCTCAGCATGAGCGGTAACGATGTGCACGTCAACAGCGCTTTGGAAGCAGCCAACATGCTTGTGCACCGCTGGCCCGTTATCGTCGCCGCGACGTTCTCGATCGTGCTGTTTACAGGTGCGATCCTGCTCCGGCCGATCGTCATACAACGCGCCATCGACGATGGTCTCATAGGCGGCGACCGACAGACCCTGCTGATAGCTACGATCGTTTTCGGCGCGTTGGCGCTTTCTGTCTACGTCTTTCAGGCGGCCAGCACGTACACCACCGCATGGTTGGGCCAGCGCTTTATGCGTGACCTCCGAGTCCGCTTATTCTCACACTACCAGCGGCTCTCCATGTCCTTCTTCGACCGGGAGAACTCAGGCCGTCTTGTCTCCCGTATGACGGCAGACATGAATGCCCTGACGGACGTGTTGAACAACGGTTTTCTCATCGTCATTCAATCCGCTCTTATTTTGTTAGGAACCGTCATAATCATGTTCGCGCTGAGCTGGCAACTATCGCTCGTCACTCTCGTGATCTTTCCGCCGCTCCTAATCGGCACAGCAATGTTCAGGATCTACTCGGCGCGAGCCTATGAAGTCGTTCGTGATCGCATCGCCGACGTTCTTATTCACATGCAGGAGACCTTCGCTGGGATGCGTGTCGTCAAGGCGTACGGCCGCGAGCCGTACAACATGGAGCGATTCGGTGCGATCAACGAAGACAACTTCGAGGCTAACATCCGCACAGTCCGAATCTCTTCGATGTACATACCCCTTATTGAATGGCTCGGCGGCTTCGGAATCGGCATCATCCTCTACTTCGGTGGACGCTGGGTCATCGGCGACGCCGTTACCGTTGGCACGGTCGCTGCGTTTATCTTCTACCTCGACTTCATCTTTCAGCCTATCCAGCGACTCTCGCAGGTGTATGACATGCTGCAGAGCGCGCTTGCGGCGCTGAACAAGATCTTCAGCCTGCTCGCCGTGGAGCCGGAACTGAGAGATCCTGAGCGCCCCCTCGATCTGGCTGGCCCCAGACGCGGCGCGATCGAGTTCGATCGCGTTACTTTCGGTTACGATCCGGGCAGGCCGGTCCTGCACGAGGTAAGCTTCCAAATCGAGCCGGGCCAACGCGTCGCTCTGGTAGGAGCAACCGGCGCCGGTAAGTCTACAATTGCAAAACTTGCGTTGCGCTTCTACGACCCAACATCGGGACGGATTCTTCTCGATTCCCGGGATCTACGCGACCTGCGCTTCGCTGACCTGCGTAGTGTGGTTACGCTTGTCCCCCAGGAGGGCTTCCTCTTCTCGGGCACGATTCGCGAGAACATTCTCTTCGGCAGACCAGACGCTAGCGAAGAGGATGTGATTCGTTCCTGCCGTGTCCTCGGCATTCACGAGTTCATTCAGGCGCTTCCGGATGGCTACGACACGGCAGTCAGCTATCGCGGCTCTCGCCTCTCGGCCGGAGAGAAGCAACTTGTCTCTCTCGCCCGCGCATTTCTTGCCGACCCGCCCGTCCTCATCCTCGACGAAGCGACGTCCAGCCTTGACCCTCACACTGAGGCACTCGTTGAAGACGCAATGGCTCGCCTCTATGCCGATCGGACTACTATAGTCGTCGCGCACCGCCTTAGTACGGCGGAGCATGCCGATCGCGTCCTCGTAATCGACGACGGTAGACTCGTCGAGGATGGGCATCACCGTGAATTGGTTCGTCGTGAGGGCGCGTACGCCGCTCTCTACGGCAAATGGGCGCCCGAACCCGCTTCTTCCGACGTAGCCTGACTCGTCTGTGTCACGCAGACCGTCGGCGATGCCGGTCTCCTTCGGGGTCGGCTACGACCAACTCCCGAGCGGATCCAGGAACGTCGCGACGGCCTCGTTGAACTTCTTCGGCTGATCGATGTTGGCTGCGTGACCGGCGTCCGGGATCACAACCTTTGTAGCGCCCGGAATCTTCGCAGCCATGAAGTCCGTCGCCGCGATAAACGGCGTATCGCGCTCGCCGATCAGTACTAGCGTTGGCACCCCAATTTCTGCCATAGAATCGATAACACTTGAGTCGAACTGCTTGAGCATCCCACGCGCCGAGTGCGCCAAGCCTTGAGCCGACCTGTGCCGGCTCATCCTCACTTCCTGGCCACCCTTCTCCACGGATGCCAGACCGTTCTTCTCGAACGAAAGTGCGCGTCTCTCCGCTCGGTCGTTCCACGCCTCTCGACCGTCCGGGTTTCGATAGCCGGGACCAGTGTCGAACAACAGGAGGCCGTGAACGCGTTCGGGATGTGTGCGATGGAACGCCAACGACATGTACCCGCCGAGCGACAAGCCGCCCACAACAGCCTTCGAGACCTTCACCTCGTCCAGGATCGCTGCCATGTCCGCGAGCGTCTCTGCCTCGGAGTAGAGCGTCGCGTCCGCCGGGCTGTCACTTTCGCCGTGCCCGAGCATGTCCCAGGTGATCAAACGATAGCGATCAGCGAACTCCGCTACCTGTCCGCCCCACATCGCAGATGTCGCTCCATAGCCGTGGGATAGAAGGATAGGGGGGCCTGAACCATTGTCTTCGTAGTAGATTCGGACGCTGCTTCGCTCGATGTATGGCATCGTTTGACCTCACATTCTCGTAATGAACATTAGCCCGCCAAACCCGAACGCGATAGTGCGGCGATGGCGCGGCTATTGTCCACAGTGGGAGAATAACGTAGTTTTGATGTCCACCAGCGCGATAGTCCTCGCAGGCGGAAAGGGCCGCCGACTCGGTGTTAAGAAGCACTTGCTCGAGATCGGCGGTCGTTCTCTGTTGGAGATAGTCGTCGCCCGGGTTTCCGTTGTTTCCGGCGACGTGATCGTAGTGGCATCGCCCGCCGATACGATCAGCATCCGGTTTCGCGGGATAAAGGTCGTTTCGGACGTCGTGCCGGGGAGAGGCCCGCTTTCCGGCCTTCACGCTGGGCTGCGTGTCGCTAAGTTCGATCGAGCGCTGCTGGTCGGGTGTGACATGCCCTTCTTGAGCACGGAACTACTGCACCACCTGGTCGAAACGGCCACGGATTCGGACGCAGTCGTCCCCCAGATCGCCAATGATCTGGAACCCCTGCTCGCGGTCTACTCGCGAGCGTGCCTACCCATAGTTGAGGTCTTGCTCAACCGAGAGGACGCGAGTATGAGGGATCTCTTGGACGACGTTCGGGTCCATCTCGTGCCGGAAGACGAGGTGCGTCAGTTCGATCCGGAAGGTCGGAGCTGGTTCAACGTCAACACACCAAGCGATGCTGATACGGCGCGTGCCCTTTGGGAGGAACTCGAGGGCGCTGATTAGTGTTCGTGCGCGATCGCCGCACTCCTCGGTTGTTGGATAATGTAATTAGATGCTGGACAAGTACAGTGAAAAGCGGGATTTCGAGCGGACTCCGGAGCCGGCCTCCGGCGACGACTCGGTCGGCACGGGACCCCTGACCTTCGTCATCCAGAAGCACGACGCGACGCGCCTACACTACGATTTTCGCCTCGAGATCGATGGCGTTCTCAAGTCGTGGCCAATTCCTAAGGGGCCTTCGCTGGACCCAAGCGACAAGCGGCTCGCCGTCATGGTGGAGGATCACCCGATGGACTACGCCACCTTCGAGGGCGTTATCCCTAAAGGTGAGTACGGCGCCGGCGAAGTAATCGTCTGGGACGCTGGCACCTACTCACCCGATGATCACGGGCGGCTTTCCTTCCACGATCGCGGTGAGGCGAGTCAGCGTATGCGAGAGGCTCTCGAAAATGGCAAGCTTTCGGTCTTTCTGCGCGGTCAGAAACTGAAAGGCTCGTGGACTCTCGTCAAGACCAGCCGCGGCGAAAATGAATGGCTGCTGATCAAGCACAAAGATCGATTCGTCGACACGCGGGACGTCACCGAGGAAGAACACTCCGTCCTGTCCCAGCTCAGTCTCGACGACATCCGCGCCGGTCATCTACCACAACGGCGAAGTCGGCTCGGTGTCAAGCCTCAGGAACTAACGGGTGCGAAGAAGGCGCGGATTCCAAAGTCGGTCAAGCCAATGCTGGCTACGCTCACAGACAAGCCGTTCTCGTCTGACGCTTGGCTCTTCGAACCCAAGCTCGATGGCGTTCGAGTCGTTGCCTTCCTCGACGGAAACAGCGTGCGGCTGCAGTCGCGACGGGGATTGGACGCCACTAACAACTATCCGCTGGTCGCCGAGGACCTCAAGTCTCAGACGGAACCGCAGCTCGTACTGGATGGAGAGATTGTGGCCCACGATGAAGACGGCGTTCCCTCCTTCCAGCTCCTACAGCAGCGCATCAACCTCCAACGGGAAGCCGATATTCAACGAGCGGATTCTGAGATACCAGTTCTTTTCTACGTATTCGACCTTCTCTATGCCGGTGGGTACGACCTGCGTTCCGTCCCGCTGATCCAGCGCAAGTCACTGCTAAGTCAGATCGTGATTCCTAGCGATTGTGTGCAGATCGTTGATCACTTCGAAGAGGACGGGAATTCGGCCTACAAGGCCGTCGTCGAACATGGACTGGAGGGGCTGATCGCAAAGAAGGTCGACAGCCTCTACGAGTCCGGAAAGCGCGCTAGCGGTTGGCTGAAGATCAAAAGTACTCTGGAGGACGAGTTCGTCGTCGGCGGCTACAGCCAGGGGCAAGGCGGCCGCGCCGGTACGTTCGGAGCGCTACTCGTAGGGCAGTACGATAAGGAAGGCAAACTTACGTATGCTGGCAAGGTCGGCACCGGATTCGACGACCGCACCTTGGAGGCGTTAAAGTCTCAGCTCGATGACCTGATGGCGGCCGTTAGTCCTTTTGCAGAAGACGCTAAGCCCGGCAGCTCTCCCTTCGGCCGACCGAAGAACACGGCTGTGACTTGGGTTCAGCCTGAGCTCGTCGCACGAGTGAAGTTCTCCCAGTGGACCGACGACAACCGCCTGCGAGCCCCTAGCTTTCTCGGCCTGCGCGAAGACAAGGATCCTAAGGAGGTGCAGCGGGCGCGTGTAGTTGCTGCGCCGGTTGCCGCCGTATCCACACCGCCGGCTCGCGCCCGACGGAAAGATGCGGCGGGCGTCTTATCGCAGTTGGAGCAGGGGCTTGACGAATTCACCTTGAAGGTCGGTCGACACAAAGTTCCGGTGACTAACCTGAGCAAGGAACTTTGGCCAGCCATGACGAATCAGCGAGCGCTCACCAAACGCGATCTGCTTGTCTATTTGGCGCGTGTGTCGCCGTATCTACTCCCTCACCTGAAGGATCGGCCACTGACGCTCACACGCTACCCGAACGGAATAACCGAAAAACACTTCTACCAGAAGCACTGGGAGGGGAAGCTACCCGCGTTCGTGGACACGGTGGCGCTGTACTCCAGCCACAATGAGGGCGACGGCGACTATCTGATGTGTAACAACCTGCCCACGTTGCTCTGGCTCGGTCAGCTTGCCGACATCGAGCTGCATACCTGGTATTCTCGCACCGATCCCGAGCCAGACGGTCATCACTTGCCGACGGCGTTCAGTCACTCGGACGCGGCGATTCGCAGTTCGTTACTCAACTACCCGGACTTCATCGTATTTGACCTCGATCCGTACATCTATTCAGGTGAAGAAGCGAAGGGCGAGGAACCTGAACTGAACCGCCGGGCGTTCGCCAAGACTTGTGAAGTGGCGCTGTGGCTCAAAGAGATTCTCGATTCACTTTCGCTCTCATCGTTCGTCAAAACGACGGGACGCACCGGGCTGCACATCTACGTGCCCATCCTGCGCCAGCTGGATTACGGAGCAGTGCGATCGGCCTGCGAGACTATCGGTAAGTTTCTGGTCAGGGCACACCCGCGTGACATAACAATGGAGTGGGCCGTGAACAAGCGTACCGGGAAGGTGTTTTTTGACCACAACCAGAACGTGCGAGGAAAGACGCTGGCGTCTCTCTATTCGCCGCGTCCGAGTGCCAACGGTGGCGTCTCGATGCCGATCCATTGGGATGAGGTGGGCGAGGTCTACCCGACTGACTTCACAATCCTGACCGCGCCTGCACGGCTCGAACAAACGGGCGACCTCTGGGCAGATATCCTCAAGGAGAAACACGACCTCGAGAAGCTACTTGGGTCGATAGAGAGCGAGGATTAGTGTTAGTCGAGGCTCCTCAGCCGGCATGTCTCTGGCGGGACATCTGGACGGAGCGTGTGGAATACCGCAAATTGTAATCTGCCCTCATCGGTCCACTCAGAGTAGCGGACGCTTGCCGTCTGTTCGGGCCGGCACCAGAACACGAGCTTCTCAACTGCTGGTGGCGCATAGAATGGGCATTTCGGGTCGGTTAGCGACTCGAGGAGTTGGACATGAGCATCCTCTGTGGAGAACGCGCCTGACGCCTCTCCAACGTAGTGAAGAGCACCATCCTCGTCGTAAAGTCCTAGGAGCACCGACTCGATTGGCCCCCGGTGCTTCGCCGCCCGTTTACCGCGCCACGGACCGCCGAACGTAAATCCCGCCACCACGAACGTTCGTCTGTTGTAGGCCGGGATCTTCAGCCAGGAGCTGGACGCTCGCCCGGGCGAATAGTAACCATCGATCTCCTTGGCGATGATCCCACCGAGGCCGTGCTGTCGGGCCGCCTCAAAGAGTTCGGTGCCGTCCGTCTCCACGAACTCAGGCACCGTGATACGGTTGCTCGGCCGCACGGCTCCAAGTAGCATCTCCTTGCGGCGGCCCAGCGTGTAGGACATCACGGACCTGCCGTCTTGGTAGAGGATATCGAACGCCTGAAACACCAGGTGAGGAGCAGTCGCGGCGATGTCAATCGCTAGTGGTTCACTCAGGAGTCTCGGCAACAAGGCGTTGAAGCTTGGCTTGTCTTCATCGTTCAGCGCCACGATGACTCCGTCCAATGCTGTGCCACCGCGCGACACTCCCTGGTGAAGCCGACCGAGTTCGGGGAAACGATCGGTCACATCTCTGCCGAACGCGTCCTGGATTCGGACAGACCTGCCCTCGACGAAGACGATCGCTCGCAGCCCCTCCCAGAGTAGCTCGAAGATATGTGACTCAGAATCGAACGGCTCAGAGGGTCCGGCAGCCAACATCGGCGGCATCGTCTTTGGTAGAGTGGGCGGTCGTGAAGAAACCCGCATCGAGCCTTCGTCTGTCCTGGAGTTGCGAGCATTCATCTCGTGGATCGGTTCTCTTGTCGGATTAGACCGAGTGACATCTGCGGCGAGAGTATCGCTCGCTTCGCCTGAAGTCCAGTTATGCTGTCTAACCGAACTCTGACTCACCTGTAACCCTCGCCTAACCAGCCATCAATCGGGATAGTTTAGGATACCAATGCGCGCCCTGAGTCTCATTCGCCGCACCCCCGCGGAGCAGGACCAAGGTGCGCATACTTCTCTATCCACCACACCTACTCGCGCCATCTAACGGCGCCGGTCCGTATGGATCGTTGCGCCTCGCCCCGAGATAACCTCAACGAGGTCGCGAGCGATGATATCGACGTGCGATCCGAACCGTCTGGATGACATCCGAGACCGTGACGTCGCCTCGCACTGGCGGGTATAAGATCGTCTTCTTTCGTGAGCGAAGCTCCTTTTGGAGTGGACTCCTCTGCTGCTAGTCGTAGAATGCATATGGCGTCCGACCCGAATCATCTCGACACTACCAAGGAGATTCCGTCTTGAAGGAAGACCCCGAGTCGAAGGAAAGCCTCACCGTAGTCGACAACCGTACCGGCCTGACATACGAGATACCTATCAAAGATCAGGCCGTCAACGCCTCCGACTTCAGGAAGATCAAAGAACACGAGAGAGACTTCGGGCTGCTCGTCTACGATCCGTCCTTCGTCAACACCGCATCATGCAGGAGTGCCATTACCTTCATCGACGGTGATCAAGGTGTCCTCGAATATCGTGGATACCCTATCGAGGAGCTCGCCAAGAAAAGCACTTTCTTGGAGACCGCTTATCTCCTGATCAAGGGAGAACTTCCCACCTCCGCCGAACTCGATGCGTGGACGAACGAAATCCGTACACACACCTATATGCACGAGAAGATGAAGATGTTCATGGAAGGCTTCCAGTACGATGCCCACCCGATGGGCATGCTGATCGCGACCGTCGCGGCGATGTCAACAATCTATCGCGACGCCAGGGACGTCACCGATCCAGAGTCGCGGGAAGCCAACACCATTCGCCTCATCGCCAAGATGCCGACGGTGGCCGCGTTCACATACCGGCACAACCGTGGACTTCCGTACGTGTACCCGGACAACGATCTTACGTACGTCGGAAACTTCCTCTCGATGCTCTGGAAGATGGCGGAGCCCCAATACGCGCCCAGCCCAGTCCTCGAGCGAGCAATAGACGTGCTCTTCATTCTCCACGCTGACCACGAACAGAACTGCAGCACAAACGCTATGCGCTCGGTGGGAAGTTCGGAGTCTGATCCGTACTCCTCAACCGCTGCGGCGGCCGCCGCCCTCTACGGTCCGCTGCACGGTGGAGCGAACGAGGCGGTCATCAACATGCTGAATGGCATTGGTGACAAGAAGAACATCCCGGACTTCGTTAGACGTGTTAAGGAAGGTGAGGGTCTCCTCTGGGGGTTTGGCCACCGCGTTTACAAGAACTACGATCCGCGAGCCGAGATTATCAAGCAGACGGCCGACGAAGTATTCGAGCTCACCGGGCCGAATCCCCTCCTCGAGATCGCTCTCGAACTCGAGCGCATCGCACTCGAGGATGACTACTTCATCGAGCGAAAGCTCTACCCCAACGTCGACTTCTACTCCGGAATCATCTATCAGGCGCTTGGCTTCCCAGTCGATATGTTCCCGGCGCTCTTCGCGATTCCGCGTACGGCAGGTTGGCTGGCACAATGGAGGGAGATGTTAGAGGACAAGGAGCGGAAGATCGCGAGGCCGCGACAGTTATTCGTCGGAGAGTCTCGGCGCCCGTACGTGCCAATGGATCAACGCTAACGACAAGGAGAACTAATGACTGACCAGATGACTGGTAAGACCTGTATCGTCAGCGGAGCGAGTTCCGGGATCGGACTAGAGACAGCAGTTGGGCTGGCGAAGCTTGGCGCATTAGTCGTCATGACAAGCCGCAACCAGGCGAAGGGCGAATCGGCCCTCACCTATGTGAAGAATCGATCCGGAAGCGATAACGTTGAGTTGATGCTCGTGGACTTTGCTTCGCTGGCGTCTATTCGTGGCTTCGTTGAAGAGTTCAAGATGGGTCACGACCGGTTGGACGTCCTCGTTAATAACGCTGGCGGCATAAACACAAGCCGCTCCGAGACCTTGGATGGCTTCGAGACCACGTTCGGCGTAAACCATCTCGGCTACTTCCTTCTCACGAACCTGCTGCTGGATATGTTGAAGACCAGCGCACCCTCACGCGTCGTCAGCGTAAGTTCGAGGGCACACTTACGCCCGAAAGGGATGAACTTCGACGACCTGAACTCGGAGCAGAGCTTCAGCGCCATGGGGTCATACGGGGAGTCGAAGCTTGCCAATGTACTCTTCACCTACGAGCTTTCGCGTCGTCTTGAGGGCACTGGCGTCACCGCGAACTGTCTGCACCCAGGCGTCGTTCGCTCGGGTTTCGCGCAGAACAACGGCGGCCTCGTCGCCTTGGCGGTTAAGGCCTTCTACACGCTTGGGAGGCCATTCACCAAGTCCAGCGTTCAGGGCGCCCAGACGTCGATCTATCTCGCTTCGTCGCCGGAGCTCGAGGGTGTGACGGGCAAGTACTTCGATAACAGCGCGGAGACGCCGTCCAGCCGGGCCTCACACGATGAAGAAGAGCAGAGGCGGCTGTGGGAGATTAGCGAGCAAATGACCGGGCTCGTCGTTTCAGCCTAGTACTCTTGCCGCGCCCAAGGTTCTCGTCCGAGGTCATGAAGGGACGTCGATACACCGTCGTACTCTAACGGAACACGCCAGAAAATGCTCTAGATAAGGCGTCCCGTGTGTCAGTGCTATGATGTCAGCCGCCGGGAAAGGCACACAAGGAGGAAATCGTGGCTAACCGCTTTACCATCGGCGACCTTGAAGTCTTAGTTGTCTCGGACGGCGAGGCAAAGGCGCCCGGCACCGTCTACTTTCCCGCCAGTACCAACGAGCAGTGGGAGCGGCACAAGCGCTGGCTGGACCACGAAGGCAACGTCGTTTTTCCCTTCACCTGTTTCCTGATCCGCTCCGGCGATCGCCGGGTGCTGATCGACACTGGCCTTGGGCCGGCGAAGATGTTCGTCTTCACTGGCGGTGCGCTCATGGATGAACTGGCGTCTGCAGGCGTCAAGCCTGAAGACATCGACACCGTCTTCCTCACCCACCTTCACGTGGACCACTGCGGCAACGTCGCCCTGCCCTCGAACGGCAAGATGACAGCCGCCTTCCCAAACGCGACCTATCGCTGGACGACCGCCGAGCACGAGTTCTGGAAGGATAAGTCCGACATACCGAATCAGGAAATTGATCTGCCAGGCATGTTCGAAGCCGTCGCGGGGCGCTTCGAGGCCGCCGACGACGGTGCCGTGATCGCACCCGGCATCAACGTGATGTCCCTCCCCGGACACACTCCTGGACACGCTGGCGTCATCCTCTCTTCGGGCGGCCAGCGAGCGTTCGTGCTCGGTGACGCCATCAGTTGCCCGGTACAACTCGAGGAGACCGAGTGGTCAGGCATGGGCGACATGGACCCGAAACTCGCTCGCCAATCGCAAGAGGTGGTGCTGCGGGAGGCGGAGGGGGACAACTCGCTCGTTGGCGCCGCCCACTTCCCCGGCCTCACTTTCGGCCGGGTTCTACGCGGCGATGGCCGGCGCTACTGGGAGGCTTCGTAGGCTTCCCAATCGAAACGTAGTTCGGTATTATTCTGCTCGGAGCGGGTTCGACCCGCTCCATGTCACACTCAGGCCGAAGTGGCGGAACTGGTAGACGCGGCAGACTCAAAATCTGCTGGGGTGTAAGCCTCGTGTCGGTTCGAGTCCGACCTTCGGCACCATCCTTCAACCGACCTAGTACTGTAGCGGCGCGATTCGTAACGATCTGAGGGCCCCTAGCCGTCCTACTTAGATGTAACGTGCGCCATCCGTTACAATGCGACAGGATGTCTCGGGAGCGTAAAGTGTGCTGCGGACACGACCCTCGGAGGTCGAATCTCAGCGTTCGACAACGGACAACAGAATAAGGCCGAATGCCGAGTAGTGTAACGGTAGCACACGGGACTTTGAATCCTTTAGTCCAGGTTCGAATCCTGGCTCGGCAGCCAGCAGATGTCTCACACGCTCCCCGGTAGCTCAATGGTAGAGCGAGCGGCTGTTAACCGCTAGGTTGCAAGTTCGAGTCTTGCCCGGGGAGCCAATCGCTTTCTGTAGGTACGAAATCCGCTCGAAGCGCCTCCAGTACAGGGAGGTTATCCATGCAAACAGCGGGCGGTTTGTCGGGCCTTGTCAGGAGCTTTGAACTGGCCCTGAGGGTCGAGGGATTGCAGCCCTCTACCAATTGCCATTACGTCAGAGATGTGACGGGGTTCGCGAGCTCAGTTGGCGAGTGCCGTCCCCGTCGGATCAAGGTCGTGGACATCCGGCAGTACGTGCTCTCGTATCAAGTCGGTCATGCCCCAAAGACAGTGCGTGAGACGTAGCTGGCCCTGCGCCGCGTGTTCTCCCTCGCTAGTAGATCAGAATCATACCTCCCGCGGTAAACCCTGTTGCGCCTCCGATGAGAAGCACTCGGTCGCCTCGCCTCACCGTCCCATTCGACACCAACTCCGCCAAGCCTATGGGAATTGTAGCCGCAGCTTGATTCCCATAATCAGAGTTGATGTGCACCTTTGTCGCGTCAACGCCAAACTTCTTTTGGACGCTGCGGATCATTCGTGGGATCACCTGATGAGGAATAATGTGGTCAATCTCTTCCGCTGTACAGTCTGCCTCTTGAAGCAGGACATCCACCACCGCTGGCAGATACCGCGAAGCCAACCGGAGTGCCAGCGCTCCATCCATGCGGAAGAACTTCATGTCTGGTGTGAAGTGCGGATCGTCTGGGAGATACCTCAAGCCTCCCCCCTTCAGCGTCGCTACCTCTAGGTTGCGGCCCAGCGCCTCCGTTTTGATGTAGCTGGCCTCAATTTGACTGGGCCCCAACGTAGGCACCACCAGGGCTGCAGCCGCCCCGTCGCCGAGCACGATGCTCGATGAGGGATCATCGTAGTCGATCGCCCGGGACGTCTGCTCAGAAGTGACAATTAGGATTGACTTCCGCTTGCCCGATCGGATGTAGAGATCTGCGATCTCTAGGGCGTTGATGAACGACTGACATCCAACATCTACGTACAGGCACTGGACATCGGGGACACCAAGACGGTTTGCGTAGATCATAGCGTCTGTGGGGATGCCTTGGTCCCTGGAGCAGGCGGCCGCGATAATCAGGTCGACATCTTGCGCCGGGATCCCCGCTTCTCGAAATACCATCTGCGCTGCCTTGACTCCCATCTCGGTAGGAAACTCACACGAATTCGCTCGGCGGCGAGATCTCAGCCCTGTCTTGGCTTCGATGGACCCCTTGGGAAGACCAAAACGGTCCTCAAAGAACTGATTTGGGACAGCTGTGGCCGGGACATAAGCTTTGATGGCTGCGATCTGGGAACTAGGCTGCATGTGTCCTCTCCTGTTAATCTTTTGAGTCTGGCATCATCGTTGGCACAGGGCCCTCGGCTTGAGGTGGAGTCGGTACGGCATCCCTCAGGTCGACGAGGACGCGGTTCGGCTTGCTTTCGCGCGGCCCCGTTGTTGATCGCCTCAATTTTCTCACGGCTGCGGCGACGATCCTCACGGCAGCGCTGAACGACGAACTCCTACATCGCCATTATGTTACTGACGACCAGTGGTATCCTTCTCCCAGCGTCCAGCAAGCGATGTTCACCCCGTCCTTCGTCTTCGGGTTCTGGATGCGTAGCTCTATAGCGGTCATTCTACGCCATCGCCCCCGAGCTAGGCAGCCTTCGTCCCGCCAACTAAATGATGGGCACGTTTCCGTGTCTGGATAGCGTTTCAATGTGAACGGCAATCAGAATCGGCGTTCCCTGTACCTCCTTACGTAGTCCACGTTCGCCGCCGGTGAGGAGAACAAGGGATCACGCCTCATCGGCTGTGACCCCCGTCATAACCGGCACACCCTCGCGCTCGGCAAGATGGAGCCATGGACCGTCAGTAGGAGGACTGTCATGGATTACGAGTTCGAGCGCCAAGCACTAATGGCCGACAGAAGGTGTGAGCTGGCACACCTCCACCGAGTTGCCGAAGCGCGGGGTCGCAAGCCGCGTGATCCAGCGGAACGTGGTGGACAAGAGGGCTCATCAAAGTTGAACACTCGCGTGGCCTTCTTCCAGTTGACGACTATGTTTGCGGCGCTTGGGTTGGTCGTGTCTCCTGGTGTAAATCCCAGTACGAACCCTAACTAGTCTTCGTCAGAGCCTGTACCTCTATCACCCCTTTCCGCGGCTGAGGAGAAAATGGACCCCGTGCGTAAATGACCCGATTGACGCGCTTTTCAAGTTGACTATAATGGCAGGTACGCATAGGGGGTGTTGGATAGTGATATCAGCGCGGCTGCCTGCGGGTGTCGCCGTGGTTTTGTTGGCCGTTGTGATCGCGGCGCTCGGCGCTGGTCGTTCTCAAGCGGCTACCATTGACGTCGCTATCGGCGATCTGTGGTTCTGTACGCCTGCCTTCGAGTTCGGCGAGTGTGAGAACGACAGTCTCGGAACGACCATCTTCGTCGGCGACATCGTAACGTGGACAAAAACCACGTTCATGACCCATACGGTGAGCGAGTGTACCGACGACACGTTCAGTAGTTGCGACGATGGTTTCCAGTCGGGGCTGATAGGCGGTCCCACTGGATCGTTCTCCAAGCTTTTCGGCCACGACGACACCTTCTACTACAGATGTAATCTCCATCCAACCCAGATGAGAGGTCGTATCGTTGTGATTGCTCAGCCAACAGACAGGGACGGCGACACTATCATCGATGAGTTGGACCCTGACGATGATAACGACGGCATTCTTGACGATGATGATGACTGTCCGTTTCTAGCTGGCGTCCCTGAGCTGAACGGATGCCCTCCCCCCGGCCCACCTGTGGCGGTCGGCGGCACCGCTGGCCTACTGGACGCCGATGACACCGCACCCACCGCAAGCGAACCGCGGAGCGACAACATCGGCATCCTCGCGGCCCTCGCAGGCGTCGTCGGAGCCACGCTCATCGCTGGCGGATGGTACGCCCGTCGGCGCGTCTTTGAATAACTACGACCCCCTTGGCGCCACGCGGGGGGCGTTTTGATAGACCACTCTCGGTAACGTCCCCCGTGTGGTGTCTAGCCATCTCCTCGGGGACCTGCCGGCTAGCGAAAAGAATGGGCAGAAAGAGCGAACCCCGCGCCGCTAGTCACTGCGGGGCAATGGCGCCAAGGCGCGTCCACGATCAGTCGATCGGCAACGTTGAGGCATCGGCAGGGGTCTCGCTCGCCGTCGTAACTCATGCTAAGGGCGTTCGGGTGACATCCGTAGTGCTAGGATAGTTCTGCCGTGGAACCCCAATACATTCTCTCCATCGACCTCGGGACCACTGGTATAAAGGCCGCCTTGGTCGGCGACGGGGGCGAGATCGCAGCTTCGACCTCTCGCCCTGTTCAGACTATCCTCGTCCCGCCGGACGGTGCGGAGCAGGACGCTCAGGAGATCTGGGATGCGACGAAGAGCGCGATGCAGCAGGTGATACGAGACGCCTCGCGTCCCGCCGACGAGATTATCGGCGTCGCCGTAGCGAGTCAGTTTTCTTCTGTAGTGGCCGTGGATCGCTCTGGCCATCCCGTGATGAACCTCATCCTCTGGATGGATGGTCGCGGTGCTTCCTGCGCACGCGACATCTACGGCCGTCATCCCAAGGCGATCGCTACCTGGATCGATGTGCACGGCGCTATGCCACTACCGTCCGGGAACGACTCACTATCACACATGCTTTGGGTGAAAGAGGAGCGGCCGGACGTCTACGAGCGAACCCACAAGTTTCTCGAGCCGATGGATTACCTAACGGCCCGGCTCACGGGCGAGTTCACAGCCAACGCCTGCACCGCCTTCATGATGGTTCTTACCGATAATCGCCAGCTTGATAATGTGCGATACGACGAGACGCTGATCGAGATGTCCGGGATGGATCGTGACAAGCTGCCGGACCTCGTACCCGTCCTGTCGCCAGTCGGCGCCATACGGCCCGATGTCGCGGAAGAGGTTGGGCTCCCGCGCGGCGTACGAGTCCTCTCCGGTCTGAACGACACCCAGGCTGTCGCCGTTGGCGCTGGTACGTTTCGGGCGGGCAACGGCGGAGTCAACATTGGCACCACCAGTCAGGTGCTCGTCCACGTTGCCCACAAAGCCTCTGATCTTGAGCATTCGATCGTTAGCAGCCCCAGCCCGATCCGCGGGAGTTATGTGGCTATTGCCGAGAACGGGATCGGCGCGAAAGCGCTGGATCACTTCCTGACCAACGTCATCTTCGCCAGTGATGCCCTCGGTGACCACCGTGCCGATGATATCTTTGGTCGAGTCGACAGCGTTGTGAAGGACTCACCGCCGGGGAGCGGGAGCCTGTTGTTCTTGCCCTGGCTGGCCGGAGCCCAGGCCCCCTCCTCGAATCCCAATGCCCGCGGCGGATTCCTCAACCTATCTCTCAACACCACGCGCGCCGACATGGTGCGATCAATCCTGGAGGGGGTCGCCTACAACCTGCGATGGCTGCTGCCCGCGGTCGAGAAGTTCGCCGGGAACGAATTCGAGCAGCTCCATTTCTCCGGCGGCGCAGCGCTCTCGGACGAATGGTCTCAGATTCTCGCTGATGTCATGGACCGTCCGCTTCTTCAGCTTGAGGAACCTCGCCACATCATCACGAGGGCAACCGCCTTTCTTGCGTTTGAGCGCTTGGGGCTAGTGGAGATGTCGGATTTTCCGAAGATCTGTCGCGTCAAACGTTCCTATGAACCGCAACCTGAGAGGCGTCAAACCTATGACGACTTATTCGAACAGTTCTTAGTTGCGTTCGATCGAAACAGGCCGATATTCGATTCACTCAACGCATAGCGTGAATAAGGAGGTGCAATGTGGCGAGTAGCAGGAATTACCCTTACGCGGAGCGTTACGGCGTGAACAGGCGCTTGCCGGACAAGGGCCGCCCCCGTGACGAGATCCTCAGCGAACTCCGCGAGATCGCCAAGGAAGAGGACTCGTTCTGGCAGACCGGCAAGTGTTCCGGAACCATGTACTGCGGCGATCTCGAGCACTACGCGTTCATGACCGAGGTCTTCGGTCTTTACTCACATGTGAACGCACTGCAGCGCGACATGTGCCCGAGTGAAACACGCTTCGAGGGCGAAATCATCGCCATGACGCTTGATATGCTTCACGCGGAGGCAGCGGGCTCAGACGCGTCGCCTTGCGGCACAGTCACCTCCGGGGGCACGGATAGCATCCTTCACGCTCTTCTGGCGTACAGGGAGAAGTACCGGGAGGAGCGCGGCATCACGCAGCCCCAGATCATCCTTCCCGAGACCGCCCACGCGGCCTTCCACAAAGGTGCACACCTGTTTGGCATCGAGGTCGTACAGGCGCCAATCGACCCGGAGACAACGCTGGTTGAGCTTGACTTCGTCCGAGACCACATAACCGACCGCACAATCGCGTTGATCGGTTCGGCCTGCAATTACGGCTACGGAACCATAGACCCGATTAGCGAACTCTCGGACCTGGCGTTGAAGCACGACATCGGTCTTCACGTCGATGGCTGCCTCGGAGGCTTCATACTCCCCTGGGGACAGGAGCTTGGATACGACATCCCAGTGTTCGATTTCCGCCTGCCCGGCGTGACGAGCATGTCAGCCGACACTCACAAGTACGGCTATGGTCCCAAGGGTGCCTCCGTCCTTGCCTTCCGCGATCACTCGTTGCGCGAGTATCTCTACTTCATGCTGCAAGACTGGTCCGGCGGGAAGTACATCTCCCCGGGCATCGCCGGAAGTCGGTCCGGTGGACTGCTCGCGGCGACCTGGTCGTCGATGGTGAGCCTCGGCCGCGAAGGCTACCTCAAGTACGCCAAGCGCATTTTCGAGACCTCGTTCGCCATGCAGGATGCGGTTCGGCGTCACGGGGAACTTCGGATTATGGGCGAGCCTACGTTTTGTTTCTCGTTCACATCAGACGCCTTCGACATCTACCACGTGAACGATTTCATGCGGGACCATGGTTGGCGGTTCAACGGTCAACAGCACCCCAACGCCATCCACATGTGCGTCACGCGTCCGCAGACGCAGCCCGGCCTCGTCGACACGTTCGCGAACGATCTCGCGGAAGCCGTCGAGTACGCGAAGAATCCGAAGACCGAGCGCCCGGTCACAGGCGCGATCTACGGAGGTCTTCCAAAGGGAGTACCCGCAATTCAGGAGGCGGTCAGGAAGACCATGGTAGAGATGCTCAACACCTTCCAGGGCGTTCCCGCCGAGTAGCATCGTCTGAAGGCCGGGATCTTCGGATGAGTTGGGCCTGCTGATGGCTAGCTAGTCCGGCTGGCGGGGACTCGCCGCGTCTTCTTGCCGCCGGTTGTCAGCATCTTCGCGATCTGGTCCGCGGGGACCGCCTTACTGAACAGGAACCCCTGAAACTCGTCACACGGGTGGTCTTGCGCCGGCCCGGGATGCTCCTTGGGCCTTCGCAGAAACTCCAGCTGTTCTTCGGTCTCCACGCACTCCGCGATTACGGTCAGATCGATGCTGTGGCTGATCGCGACGATCGCGTTCACGAGCATGGCATCCACCGGATCCTCTGTTAAGCCGTTGATAAATGAGCCGTCGATCTTCACCGCGTCGATCGGAAGCTGTTTCAGATAGGCCAGCGAAGAGTGGCCTGTTCCGAAGTCGTCAATCGCGATCTGAACACCTAGATTCCGCAGTGAATGTAGCGTCTCCACCGTGAAACTGATGTCAGTCATCGCCACGCCTTCTGTAAGCTCAAGCTGCAGGCGCTCCGGTGGCAAGCCCGTCTCCTCGAGGACCGCCATCACCGTCTCGGTCAGCGCTCGGTGCTCGAACTGCCTCGCCGATAGATTCACCGCGATGCGGATCGGAGGCACGCCAGCTCGTTCCCAGGCCATACCGTCCGTACATGCCTGCTCCAACACCCATTCGCCTAGGGGTAAGATCAGGCCCGAAGCCTCCGCCATCGGAATGAATTCGCCTGGTAACAGCAGGCCACGCTCGGGATGCATCCATCGCACAAGAGCTTCCACGCCTACGATTCTGCCCGTCGAGATCTCGACTTGAGGTTGGTAGTGCAGCACGAATTCCGACCCCTCGATCGCTCGTCGAAGGTCGCTTTCCAGCGCCAACCGTCGAGTGATCTGTTCGTTCATCTCCGGCGTATACAGCTCGAACGAGTTCCGGCCATGCTCCTTGGCTCGGTACATCGCGGTATCGGCGTTCCTGAGCAATGTGTCCGGGTCCCCGCCGTCGATCGGCGCTATGGTAACGCCGATGCTGGCAGATAGGTGGAATTCGCGGTTCGCCACCTTCCACGTCTTGTTCAACGCGCCGAGGATTCGCTGCGCGGCCTGACCGGCGGCCTCTGCATCTGAGATATTCGGCAGAAGCAAGACAAACTCATCGCCGCCAAAGCGGGCCAGAGTGTCGCCCTCGCGAAGGAGTGACTGGAGACGCCGTGCCACCTTGCGAAGCAGCCGATCACCCCCCGCATGGCCGACCGTATCGTTGACGTCCTTGAAGTGATCGAGGTCCAGGAACATCACCGCTACCAACTCTCCAGAGCGGCGTGCCGCCGCGACTGCCTGCTTCAGCCTGTCTACGAACAAAGTTCGGTTGGGCAGGCCGGAGAGACCATCGTGATACGCAAGGTGTCTGATGGTCTTTTCTGCCCGCTTGCGCTCTGTGATGTCGACCAGCACAGCCACGATGCCTTCCACGGTGCCATCAGCGCTTCGCAGCGGTGCCGTCGACACCGCAACGTCGATTAGCTCTCCGGACTTCGTCTGGCGCTGAGTTTCCACGGCCGTGAACGCACGGCCACTTGAGACCCTCTCCCTCAATTCTTCGAATTCATCCTTTCCGGCAACTGGCACGATCGGATATGGCTGGCCAACGATCTCTTCTCGTTTCCAGCCGAACATCTCTTCCGCTGTGTCATTCCAGATCGATACGTTCAGATCGAGGTCGCATGCCATGATTGCCACCGGCGACGCAGCGATCAACGCTTCAAGCGTGTCGGCCGTCTGTCTCAACTCTTCCTGCGCGCTCTTTCGTTCGGCCATCTCCGTCCGCAGTTCGGCGTTCACCTGGGACAGCTTCTCCGTGCGCTCTACGACGCGTGACTCAAGCGACTCGTTCAGCGATTGCAGTTCCCCACGTGCGTGTTCCAGATCTCGGTTTCGAGCGACCAGCGTCTCAGTCATCTGGTTGAGATCGCTCGCGAGTGAGCGGACCTCCTCTGGCCCTGAGACCTCGATCCGCCTCTCGAGATCGCCCGCTGCGATCGCGCGGGCACCTTTTCGCAGAGACGTGAGCGGACGGACCAGCACCCACACCAGCGCGGCCATCGCCAGGCCCCCGGAAGCAAGACCGAGAATTCCAAGCGCGAGCGTAATGACGAGTGTTGTACTTAATGCGCTATCTAGCCGAGATCTCTCCTCAGTCACCGCTCCCCGTTCAAGTAGGGCCGCCTGTTTCAGCCCCTCTACAATCTCTTCCGCCAGAGGGGTCAGTTGCTGCTGTGCAGCTCCAAGCGCGCGGAGATCTCCCGTGATGAACGCCTTTGCACTGCTCGATGCAGTTTCGTCGAACGCCTCTATGTCGGAGATCGCTTTGTCGATCGCCTTCGCGTCATCAAGACGGCCCTGCGCCATGATGATCTCTCTGGCCTCGATAAGATCATCCTGCGCTAGCTGAATCGACGAGTCGTAACCAAATATGCGCGAAGGGTTTCCGTTGAGTATCAACGCTGCAAGCGATCCCGTAGCGTCGAGAAAGTCTCCTCGCGCTCTCTCGATGGCGCTGGCCGATCTGGACTGAGCTTCAAGCGAACTTAGCTGCGATTGACTGTCACGAGTGCGCAGCACGCCGACCGTCGCCGACGCGCCGAGAACAAGCACGAGCAGAGCAACGATAAATACGGCCCACGCTCTCGCGGAGCCGTTGAAAGACGTAATTGAACGAGCCAGATTCACTCTTACACCACTTCATAGGGATAGAGATGCGTGAGCGTCCTCTCGTTACAGCTTTTCGCTCGGTTTCAGACGCCGTATATTGGTTGCTCTATGTCATGAGTTTGATGCAACGATTCTGGCGATTGCTGTCGGTCAGGGTGCGTCAGACCTTACAGCAACGTTAGCCAATTGACGAAGGTCGTACTCGCTTCCTCCCACACGTCCTGTCGCGTCCGGCCGCTGGACTTAGCCACGTTGAAACCGTGGTCCGCGTGATCGAGGATGTGGACCGTCGATGACGACAACGGCGTGGCGGCTGTTCGAAGCTCCTCTGGCGAGGCGAATGCGCCCCGGCTACCCGAGCAGAACAGAGTTGGCATCGCGATCCGCGGAATGTGCTCGTCGCGTCTCTTGTCCGGCCTGCCCGGTGGATGAAGCGGGTACGCGAATAGGGCAAGTCCATCGACTTCAAATCCGTCCGCGACTATCTGGGATGCGATACGGCCGCCCATAGATCTACCGCCGATAACCACCCGATCAGTCGTTTCCGAACCTACATTCCCCGCGACGGTGACCCACGTCGCCTCGAGCACTTTCGGTTGATCGGGGCCTCGTTTCCCAGCCTCTTGGAACGGAAACTGGAATCTCCAGCAGACGATTCCTGCGCTCGCTAGCGTACGGCAAGCGAACGTACCAAACGGATCGTGCACGTTGGATCCCGCACCCGGCGCGTAGATAAACGTCCAACCTTCGTTGGCTCTGGCTGCACTCTCGGTTCTGATCGCGGATATCGAGTCGCCGCTCGCCAGCTCTATCCGGAGGTCGTGCTCTTTCAACCGGGTCCCAGGGTTTCTCGTCATCTCCTACCTCGGTTCTGAAATCGTAATCGGACTGTAACTACTGCCACAGATGCGGACGCTCGCTGGTGCTGGGTTCATCAACATCGATTGGTCTGGTCGTACCTTAGCTACGCTGCCTTTCTCGCTGCCCCTTCGGTCGCAGAGCCCGTTGACTAAAGCTCGAGACGGGCGTAAATACCCAGGTGGTCCGACGGGAAGAGGTCGGGATCATCCGCCGCGGGCTCGTCGAACGCCAATCCCGCGTCGAGTATGCGGAACTCCTCCGACACGTAAATGTAGTCCAGCGTCCCGTGCGGCGAATCATCGTAGGTGTTGACCGGCGTCGGCCAGGTCTTCTCGGGCTCTCCGCCGTGTACTGCCTCGAAGGCAGACCGGAAGCGGCTCTTCATCATCGCGACCCCCGGTTCATTGATGTACGAGTTGAAGTCGCCCGCGATTACGGTCGGTAGCTTCCGCTCATCGCGGTCAAGCCACGCCAACAGATATTCGAGTTGCTGGAGGCGTTCCTGAACAGCCTCCGGCGGGTGGTGGAGGTGTGTGTTCACGAACGCGAATCTCCCCGAATCCGTCTGGAAGATGATCCGCTGGGCCGTTCGGTCGTAACTCATCAGGTCCAGGATTTCGTGTTCAGCCACTTCGAGCCGAGACAACGTCCCGAGGCCGTGGACACTCGCGTACTTACCGGGGCTAGCGACATGTTTGATGCGGTAGTGTGGCCGCTCCTGCAGCCGTTTGTTGATCTGGCGGCTGATCCACATCCCCTGATCGAGGTCGAGGTCCACTTCCTGAAATGCGATCGTGTCGGGGGCGAGCGCTTCTAGCTGGTCGATGACCAACGGCGCACGCCGTTCCCATTCGCCCATCCGGTTGAACAGGTTGAGCGTTGCCAGCTTTATCTCGGTCATAACCCCGCCTCCAGACGTTCCTTCGCCAAACGCGACAACTCCGCCGGTTCGCCGGGCGAGCGTTCGACATTCGGGCTGACGAATACGTAGTTTACGTTGGAGACCGTCAGTCTCGTCGCTGTCTCAATTCCCAACACATAGAGCCCCGCCTGTAGTCTGTACTGGTCGAGTCGCGCGTCGATCTCGCTCTCGTTCACCCGGTCCGTCTTCCAGTCCACGATCTCGATCCCGTCAGGACCCTCGATGAGTAAGTCAACGAACCCTTCGACGGTGGTCCCATCGATGTCCAAGCCGAATGGCACCTCTCTCAGCGCACGGGTGGCCCTCCGCGCTCTCTCAGCCGCCCGAGAACGTAAGGCTCGCCGCACCAACGTTCCGACCTCGTCGGCGCGATCGGGGACTGCCTCCGCGACCGCTTCAGCCCTCGCGAACGCCTTGATCGTCTCTTCATCCGCATCCCAGGGAACGCTCTGAATCGCGGCGTGGACGGCGCGTCCCAATCGTGTACCGCCGCGTCCTCGCGCCCACGGCTCGGAATCCTCCTCACGCGAATGTTCGATGAGAGCCGTTGCACTCGTGTACGTTCGTCGGCGCGATCGCTCGACTAGCGCAGCCCTCTCTTCTTTGAAATCGCTCGGTGATGCGGGAGGGTCTACTTTGAGTTGGTCTAGCGGACTCGCATCGAAGGTGAGGCTCGTTGCGGATGGCGTCAATTTCTGGGCCAGCTCTCGGGCGCCCGCATCAATCAATCGCTCAGCGCCGGAGCTTCTCCGCGAACTCTTCCGGTGATACAGCGACACCACCAGATGGTCCCGGGCCCGAGTCGCGCCCACGTAGAGCAGGCGCGCGTATTCCGCTTCTTCGTGCTTGCCCTCTTGCTCATTCAGGCGGTCCACTGGACCGAGCTCGAAGCGCGATCCGCGATACTTCGTGCCAATGCAGACAGCGGCTTCACCTTTCGCTCGATCGACTGCGTACGTGCTCGCCCGGTCGCGTGGATACCATGAGAGACCTGCCAGAAAAACAATCGGGAACTCCAGACCTTTGGCGCCGTGGATCGTCGTGATCCTGACGGCATCCTCATCATCATCAAGTGCCGCCGCCTCGTTGTCTAGGATCCTCCCCTCTGATCGGTTTTCCAACCAACGGATGAAAGCGCGCAGGCTCATCGGTCCCGCCGCTTCGAACCTTCGCGCCTGATCGACTAGGAACCGCACTCGCCGGAAACTGTTCCGGTCGCCCGCATCCAGAATGCCGATCTCGACGATCCCCCGTTCCGAGGCAAACCTCTCTACGACTGATGCCAAGGAGCCGTCGTGACGCCCTTGATGATAATCGGCGAGTATCCGTAGCCCCTCTGCGACGGGTCCTTCGCGATCGTCGAGCCCACCTCCCAAGTAGTTGAACCTGCCACCGTCTGCGCGGAATCGCGCGAGGTCGAGGTCAGAGCACGTGAAGGCAGGGCTGCGCAGGGCCGCCACAATCGCGACCTCGTCGGCCGGGTCGTCTATCGCCGTAAGGCAGTTCGTCAGATCGCGCACCTCCTGCGTGCGGTAAACGAGGCTGCCACCCTCGACTCGGTACGGTACGCCCGCCGACAACAACGTACGCTCCAACGCGGGAAGTATGCCTCGAGTCGGAATCAACACGGCAATATCGGAGAGTCGCGCGCTCCGCACGGACCCGTCTCGATCAACGACCTCCCAGCCCTCCTTCAGTACCGCCAGGCACTGCGCCGTCAACGCCTGTGCCTCGACCTCGCGTACCTCTCGAGCGTTTCCGGGCGACTCGTCTCCCAGCCAGGCGATTCCCGGCCCCGACAGTTCTTGCGTCCGAAAAGGCTCAATGTTGGCGTATGCAGGTTGCACTTCCGGGTTAGTTCCCTCACCGATCATCTTTCCGAATACCGGATTCAGCCACTCGAGCAGCGCTGGCCGCGATCGGCGGTTTAGCGCAAGCTGCGGGAACCTGCTACCCTCGCGCCCGAACTGTTCACGTGCCTGTGAATAGACCGCCATGTCGGCCCGCCTGAAGCGATAGATCGATTGCTTTGGGTCTCCTACGACGAACAACCTGCCCGGCTCAATCTTGCCCGAATCCGGGTCCGTAGCGAACGACAGCGCGATCTCTACCTGCAGCGGGTCCGTGTCCTGAAACTCGTCGATCAACATAGCCTCGTAACGGCTGCGGAGGCTGCGAACTGCCTGCGCGTCGTCACGCAGGAGGTCACGGACGCGCACGATCAAGTCGTCGAATGTGAGCGTGCCACGCCTCCCGCGCTCGCGAGCATCCTCTGCGACGAAGCGGACGATCATCGGGATCACGTCAGCGAGGGCAGAGGCCCTCGCATCCCTAAGCGTCTGCTTGAGCTCCTCACAGATCGCGCTACACCCGTGGATGACCGCGTTTCTTACAGCTCCGCCACCCCACGCCGCCGCCGAGCTGACCTTCCATCTCGTCTCCAGCGTCACGGCCCCAGCCGCGAGCGCTGCCTCACGGTCGTCGAGTTGACGATCGATGCTTTCGACGAGAGCGAGGAGCGCTTCTGCCTTGAGCCGGAGGCGATCATCCGGCTCCGCACGATCAAGGCCCAGCTCTTCAAGGCTTCGTCTCATGGCGGAAACATCCGGCCACCTTGGCTCAGGCGCTTCAGGCAGATCACGTTCGAGCCGGGGCGCCAGCTCCTGCCGCGAACTCAACTCCGATGCCAGCGCCTCGATCTCCCAGGTCGCTAACCCCAGCGCCAGCGCGCGATCGATCGCCTTCGTCGAGTCCAGATCAGCGGCCTCGGCCTCAAGGAAGAATCGCCATCGCTCCTGGAAACGCCTTTCCGCCAGCACTTCGTCCTGTACGTCGAACGAAGGATCGATGCGAGCCTCCGCCGCATGTCGGTGAAGGAGAGCCTGGCAGAACGAGTGGATCGTGGAGATCTGCGCACGGTCCAACGAGGAAATCGCCGTCTGGATGACACTTTCCTTATCGGGCGTCTCGAGGAGTTGGGACTCGAGTCCGGTCCTGACTCGCTCTCGTAACTCCGCTGCCGCTCGATCCGTAAACGTTATCGCGACGATCCGTTCGATCGACCGGCCGCTCAACACGAGGGACACAACGCGATCGACGAGAGCGCTCGTCTTGCCCGTTCCCGCCCCAGCTTGGACGAATAACGTTTCGTCGAGCGCCTCGCGGATCGTTTCACGCGCCTCCCTGTCACGAATGTGGGGCTCTATGCTGTGCGGCGTCATTCCTCCGTTTCTCCAGACGCGACACCGGCTACCTTAGACCACGGTGCGATGCTCGGATCATCGGACTTTGCGGCTAGCTCATGGTCGCGGCGGCGCGAGCAGATGCGATCGTACTCGCAGAACATGCAGTTTTCGAAGTTACCTCGGAACTCGTTCTCCTCGCTCGGCACGGCGGGGAACACACCGGACCGGATCCCCTGAAAGATCGCATCCAGCGTTTGATTGAACCGCGTCTCCTTCGCTGGCGTCGGATCATACGGAATCTCTTTGAAAGCTCCTTTGCGAGTGATGAACCAGTAGATCGCTTGGGCTCGCTCTGTCCCGGCAACAGCCGTTAGGTACGTCGGAAGCTGCAACTTCGTTCCACCCACGAGCGGGTCCTCGTCTGTAATCTTGTCGAAGCTGAATGAGCTGCCGGTCTTGTAGTCGATGATCCATGCCGCTCGCCCGTCCTCCGTCGTATCAATCCTGTCGACGTAACCTCGGAGCTTGATCCCCGCCACGTCAGTCTCTGGGATTGGCGCCTCGAACGCGGTTGGTACAGCGCCCGTCCTTCGACGGAAGGCCGTATCCGCCTGAAGGAACATCGCCAGATCGGCTCGGATTGTCCGTGCCTCGTGCTCCGCATAGATGTCCAGCCCGGTCAGGCCACGCTCCTCCGCTTCTAGAAGAACGTCATCTAGTACTCGCATAAGCGTTTGGAGGTCGTCCTTGGTCCATGCCTCGTTCACGGTAGGGCGGTCCTTCCCCTTCTGTATGCGGAAGAAGCGGTCTAGGACCTTGTGAATCAGGCTGCCTCGGGTCGCCGGGTCCATCATCTCACGCTCTTCGGGCTCTTCTACGACGTTCAAGCGCAAGAGGGATCGGCAGAAGTATTTGTAGCCACACACCGCGTAGTTCTCCAGCGACGTCGGAGAGACCGTTCGTTGCAAGTCCAACCAAGAATCATCCCGTAGCGCCGAAACGTTGCCGTCCCATTCGGTGAATGCCGGACTGCGACGATGTCTGAGCATCTCAACCGACCGCATCCTTGGGTGGCCGGCGCTGACATCCCTATCACTCTGTCTCAGCCGGACCGCGTCGCGCAGCAAACCCTCGGCTAGGTCGACCTGAGCACCTCTGAGAGCGCCGGTCATCGGTGACTGAACCGATCGCACCTGTCCCGAGCTGGCTTCGTTCCGCCGCAACATCGAGGCGGTCACTCGCTCATCGCCGGTTTCGTTCTGGACTGCGGCGACCATGAGATACGAAGGGTAGTACTCGCGCGTACCGCCCGGCTCGAAGCGAGGGCAAGACCAGGTGAGCGAGCCGTTGCCGGCGCTGGCTATCGCCCGGCGCGCCATCATATCGGAGCGCTCGATTCGGGTGTTGACGTCCTCGATCTGAGGGAACCGGTCTTTGAGACTGCGCCACACGCTGTCATCAAGGAGACTGTCGACACCCGGCCCCGCGGGCAGCGCTCCCTCAAATGCTCCGCAGAGCGCCACGTGCTTGAACTGTAGCCCTGCCGCCATTCTGTGATCGGCGAGCAGGATTCCGGAGCCGAGTGATGCCGGACGTCGGTGAGCGACTCGTAGGTTCGCGTCCAGAGCCTCGGCGAACGTCGCCAGCGTAAACTTTCCGCCGATCGCACCAACCGTCCCCAGCTGCTCGATCTCGTCGTGCACTTCGTCGAAGGCTTCCGCAGATGGGTCGACATAGCCATCGACTGCCGCCTTGAACGCGACGATGAAACTGGCTGCCGATTGTGGTTCGCTCAGCGGTTCCAGTTGCCGCGCTAGCTGCTCGACCACCGCTTGCAGAGCCTCCGCTTGATCCCCATCCAGCCTGGCGGCGATGGCTCTCTGCTCGTAACCCTCGCTCTCGTGTCTATCAGCAGACGCCGCACGATCACGCACCAGCGCACGCAGCCGCGCCGTCCACTGACCTGATCCTTTCGAGATGCCGGCCTCGCGGGAAATTCTGTCCCAGTCGGGTGTTCGCGGCGGAGTCCCCCCACCCGCTGTTGGGACAGTTGTCTTCAGTTTTGCGACGCTCAGGAAGTCCATGACCGCCGTTCGCGCAAACTCCTGACCGGGCAGCCTCGCCAACATCAGCGCTGCGCGACCGGTGCGGCTTTCGATCAAGGGTAGGCCTGGCAGAGGTACAGTCGGTATATCGGCGGACTCAAACACCTCGCGAAGAAGTCCGGGATAGCTGTCGGCCGCCCCGTGAAATACCGCCGCCTCATCGATGCCGCAACCAGCGTCGAGTGCATTCACTACATCCCGCACGATCTCGCGAACTTCGCTCGCCGGGTCCGGCGCGAGAACGAAGCGCACTTCGGGTTTGCCTGCCGGTTCTTCGAACTCCGCACACGAAGGCGCTACATCACGCAGCACTTCGAGAAGCGCGATACCAGCCGCGGTCAGCGGCCCCGGCGGTGCGACGTAGAGGGCGCCAAGGTCGTGTAGCGCTCCCGATGATCCAGTTCGAATCGCCGCAGTCGCCGCGTCCATGAGATCCTCGTCGTCGTAGAACGCTGACGTCTGTTCCCGGAACAAGCTGTACAGGCGGAGGATCTCTCGGAACATGCCGCTGGTGTTGACAATCTCCCTACCGGTGGTGATGCCGCCTCTGCGCAGGCGTCGGAATATCTGGCGGAGTGCTCTGGCGTATCCGGGCAGGTCACCAATATCCTTGAGCCTCTCGCGCGATTCACGCCCAACCTGTTCCGCAACGTAGTCTCCGATTGGCCGCGCCAGCGGGCTGCGGTCGTCAGCCGCCAGCAGGCCTGCACCCAGCAACTCCGCAATTCTAGGTAACGTCTCGAACCGCACACCGGCGAACGATTCAATTTCGGCGAGCCTCCGCCTCATCTGCAGACCTGCAGCATGGGACGGAACAAGAACGGTTACGGGCGCGAGCGGATCCCCCTTTCGGGCGGATGCGATCTCTCCGAGAGTGGAAGTAGCGTCAGGCATACCTGTGGGCGAGGGGGCTCCCCCTGTCGGCTCAAGGATATGGCCACTAGAATACGTCGTCAATCATGCGATAGCGGTAACTGAATCCCTATGCGCTAGGTCGTTCACGGTGAGAAAGTGGCGAGAGCCCCGTGCGACACTTGCCAATGTCAGAGAAGGCGACCTTTCTTTCCGTAAAGGAGTGGTGGTAAATGTCTAACGAAGTGATAGTCCTCGTGTCCGACCTTGACGATGCAGGTCACGGCGAACTCAAGACGTTCGGCAATCAGGACGAAGCCGCTAGGCTCATCGAGTCCCTGCTCGAGTCAGGGTTTGATACAAAGAGAATACGCGCCTTCCACGCAACCAGGATAGAGATGAAAGTCTCCCATCGGCCTGTAGTGGCTCTGGTTGGTGGAGAACTGAGCTCCGCAGTAGAGTCGGAGCCGGAACCAACGGTCGAAGAAGTGATTGAGGCCTCTGACCCGGAGCGGGAACTCGTCGCCGTAGGAGCGACCGCGAAGGCCGAGATCAGGCGGGAGGTCGCCCCAGAGCCTTTCGTTAGGGATGGCGTACGATTCTCATCCCTATTCAGACCGGCGTAAAAGGGGGGGTCGCGGGAATCTAGCCACCGGTCGCCACTCTGATATGCCTCGAAAGGAGCGAGGGCCATCGCCCTCGCTCCTTCTCATTGTCCGTGCTCAGTCAGCTTGCCAGACGCACGCCACGGATGTAATCTGTACCGCGAATCAGGGGCGGCTGACCAATATCCTTGGCTTCCAGAGCGATCTGTGCAGTCCTCCTCGGAATGCTATAGTGTTAGGTAATCGCGCCAATGGATGAACAAGCCAGACCTGAAGCTCCGTCTGTGGGCTCCCTGACCCAGGAGCGCCTTTCCGACATGACGATCGACGGGATGATCAGGGATCGCTACGGCGGTAGCGACGAGCGCGACATCTTTTCCAAAGTTGATGACTTCACTTTGGTCGAGGAAGCGCGCTCGGCCCGAATGTACCCGTTCTACCAAGCGCTCGACAGCAACGATGGCCCAGAGGCCCAGATATACGGGTCTCGCGTTCTCATGTTTGGTTCCAACAACTACCTCGGGCTGACGCGTCACCCGGAGGTGATTCAAGCTGCGCGGGACGCCTTGTCCAAGTTCGGAAGCTCGATGACTGGTTCGCGCTTGCTTAACGGCAGCACGCATCTTCACGAAGAACTGGAAGAACGCATCGCTAAGTTCGTCCGCAAGGAAGCAGCCCTGGTGTTCACCACCGGCTACCTGGCGAATCTAGGTACTATCTCATCGCTGGTCAACAAGCGCGCGGTCGCCGTCGTCGCCAAGGCTGACCACGCAAGCATCTATGACGGATGCCGGTTGGCGGACGGTGACATGATCCGTTTTCAGCACAAAGATCCGAGTCGGCTCGAACGCGTGCTGAAGAAAGTAACGCAGGACCGCGCTGCGCTCGTCATCGTGGACGGCGTCTTCAGCATGGGCGGAGATATTGTGCCTCTCCCGGAGATCGCCGAAGTCTGCAAACGCTATCAAGCTCGTCTCTTCGTCGACGACGCCCACGCCATCGGCGTCATTGGAGAGGGCGGCCGTGGCACTGGTAGCCACTTTGGTATTGAGGACGACGTAGACCTTGTCATGGGCACCTTCTCGAAATCGCTCGCCTCCATCGGTGGATTCATCGCTGGTTCCCGTAGGGTACTGGAGTGGGTCAAGCACTTCGCGCGCTCAATCATGTTCAGCGCCAGTCTGCCGCCGGCCTCCACAGCCGCTGCGCTAGCGTCCCTCAACGTTCTCGAGCGCGAACCGGAACGGGTCGAGCGTCTCGGGCAGCTCGCAGTTCAGTGGCGCGATGGCCTGAGTAGCCTCGGCTTCGACGTCGGGCAATCACAGACGCCGATCGTGCCGATCAATGTGGGCGACGAATACGCGACAGTGATGTTTTCGAGGGATCTACTGGAAGAAGGCGTGTACGTGAATCCGGTCACCTATCCGGCCGTGCCCATTCGGGAGGCTCTCTTGCGGACAAGCTGCATGGCCACCCACACTCAGGAGCAGATCGAGCAAGCGTCCCGGCGTAGCCACCAGAATATCCACTCCCCGGCTCAAGTCGCGAATCTGCTGGCGGGGCCTGACGCCTCCATAAACCAGCGTTTGGGTGAGTTTCAAATGACGGCCGTAAACGCGAAAACTTTCGCCGATCTG
>JACZRQ010000065.1 GCA_022574655.1 Chloroflexota bacterium
TGGCTCCAGCGGCGGGGGTGGCGGGGCTTGAGCCGAGTTGAACGCGTAGCTGGTTGAGGCCTGCGCACGAGGAGAATCAGCAGTGACTTGCCGCGTTAGCGCCGAGCGCCAGGCGTACGTCCTCGGCGTGTTGCGCGTCATGCCCTCGCCAGTCGGCGACGACGTCCGCAAGAGGTCGCACCGCTCCGGATTCCTCCGGCGTCGATGAGGTCGAGCCTGAGAGGGCGTTCTGCGGCCACCAGTTTCCGCTCACCGGGATTGTCAGAGTTGAGCTTGACGGGGCGGTCAGCAGCTCTAGCCAGCGGCCGCCGCGATTCCGAAGTTTCCGGGCAAACGACCGCGGGGCCGCCTCCGCCCATCGGGCCATCTCTCGCTGGTGTTTCTCCAAGCCCGGAATCCGGAGGTCGCGGGTGCCGGAGCGGGCCGCCTCCTCGAGGAGCGCGATCAGGTCAGCGTCCGAGGCCAGGACGTGCGCAAGCACGTCCCGCACCGTCCAGCCCGCGTTTCGAGTGGGCAGCGAAAGCGCCGGCTCGTCGACTTCCGGCACGACAGCCAGCAACGCCTCCCGTTCGGCTGCTAGCTCCGCCCGAAGCTCTTCAAGCCCGGCTTCGTTGTTCTTCGGCGTCTCTTTCATCCTCACGGTCGACAGTATCACTAAACTCTCTACCGTTCTTGAGTCAACCCGAGTGAAAGTGCGACGAATTCGGGCTAGGCGGTGGGGGAGCCGATGGGTGGGCAGCCGGAGCCGGAGGGTGCGATGGGTAGGCCGACGACGAAGCGAAGGACGCCGAGGGCGTCTACGGCGTCGATGTCTGCGTCGCAGTCTGTGTCGCCGTCTGCTATGCATTCGGAGTCAGGGGGGATTCCGGCCGCGTGGCGAAGGATGTACAGCGCGTCGGTCGATTGGATGAGGTCGTTGCAATCGACGTCGCCCACGGTGGCTTCTTTGGGACTGGTGGTCGGCGATGGGGTGGGCGTAGCAGTAGCCGCCGGTGGTGGAGTCGCCGAGGAAGTCGGTTCTTCTGTGGGGGTTGATGTCGGCTCCGGGTTGGGAGTTGGTGTCGGAGTTGGGGTTGGCGTGTCGGACGGACCGGGGGTTGGAGTTAGGGATGGAGTGGGCGTTGGTGAGGGGGTGGCGGTAGGGGTTGGTGTTGGGGTGCCCGATGCGGTCGGCGTAGGCGTTGGGGATGAGCTGGGGGTAGGTGTTGGACTTGGGGATGGAGTGGGTGTCGGCGATGGGCTGGGAGTAGGGGTGGGAGTGCCGCCGCTGGGAGCTGCTTCAGCGGTTCCAGAGAAGGATGATTCACCGTCAGTGTTGAAGGCGCGAACCTTGTAACAGTAGGTGGTGCCGGCATCAAGGCCGGAGTCGTAGTCATCGTCGTCGTAGGCGAGCACGTCGTTGTCGACGGTGTTGATCAGGGAGAAGTCGCTGTCGAGGGCCGTAACGCAGGTTTCGGGTGCGCGCCAGATCTCGAATCCCATCTCGTCCGTGACGTTGTTCCAGTCGAGTTCCGCGGCGGCGGGCCGGGTTGCCGTGAGACCGGTGGGCGCTGCCGGTGGCGATCCAGCGCCAACCGGGTACATGGCGGCGGAGCCGTCGGCGTCGTCGGCGCAGGGGGTGCGCTGGACGCCGCCATAGGTGGCGTCCATGACCGGGCAACTGCCGCCGGAACAGGGGTTGGAGGATGGGTGGCCGATGCCGTGGACGTGGCCGTCTTCGTGGAGGAGGACGGTCTCGAGGTCGAACAGGCCTGAGCCGCAGGCACCGGCGCCGTCAACGCGCCAGTTGGAACCGTAGTGGTCGGTGTCGAGTTCGACGTCGGCGTCGAGGATGGTCGAACCGCTGTAGGTCGTGAATGCAACGGCGAGTGTCCCGGAGCCGTGGGACACGGAGATGCCCCAGGTTACGTCCTGGTTGCCGTCCCAGGGCGCCTGTGAGCTGACGCGGGTCGTGTTATCGATGGAGAAGGCGATGTAGGAGCCGGGGACGTTCTGCCAGCTTTTGAAGGCGTTGGCCATGGCGTTGCGTGATTCTTCGAGCGTGATCTGGCTTGGGCGCCCGTCAATGGCGTTCATGAAGGTTGGTACTGGGATCGCCGAGTCGGCGAACTGGCGTCCAAGGTTCAAGTACTGTGGTTGCGCCCAAGCTTCTTCTCCGGCGGCGATCAGTGGATCGGAGGACGAGGGTAGCTGGCCGATCGTGGCCTGCGAGACGTCAGCGCGGAGCTGAGTCAGGTTGTAGCCGGAGGGGAAAATTATGCCCTTCGAGCTTACGTGGAGCTTGCTCTGGAACCCTTCGGCTGGGATTAACCCCTCGTATTCGTCCTCGCGGGCGAAGACGACGGTGCGCTCGCCAACGGTAAACTCCGGGCTGGTGCCGGCGAGGAGGCGGATGCTGCCGTAGTCGCCGCCGTGAACCCTGAGTGTGATCTCGCCGTCGGCGGGTGGTGTGCCCTTGAGCACCTCTTCTACAGCGAACGTGACTTTCGTGATGATCGAAACTGATGCAGTGCTGCGGCAACCTTGAAGTTCGATCGGGCGGCCGACGAAGACTATATCCGATCGGTCGGTGATGTTGTCGAGTGTGTTGGGGAGCATGATCGCCGCGCCGGCCGTGTGTGAGGCGCCGGAGTTGCGAGGGGAGTCGCAACTTTCGAGGCTAAGCCCGGGCGTCGCGCCAGCGTCTGTGCCGCCGGTAGAAAGCAGTGTGATGAGCACGAATACAGCGGCCGCCGCGATGGCGATCGGTCGCGCCAGCAGCCGCAAGTTGTGTACAGACTGACGTAAGGAGTTCAAGTTTTCGATCTATTATCCGCTTTACCGGGTTGGGTATGGTCACTCTGCAGGACGTGGGTAAGAGTAGACCCGTTACTGGCGTACTGGTAAAGGGAAGGTTCAGGGAGCGGCTATAATGAGCGCGATTCGATCCAAGGAGGCCGCGATGACTCTTTCAGCTGTTAGTTCGAAGCCAGAAGACGTAGGTGTTGATGGCGAGAAGCTGGAGGCCGTGTTCGCCCGCGCGAAGCGGGACGTCGACCATGGTGTGCTGCCGAGTGCGCAGGTGGCGGTGGCCCGGGAAGGCCGATTGGCGGGCATGCGGACGTTCGGGAGCGCGGTGCAGGGGGGAGAAGAGAGAGCGGCGACTGACCAGACGCTTTATTGTATCTATTCGTCGACGAAAGTTGTCGTGGCGGCGGCGGTCTGGTTGCTGCTGGAAGAAGGATCCCTGAAGCTCGAAGAGAAGGTGTCGGAGATCATCCCGGAATTCGGGACGAACGGCAAAGACGTGGTGACCGTCGAGCAAGTGATGCTGCACGTAGGAGGCTTTCCCCACGCACCGCTGCGGGCGATCGAGGGGAGCACGAGCGAGGGGCGATTGAAGGCGTTCGCGGGCTGGCGGCTCAACTGGGAGCCGGACAGCCAGTACGAGTATCACCCGACGGCGGCGCACTGGGTGCTGGCGGAGATCATCGAACGGCGCGGCGGCAAAGACTATCGAGAGTTCATCCGCGAGCGGATCACAGGGCCGATGGGGCTTCGTGACATCCATCTAGGTCTGGCCGACGATCAGGCGCACCGGGCTGCGGAGATCGTGTTCATGGAGGAGCCGGTGGAGCCGCCGGGGGGATGGGGTGAGGTGACGCCCGAGGCGGTGCTGACGTTCAACGATCAGGCGGTGCGCAGGGTTGGGGTGCCGGGTGGAGGCGCGTTCTCGAACGCCGGGCAGATGGCGCTGTTTTATCAAGTGTTGTTGAACGGTGGTGAGGCGCGGGATGGAACGCGAGTGCTGAAGCCGGAGGCGATCCAGTTCGCGACTAGAGTTCGGACGAAGGACCATCACAGGGACCCGATATGGGGCAACAAGGCGAACCGTGGACTGAGCATCATCGTTGCGGGCGACGACGGGCAGGCGTTCATGCGTGGATTCGGTCGTGTGGCGTCGCCGCGGGCGTTCGGTCACGGGGGCGCCGGCGGGCAGATCGCGTGGGGCGATCCGGAGACGGGCATATCGGTCGGCTACTGCACGAACGGGTTCGTGGACTGGCAGACGATGGGCCGGCGGATTACGGCGATATCGAGTTTGGCGGCTGGCTGCGGGGTGTAGCGCGGTTCAGAGCAGCGGAACGCGGCCGATAACGTAAGCCTTGTCATGCGACTCCGCCCCGCCGCTACGGATTCCACGCTAGGCGGAAGGCTCGCGAGCGACCGTCGCTCCGCCCCGCTCCGGGGTTCCTCGTCCTTCTTGGCGAAGGACGTCGGAATAGTGGTGCCCACCCGGAGGGCGGGTGGATGGGCAATCCTCCGCGGCGACCGGTGTGAAGGCTGACTATACGGCGGAGACGGGTGGTCGCTTGTTGGCCCAGGGGCGTGCTTCTTCTAGTTGGGCGGCGAGGCGGAAGAGGGTGGCCTCTTCGCCGAAGCGGCCGACGAAGTGTGCGCCGATGGGCAGGCCGTTGTCGTTCCAGTAAAGCGGGATGGACATGGCGGGCTGGCCGGTGGCGTTCTGAATCGGCGTGAAAGGTACGTACTCCTCCGAGCGGTCGAATCCCTGCCTGGGGTTGTCGGGAGCCGGGTCGAAGTAGCCGATGGCTGGCGGCGGGGCGCCGAGCGTGGGGGTGAGCCAGAGATCGTAGGTCTCGTGGAATCGAGCGACGGCGCGCGACATTAGTTGGAACGTCGCGATCGCGCTCTGGTAGTGAGCGGCGGACACTTCGAGACCTTCCTCATATAGCAGCCAGGTAAGGGTTTCGAACTGATCGGCTGAAGGCTGGCGTCCAGCGAACGGTGCGAGGGCGTCGATCGTGAAAACGTTACCACTAGTCCAGATAGCGGTGAACGCCTCGGCGAGCTGGTCCGGGTCTATGGGAGGAGCAGCCTCGGAGACTTCGTGACCGAGTTCCTCGCAGAGTGCTGCGGCGTCCTTGACGGCGGCGATGCTCTCCTCGTGCAGTGGATGAGGAGCGGGCTTGCCGGTGGTGAAGGCGATTCGGAGGTGGCCCGGGTCAGCGCCGACTTCGCTGATGTAAGGTCGCTCCTGGGGCGGCGCCCAATATGGGTCGCCCGCTTCCGGACCGGCGGTGGCGTCGAGAAGAGCGGCGCTGTCTCGAACGGAGCGGCTGACGGCGTGGTCCGTGACGAGACCGCCCATGATATCGCCGAGGATGGGTCCGAGGGGAACACGAGCCCGCGTGGGCTTGAGGCCAAAGAGTCCACAGCAGGATGCGGGTATACGGATGGAGCCACCGCCATCGTTGGCGTGGGCCATTGGCACGATGCCTGCGGCAACGGCTGCGCCCGATCCGCCGCTCGATCCACCGGTGCTGTGATCCGTGTTCCAGGGGTTGCGAGCCGGACCGAGGAGCGTTGATTCGGTGGTCGGCATCAGTCCGAACTCAGGGGTGTTGGTCTTGGCGAAGGTGATGAGGCCGGCCTCCCGCTGGCGCACGGTCAGGGTGCTGTCGAGCGGAGGGACGAAGTCCTTGAGGAAGGCTGATCCCATAGTTTGCCGCACGCCGGCGAACTGAGGGCCGAGATCCTTGAGGAGGAACGGTACGCCGCAGAATGGAGCGGACTCGTTGATGGGAGACTCCGCCGCCTTGCGGGCGAGATCGTACATTGGAGTGACGATGGCGTTGATCTGAGGGTTGACCTTGTCGGCGCGCTCGATAGCGGCGTCGAGAAGCTCGATTGGCTTGACCTGCTTCGTGCGGACGAGTTCTGCGAGCGCAATGGCGTCGAGGGTGGCGATGTCGTTCATCCGAGTGCTCCTTCTGTATCGAAACGGCGGATTTACCGTGGCAGATCGGTGGATTGGAGTCAAGGATAGTGGACGGTGGATAGTGGACAGGCGGATACGGTCGTAGAGTTCGTGGACGACGTTCCCGGCAGGATCGAGTGCGGAGGGCTCGGGGAAGGTAGGGGCGTCCCTCTCAGAAGGACGCCCCTACTCGTAGGCTCGAACGTGCGGGCGGGTGGAGGAAGGGGGGTTCCCACCCGCCCGCGGTGATTATCTAGCCGGTGGCGGTCGCGGTTTCGGCCTCCGCTTCGCCGTGGAGCTTGTCGAATTCGTCGCGGAGGATGCCCATGCGGATGACGTCCCAGTAGCGGCCGTCTTTGTAGATGTTCTCGCGGTTTCGGCCCTCTTCGATGAAGCCGCACTTGAGGTAGCAGGCCATACCCCGCTCGTTGAACGGGAAGACGCCGAGGCCTACGCGGTGGAGGTTCATCTGGTAGAAGGCGAATCGCAGCAGCGTGACGATGGTGTCGGTGCCGTAGCCGTTGGACCAGAAGGACTTGTCGCCGATCATGATGCCGAGTTCGGCGCAGCGGTCCTCTGGGCTGACCCTGTGAAGGCCAGTAACACCGATGTGGGCGCCGTCCTTGGTCTCGATGGCGAGGCGGACGCCGTGCTCGAAGCCGTTCTGACCGCTGGATTCGGAGAGCCATTTCTCCTCGTCGCCGCGGGACATCGGGTAGCGAATCATGAGGAGGCGGGTGACCTCACGGTCGTTCGCCCATTCGTAGGCTCGTTCGAGGTCGCTCTGTTCGAGCGCCCGTAATCTGACCATCTTCCCTTCGATCATCGCTTCCCCTCCTCTCAGCCTTGGTAGGCTTTCGCAGAGAATCAAAAAGGCCCGTTGCTTCTGCGACGGGCCCTCGATTGGTTCTCTGCTTTCGTTTGGTGTCTGGAGTGTCAGAACCTCTGAGCCCGGCCGTCCTTAATGGACGCAAGGAGGCAACCCGTGCCGAACGGGTTCACTACGTGCGATCCGTAAGAACTGTGCCGGGACATCTGTAGGTACTCCATAACGGTGTCGGGATGGTAACAGGGGGTGGGTAAAGTGTCAAGCGGCAGTAGCCGGGTTTACTGGTTGACGCCGCTCTTATCGCCGATGTAGAGGTCGTCCCAGTAGACGTCGGCGCGAGGAGCGCCGGAGCCGGCGCTCTTTCCATCCCATCGTACCTCGAAGAACAGGCGCAAAAGGGTGAAGTCCTCTGGTACCAATCCCCACAGTTCTTGGAAGTCTTCGCGGACGTTCGCCGAGAAGTGCGTCCATTCGCCGATCACGGGGTCCTCGCGGCTGAGGAAGACGAAGTGGGCGTTGCCGATATCAAAGGGTGGGGCATTTACGCCGGCGATGATGTAGCGGAGCTGGAAGTTGGACACTTCGGAGAGGTCGAAGTTCTGCGGTTCGAGGGCGATGATCACGAACTGCAGGTATTGGAGGGGTGTTCCGCGGCGCCAATTCTCCACCCGGTAGAAGCCCTCGACGATCTCCGGGAACTCTGGTGGTGTGATCTCCTGGACGAGGTAGTAGACCTTGCCCAGGCCGCTCGCTTCGGCGGGGTCGTCCATGTTCTGGTAGGCGGAATAAGTGCCGGAGTGCGCGAACTCGTCGGTCACCGTGAAGCCGCTATCTGGCTTGAGTGTGAACCACGGCTCCTCGCCGTTCTCCAGGCCTGGGTTGTCGAAGAGGTTCCCGGGCGCATTAGTGGGACGCGGCGAGTTGTCGTCGCCGCCCGAACACGCCGCAGCAAGCAGTGCAAGCAGCACTGGAGTTGAGAGGGTGATCACCGCCCGGAGGCCGAGGATCACGCGGGTGGGAGGATGCCGCGCTGGCGGAGGAAGGGGATCGAGCCCGCGACTTCGTTTTCGGGGATTTTCTGGTTGATTTCGAAGATGCGGGGGATGTGCGGCGGCAGCTTGTCGCGGTAGTGGTCCCAGTCGGCGGTGCCGTGGCCGGGGGCGCGGTGGTCGGCGAGGCCGTCGACGTCGTGGACATGGGAGCCGATGCAGCGATCGGCGAGTTCGTTGAGCCAGCGGTGACGGGGGACAAGGCCGAGACGGTCGAGGACTTCGACGTGGCCGATGTCGATCCAGAAGCCGACGACGTCTGGCGGGTAATCGGCGAGTAGTTCGTGCTGCTCGTCGACGTCCGGGAACTCGTGGTAGTGAAAGCGGTTCTCGAGGCCGATGGCGACGCCGTTGGCGGCTCCGTGCTCGGCGATCTCGGCGAGCGACTTCTTGGCTTGCGGGAAGAATTTTCCCCCCTCGCTTCTGCGGCGGTCGACCGCACTGCGGCGGAGGGCTTCGACTTCTTCGCCGTCGTGGGTGCCTGAGTCGTAGAGGCGGCGGAGCTGGCGTTCTTCGTCGAAGATGGCGCGGTCGATGCCGCCGAGGTGGACGACGAGGAGGGAGGCGCCGGCACGATTGGCGATGTCGATGCTGGCGCGGGCGCGCTCGACGGCGAGGGTGCGCTCTTCTTCGTCGGTTGCGGCGAGGTTTAGGGCGTCGGACTTGCGTCCATCTTTGACGGTGATGCGGGGGCAGGGCGAGTGAACGGAGGAGACGGAGACGTGGTTGGTCTCGAGGAGCGTTTCGACGCCGTCGGGCGGGATGACGTAGTTGATTTCGATCTGTGGGAAGCCGAGGCTGGCCGTCTTGGCGGCGAAGGCCTGCATGTCGTCGCCGTCTTGGCCGTCAGCCGGCCCAGACGGGTCCTTCTTCGAACGAAAACGGCCCTGTGACCACATGGTGGAAAGGGCGTAGATGGGGGAAGAAGGTTGTTCGGCGGGCATGGTTTGAGTGTAAGGGGGGGAGGGTCGCGGGTCGAGGGGGGACGCGAGACACGGGACACGATGGCTCGCGACAGGTCGCGGGTCGAGGGTCAAGGGCCGAGGGTTTTGCGGGCGGTGGATCAGGGGGCCGTGGGTCAGGGCTTCGGCGAGAGTTCGTCGTTCGGGGGAGGATCGGCGCGGTGTTCGGGCCGAACGGCAGGCTTCGACGAGATTGGTTGGGAGGCGTGGAGGCGGCGGACGAGGGCCGCGCCGGCGGTGGCGGCGATGATGGCGCCGATGAGGGCGGTAATGAGGCTGATCCAGAAGCCGGTGAGGCCTTTTGCGCCGGTGATGGGTACGACGGTGCCGGCGACGATGGCGGTAAGTATGACGATGGGGAGGAGAAGAAGCGAGCCGCGGCCACGGGAGGCGATTGCAGCGACGGTCCATGGGATGAGGCCGATGATGGACCAGACGAGCAGGAAAACGATGATGAAGCCGATACGAGCTTCGAGGATCATGGGGATAGGGTCAGGGGTGTTGGGTCGGGGGGTCAAGGGGGTCGGGGGGTCAGGGGGAGGGGAGGCGAGACATGCGGCACGAGACGGGAGAAACGAGGGACGGGTCGGGGTCGTGGGTCAAGTACAAAGCGTGCTTGGGACGAGCGGTGATGCTAGTCCGGCAAGGGCGGCACCGAAACGTTCAGTGGCACGCTGGCCGTGGCGATGACGGGGGCGAAGAGGAGGCCGTCCGAGATGTCGAAGAGGTCGCAGGTGAGCGGTACGTCGATGGGTCCATCGGGCGGGGAGCTGTGCAAATCATTGGTTAAGGTCAAGGCCCCGGGGCCGGATGGAACGTTTGTATCGCCGCCCCAATTATTGGAGCCACCGTCCACTACTTGATAGCAGGAAATAGCGGAGGGCACCGACGTCGTGTATTGCAGCGACACGGTTACGATGTACGTGCAAAGCTCCTGAGTCTTCTTGCATGTGTGGTCGTCGCGGCGTTCCATAGTGTGGCCAACGATTGTGATGCTGGCAGGTGGGCCGCATGTCGGCGGATCAGGTGACGAGGGTGGAATCGTCCAATCGTCCGGGTCATCGCCGTCGTCCAGTCCATCGTTGTCGCTGTCGCAGTCCCGCTCGTTGGGCAGGCCGTCACCATCCCAGTCGCGAACCTCGCCAAGAAACTTGCCGACGTTGTAGCCGGAAGGATGGAAGACGCTCTCGCGGACCTCCTCCTTGTCCTCGACGTCGTCCCCGTCGGAGTCTTCGTCCTGGGGGTTGGTGTGGAAGCGCTGTGTCTCGTCGAAGTCGACGATGCCGTCGTTGTCTGAATCGGCGGCGATCCCGGGTTCGTCGTCGGGCGGGTTCGTCGCGGCTGAGGCGCGCCAGAAGTGGGTGAAGCCCTGACTCGCGAGGTCAGCCCACAAGACTCGAAGCCAGGGGTCGTGAATCCGAATGAGTTTCTTGCCGCCGAACGACTGGTAGCCGGTGATGACGGTGGCGTGTGTGGAGGTTACCGAGAGGAGGGGATCGCCAGCGTCGAGGGCAGCGGTGATGAACGCCCATTGTTCGTCCGTAGTCTTCGAAGAGGCAGGGAAGGTTGTAGGGGCGACGCCGAGGGCGAAGGCGAAGGCCTGCTCAATCTCGGCGACGTTGAAGCCACGGCCCCAGTTGAGGTCGTACTCGGGGCCGGGAATCAGGTTGTTGAGAATCTCGTAGCCGATGCGGTCCTGGCTGATGTCGCCGCCGGCGGAGTGGTTCATCATTGCCAGGGAGGCCAGCACGCAGTTCATGTTGTCCGCTGGATCGTTGACGTCCAGGTCCGGGTGCGACCTGTCCCAGGCGTGGGTGCCGGTCTTCTTGTTGCTCTCGAGGAGCAGCATAGCGGTGTCTTTCTTCTGCTTCAGGTGGTCAACGGCCACGGTAACCGGGGCGCCGGCAGGCGCGGCGGCCACAAACGCCGGATTGAGGCTGAACTGCTGTGGTGAAGAAAAGGAAGCGGCGCCGCTGGGACCGTTGGCGCCCACGCGCCAGAAGTAGTCGCCGCTCTCTAGTGCGACGTCCAGCCCCGGTGTGGCGACGGTCTCGTCTATCAGCGTCGGCGAGAAGGCGTCGTTGAGTGCGACCTGCACCGAGTATGTCTGAGCGCCGGCGACGGGATACCAGCTCAACTCTACGTCGCCTGGCGGAAAGATGGCGCCGTCGAACGGCAGCAAGGCATCGACTGCGGGTTGGAGGTTGGGCAGGCCGGGCGTCGCGTCAGCGGGAGCGAACGGGTGCCAGCCGAAGGGACCGACATCTGCCGAGTCCGGTGCACGGCCGATCGTTAGACCGGGCTCGGGATCATCCCAGACACCGCCGGTGCTGAGGCGGACCGCGTTAGGCTCGTCTATGCCCCAGGCCACGCGGTCCAGCAACTCGCTCCCGTCCCGCAGTTCCACGAACCCTGACTCATCATCGAGGAAGTCCGAGCCGACCTCCACCAGCAGCACGTCGTCGCTATCGAGGGCTCCAACGTTCGGGACTACGAACTGATCATCGCGTTCGTTCACCAGCAGCAGACCGGACGGGTCCGCCCCTCCGCCCGTCGATTTCAGTTCGACGAAGGGATCGTCGCCCGCGCCCGGCAGAAACATCACTTCGTTTAGCAGGAGGGGCAGAACAGCGGGGGTACCGATAGCGGGGCAACCGGGCGGCGTCGAGTTCGCGAGAGCCGCCGTGTGCCGCAGGATTCGCAGCGAGTCGACGGCGTCGCGGTCACCGTCGCAGTCGGTATCTCCGGCCTCCTCAAGACAGGCGGCAGTCGAGGGCAGGCCGCTCAGGCTGCGGAGGCCCTGAAGGGCGTCGACGGCATCGACGTCTTGATCGCAGTCGACGTCGCCCACGATCGCGGCGCCTTGCCCGGCGGGCACGGCCGACGACGCGGAAGTGGTGGCGGTGTCGTCGAACTGTGGAGTGCTTAGTAGAGCGAGAGCGACGACGAGAACTGGAAGTAGAATCCGAACGAACGAAAGCGTCCAGATTGTGGGGCCGTGGATGAGTTTCAGCGGGTCGTGTTCAGGCCGGTCAGGCATTGCTCCTCCGCGAGGGCGATTGGTACGAGAAGTATCGCCTCGGGTGAGGGAGGAGTCAAGGGGAGGGAGTTATGGGGTCAGACGGGGGTTGACGGCACAGCGCTCTCGCTAGCCTGTAGACGGCTCGTTCAGGAAGGAGGCGGCAAGAGAACGTTTGCGACAACCGATATGGAGCCGTTGCTTTCGAGTCTGCAGATGACGGGGACCGGGTTAGGCGTTGTCAGGAAGTCGCCAATCGATCTTTGCAGCCTGACCATCAGAGTGACTGTGCCGGACTGCGTCCCAACCTGCGTGTCGACTCTGGTCCCATAAACCGGGCCACCGCATGAGACCTCTGAAGTGGGAGTCGCTGCAACGTACGACAGCGTAATCTCGAGGTCGTAGAAGCAGGAGCTTGGAAACACCGGGTCGCACTGGTCGAAGGTGGCGGATGACTGCAGGACCGAGAGTGACCTCGTGTCCGCTGTCGGTGGTGGTGGCTCGGTTTCGGGCGCGAGCGTCGGTGGCGGCGTCTGAGGTTCGGGCGCTGGTTCTGGAGTGGCCGTCGGGAAGTACGGGGCGGCCAGCGGCTCGCAGGCGTCGAGGGCGGACTTCCGGCTGGCGCCTCCCTCGAGGGCATCGGTCAGGCAGCCGCGGATATCGGCCTTCGCAGTGGCGATATTGTCGTTGCTGGCACCAGCGCGCTCAAGGTCGTTTGCGATCTCATCGACGAGGTTGTTGATGAACGCCTGATCGGTGCCGGATATCACAGGTGTGGGGGACGACTGTCCAATGCCGAGCGCCCCCATGGTCAGCTGCACGCAAATCGTCAGGGTGAAGAGCCTAGGGTCGTCCGGGTCTGTCGGGTCTGCCACGTTCATGCCGCCGGAGACGAAAAGACACGTCCAGATTGCCACATCCACCGTTGTGAAGTGGGCGATCTCCACCTTCGTCGTCGGGCCGGGGAGAACCTCGACGACCTGCCACTCGCCATCCAGGAGTTGAGCCACTGACACGTCGTCAGCGGGTCTCTGAACCTCCAGCACCACTGGTGGCTCTAGAGGGCCGATGTCTTCTGTGGTCGACAGGTGATACACACGCAAGCTCCCTGCCGGATCTTCGACTTCGACATCGACGATGGCGACTGTGAGTTCGACCGGCTCGGGGAAGGCGCCTTCCGGTACTTCGACGCGAGCGCCGTCGGCGAGAGTTAGCTCGCCGCCGTCGGGACCGAACGTTTCGGAGACGGGCTGCGAGTGAAGCGTGGCGAGATCGCCGAGGTCGGCGAGTTCCGGCGCGACGTCGGCGACGCTGGGGAGTGCTTCATCGTCTCCGCCGCCGCAGGCGGAGAGGGTGAAGAGGAGGACGAATGCGGCGAGCGCAAGAATCCAGACGGCGGGGCTGTGTACGACTGTCAGCGCCTTGTGTTCGGGCCGGTCAGGCATGGCTCCTCCGCGGGGGGTGATTGGTACGAGAAGTATCGCCTCGGGTGCGGAGGGAGTCAAGGAGATCGGAGGGTTAGAAGCGGTCTGGGGGTGAGCCGAAGCCCTGGAAGGCGCCGGCCGGTTCGTCGGGGCGGCCGACGTTGAGGACTCGGGCGAGGTCGCGAATGATTTCGTTGAGTGTTGTCGGTTCGTTGGGGGGTTGGTAGGCCGCGATCGGATCGTGCGTAGGCGTTGGTTGCGGCTGCGGAGCGATTTCGGGCGTGAGTGTCGGCAAGGGCTGCGGTTCTGGTACCGGCGTGGGTGCGATGTCTGGTTCCGGCGCCGTGTCGGCGTCCTCCGATTCGATCGGACCAGCGACGGGTGGCTGTGATGGCGTGATGGTGACCGCGCCGTTAGGCTCGGTGCCGATTTCGACGAATGTGGCCCAGTAGATGTGGACGGATCTGAGGTCCAGCCCGCGTTTCATTTCCTGCAGGACGAAGCGGTTGGCGGCCTGGAGGTCCGGGAATGAGAAGGGGTATACGGAATCCTCGTAGTCCGGGTGTTGGACGACGACGATGATTTGGTGGGGGGGTTCAGTGGGTGGGGCGGACTCGACACTCGCACGGTGGGAGTCCGCCCCACCTTTGCTGTCGGATGTGCTTTGATGGGCGGCCGGGGCGTTCGGGAGTGCCCAGAAGGCTATGATGTCGTGGCGCTGCGAGGCCGGGAACCAGAAGTCGATGTGATCGGCGGCGGTCTCGGCATCAGGGAAGGCGTGGAGCCGGCGGACCGAAGGTCCAGCGGCGTCGCTGCTGAGGAGGATAAGCGGGGGAAGCGATGGTGCGGGGGAGGTCGTGGGTGACGGGGTGACGTCTTCGACTTCGCCCTGAGTCTTTCCGCGTCTTTTGAGTACCGAGAGTATCGACATTTGATTCACCTTCCTCTTTCCTGTCTTAAGTCAGAATATGAGACGAAGATTAAAGAGTGATGAGGGAGAGGTTAGAGTTTATTAGGGATGGGCAGTGCAGCTATAGGGGACGAGCGGCGCGGTTAGGAGTGCGCGCCAAGTGATACCGGGGAAGGCGTTCCGATGAAGGGTCGTTGTACGATAACGGCGGGTACAAATCATGAGTAGAGTTCGAGATGATCGTTTGAGGAAGGGTGCGCCAGCGTGATCCGGGTGTTTGTCGTGATCGGTAGTGTTGTGGCGTTCTTGGGCGCGGCGGTTGCCGGCGTCTGGCGTTACACCGGGCTCGTGAAAAGAGGGGTGCTGGACCTGGACCGCGACGACGACCCGCTCGATCTGAGGGTGGTGGGGTTGGCCGACGGCACGGTGAGGCTGGAGCTAGCGACCGACGAGGAGAGCCGGGACTGGAAGAGTCACGGTATCTTCGGTGTGGAGTGGTCGGGCGGTTACGGGCAGGTGGGTGAGATAAAGGGGATAAGCGACGGGCACGTGGAGCGCGAATTCTTCCCGCTGAAGGGGACGCTCGCCGTAGGAGATGCGGTGCGGCTGGACAGTTTTGCGCTACCAGACGATCCGCAGGTGGCGCACGGGATTGCGTTCGAAGAGGTGACGTTCGCGTCGGAGCTGGGCGAGTTTCCGGCGTGGTTCGTGCCGGGATCGAGCGACACGTGGGCGATCTTCGTGCACGGGAAGGGCGCGAACCGGCGGGAGGCGCTGCGCATGCTGCCGACGGTCGTCGATGCGGGGCTGCCATCGTTGGTAATCACGTATCGAAACGATGAGGGTTTGCCGGAAAACGACGACGGCTACTACCGCTACGGGGCGACCGAGTGGAAGGAGCTGAAGGCGGCCGTAGACTACGTTGTCGAAAGAGGGGCGAAACGGATAGTGCTGATCGGGTACAGCATGGGTGGGGCGATAGTGACGAACTACATGCTCCAGTCGGCGCCGGGTGAGCTGGTGCCGGGCGTGATCATGGATTCGCCGGCGCTGAACCTGGAAGCGATCGTCGTCAAGGAGTCGAAGGTTCGCGGGATTCCCGGGTTAGTGGCGACGTTGGGTAAGGTCGTCTTCGGCTGGCGGTCGAATATGGACTGGGCGGCGCTGAATTACCTGAGCCGGGCGGACGAGTTGAAGGTGCCGATCCTGCTGTTCCACGGAGACCGCGATGGGACCGTGTTCGTTGAGACGAGCGATGCGTTCGCCGAGGCACGACCCGATATCGTGACCTACGTGCGCGCTACGGATGTTGACCACGTGCGGTCGTGGAACGCGGACCATGAGGGTTACGAGGCTAAGGTGCGGGAGTTTCTGGCGCGGGTGGTGGATTAGGCGTCGTCGCTGGCGACGCAAGCCGGCGAGGGAGTTCGGTTGCAGCCGGTGTTCGGGTTCATCGGGACGCGATCGGTGGCGGATCCCGTGCTATGCACCACTCCGCCCCGCCCCGGCTGCGAGATCCTTCGCTTCGCTCAGGATGACATATGTGCCCACCCGCCCACCCTATGAGAGTTAGGGGGCTGCGCCCCCTAAGACCCCCGAGATCGAGTCGGAGCGCCTAGCCGCGGCGGGCGGCGCGGCCTGGGAGTTGGGTGGAGGCTTCGGTGGGGGTGAGGCCGATGATCTCGTCGCCGGAGTCAGATTCGTCCGGTGGGAGGTCGTCGCCGAACTTTTCGGCGATTACTTTTCGGCCTTCTTCGAGGAGGGCGGTGAAGAAGTCTTCCTCCTTGACGGTGCGGACGACTTCGCCTTTGCGGAAGATGGCGCCGCGGCCCTT
>JACZRQ010000066.1 GCA_022574655.1 Chloroflexota bacterium
TCCACATGGACTGAGAGCAGTTCGTCGATGATTTTGCCTCGCCCCCACGAATCCTCGATCTGAACGCCCGCGCCGGCCGCGGCAGTTCGGATCGACTCCAGGTCTGGGCAGGCCTCGAAATCGACGCCGGACTTGTCGAGGATAGCGTCGCGAAGGGGGATGCGCGGCCACGGTGGAGCGAAATCTATCACTTCGTCGCCGTAGGGAACCTTGGTCGTGCTGAGCACCTCGTTTGCGACGGTCGAAATCATCTGCTCGACCAGGTCCATCACGTCGTTGTAGTCAGCGTAGGCTTGGTACGACTCGAGCATCGTGAATTCGGGGTTCCACTTGGTGGATACCCCTTCGTTGCGGAAGATGCGGCCGATCTCGTAAACGCGGTCGAAGCCGCCGACTACGAGCCTTTTGAGGTACAGCTCGATCGCGATCCGGAGGTAAAATTGGCGGTCGAGCGCATTGTGGTGGGTCACGAAAGGCCTCGCGGCGGCGCCGCCGGCGGTGCCTTGCAGAATCGGCGTCTCGACCTCCAGGTAGCCTCGTGAGTCGAGGTAGCGGCGAATTCCGGCGATGACCCGCGAGCGGGTGATGAACGTATCGCGCACCTCCGGGCTGGACATGAGATCGAGGTAGCGCTGGCGGTAGCGGATTTCGACGTCCTTCAGGCCGTGCCACTTCTCCGGTGGCGCACGGAGGGCTTTGGCGACCAGTTCGAACGACGCAGCGGCGATGGTGGGCTCCTTGGTCCGGGTGCGGAAGAGAGAGCCGGTCACACTTAGGAAGTCTCCGAGGTCGACGTCACGGAGCAGCTCGTAGGCTTCGGCGCCAACGTTCTCACTTTTAGCGTAGACCTGGATCTTGGCGGAGCCATCGCGCAAGTCCAGGAAGCTGGCCTTGCCCATCTTCCGTTTCGACGTAACCCGGCCCACGACGGAGACCGTCTCGCTGTTTTCGTCGCCGTCCCCGAGCAGGTCGAGCGCTTCCTGCGCGGTGTGTGTGCGGGTGACTCGGGCTGGATAGGGATCGATGCCCTGCTTCCGGAGGCGAGCCAGCTTCTCCGTCCGGAGTGCGATGATCTCTTCTTCGCTCATTTGCTCCCCATAAGTGATCAGGCGGAGCGTTGAAGCCCCGCCTGATTGTATCGCCTGTGTTCTTTCGGCTACTAGTCGACGCTCACGATAGTCCAGCGGCGTGTGCCGGCTGGGGCCTTTACCTGCACCTCGTCACCAACGTTCTTGTTGAGCAGGGCTAGCCCTACCGGGGACTCGTTGCTGATGCGGCCTTCCTTGGGGTCCGCCTCCGCAGAGCCGACGATGGTGTAGTGCTCTTTGGCGCCCTCATGGTTGAGTACGGTCACCGTAGAGCCGAGCCGCACGTGCAGATGGTCGTGCGCCTCCTCGATGATCTCCGCATTTTGGATGATGTTTTCGAGGGTTAGAATGCGCCCCTCGACGAAAGCCTGCTCGTTGCGGGCGTCTTCGTATTCCGGCGCGTTCTGGGCGCCAACCAGTTCTTTCGAGTCGTGAATGCGCTGCGCGATCTCAGCACGGCGTACGGTCTGAAGGGTCTTCAACTCGCCCTGCAGCCGTTCGAGGCCATCTTTGGTTAGCGGAACCGATTTGGTTGCCATTGCACCGTCTACTCCTTGTTGGGACGGAAAAAAATAGACCGGGGTCATTGAGGCCCCCAGTCACAGGTGAGGCAATGCTCTTAGCGAGATTATATTGGTCTTTGTGTAGGATGTAAAGCAGAGTTAAACTGGTTTTTTCAGAAGCGAGGGCTATGTTACACTACCGCTGGTTTGCGTACGTGAGCCGCCCTTTTTCCACACCCTAGGAGATAATAGGCCGACCATATGCGACAAGACCCGCCCCGGGACCCGCCAGACCGGCCCTCGCGCCGCGAAACCCCAAGGCCAGAAAGGCCGTTCGATCGCCTTCTGCGCCGGAGGCCGGAACGAGACCCAGCGCCGATCATAATCGGTGGCACTATTGCGTTCTTGGCCATCGTCATTATCCTCGTCTTCGTGGCGTCGTCGATCTTGGGTGGCGGAGACAACGACAACGGCGACGGCACTATCGAGATCGCACCCGGAATAATCGGACGGCTGGCACAAATACCCGCGCTTCCACCAGGGTTACAGGCCGTTAGTCAATACATCGAGTTCGAACTGGAGAACGAAAACTCTCCCGCGCTTATCGGGTTGCCTCTGAGCGAGACTATCGATGATGGGTCAACCCTGGGGTTCTATACGTTCCTGAACGGCCGCTGGCAGCGTCAAGTAGATGCTTCTTTGGTGACTGAGGGTGGCGTGCCCACGGCTGAGGGCGACTTTCCAGCGGTTCCCGATAACCTGGCGGTGTTAAGAGTTGTCTCGCAGGCATACATCGCTGCGGGATCGATCCCGTCCGGTTCCACGGTTCATCCCGATGCACAGCTCAACATCCTGAGCCCCAGAGACTTCTCGCCAGCCGGCGACGGCTCCGTGCTGGGGAGCGCGACGTCCCTCGAACTACCAGCGACGATTGAGATCATGCCGACGATAATCGGCAGCGGGACCGATACGGCCGAGGTGGTCGATTCGATCCTTGCGAGCGAAGAGCTTCGTTCAGCGCATGCGGATGCGATCGTGTCGTTGGTAGTTGAGGGCGACTACGCCGGAATCGATCTGGAGTACGCATCGGTCGATACCAACCTCGGGGCGCAATTCACCGAATTCGTGCAGAGTCTGGCCGATGCTCTTCACGTGGAAGGCGCAAAGTTGAGCTTGACGTTGCCGCCCCCCACCGGGCAGGGACAGGCGTATGAGTGGGGAGAACTGGGGCAGGCAGCCGACTTTATTCGAATACTGCCAATCGCCAATCCGGTCACCTACTGGGAGGAGATGCCGGAGGCGATGAGCCGTCTCGTGGAGGACGTAGATCCCGCGAAGGTGCTTCTCGTTCTCAGTCCGTTCAGCGTTGAGGCCGTCGGTGATGTCGTGCGTCCTCTCGGCTACCTGCAGGCGATGGTGGTGGCCGGCGAGGCCGCCATTCGCGAGCCCGAGAACCCGAACGAGATCGAGCCCGGATCGACGGTGAAGCTCGTAGCCACGAACCTGGATCAGGGGGAAGGCGCCTCGACGTTGAGTTGGCTGGATGATGCTGCGGCAGTGAGTTTCGCTCCGGGTGGCACGGAAAGCAGGCGGATCTACATAGAGAACGCTTTCAGCTTTGGCTTCAAGCTTGAACTCGTACAGGCCTACGCATTGGCGGGAGTTTCGGTATCGGACGCTTCGGCGGAGTCGGACGTACCCGATGTTTGGCCGGTCGTGAACGGCCTTGTCGAGTCGGCGACCGTGACGCTAGCGCGTCCCAACGATAATACGCTGTTACCCCTGTGGCAGGCCCCCTCTGGCGGCGATCTCGGCGCCGGCGCCGGCACGACCGCAATCTGGACTTCCTCAGAGGCGGGGCTGTTCGAGATCGTACTCGTCGTCAGCGATGGCGTTCGGCGATTCGGGCGTGAGATCATCGTCACCGTCGGCGAGCTGGATGCTCCCGATACCACGTCGACGCCCATAGTGACGTTCGCGCCGGACGAGACGCTGGAGCCAACACCCGGCGAGGAGACGCCGACGCCGACGCCGTTGCCAGCAACCGGCGTATTCGTCGAAGTAGGCTTGCTGGCGGACGGGGATGATGAGGACGGATCCGGGGATCCGAAGTTCTCGAACGATGAACTGACCTCACCGGGTTCTTTCGTGACGTATCTGGTGACGTTCGACAACGATAGCGACGTCGAGGTCACGATCACCTCGTACTCAGACAACACGTATGCCGACGTGGTGTGCAGGGATGTCACGACCGGTGAGGATGTCCTGGGGCTGACTCTGGGAGCGGACGACGGCGATGGCCCGGGGCTGATCGACGGGGGCAGCGACGAGATACAGTGCACCTACACCGTCACGGCGCCGGAACTTGGCGGCGAAGTCGTTCAGAACACGATCACCGGTTCGGTGCAGTCCGCAAGCGGAGACATCGACGCTGACCAGGATGGCGCCATGGTGACGACGATCGAACCGTCAACCCCCACGCCAACGCCATGAGGGTCATCGCTGGGAGTGTGAAGGGACGCCGGCTCAAGGGGCCGCCAGAACGCTCGCGAAGGGGAAAGGCGTCGGTAACCCGTCCCAGCTCCGACCTTCTGCGTGAATCGCTATTTTCCACTTTAGACGCGATGGGCGCCGACTTTTCCCGGGTTCTGGACCTGTACGCGGGAAGCGGAGCGCTCGGGATCGAAGCTTTGAGCCGCGGTGGCGGTACTTGTGATTTCGTCGAACGGCAAAGCGCCGCGTGTCGTTTGATTGCCGAGAACCTTGGCCTGACGGGCTTCGAATCGGAGGCAGACGTGCTCTGCATGCCAGTGGAGAAGGCGCTCGGGAAGCTCGGTGGCCCGTACACGTTGGTGCTGGCCGATCCGCCGTACGCGGATGACGCCACTCCAGCCGTGATGGTGTCTCTCGCAGAATCCCATCTCGTAGAAACCGGCGAAACCGTGATTGCGCTAGAGCACAGCGCACGGGAGGAGCCCAGGGCAGCGCTAGGGAGCTTCTCGCTGGTAAAATCGCGGCGACACGGTGATAGCGCCGTGTCGATCTACCGCTAGGAGGTTGGTCTTGCAGATAGCAGTGTATCCGGGAAGGTTCGACCCGGTGACGAGCGGTCACGTTGACATCGCCCAGCGCGCGGCAAGCCTGTTCGAGCGCGTCGTGGTTGCCGTGTACGACCTGGACGCGAGCAAGTCGCTCTTCTCCACGGATGAGAGGGCCTCGATGTTTCGCGAGGCTGTTGGGCATCTGAAGAACGTTGAAGTGAAGTCGTTCGTCGGCCTCGTGGTAGACTTCGCGCGTTCAGAGCAAGCGCGCGTACTGGTCCGCGGGATTCGAGCCGTGACTGACTTCGAGGCGGAGCTGGATATGGCGCTGATGAACAAGAAGATGGCGCCGGAGATTGAGTCCGTATATCTGATGGCCAGCCTGGAGCACCTCTACGTCAGCGGACATCGCATACGCGAGGTCTCTGGACTCGGATACGACGTGGGAGAGCTGGTACCTTCTCACGTGCTCTCCGCCCTGGTAGACAAGAACCGCAAGAAGTAGGACTGGTACGGGACCGGCGTGGACATTCTGCATCTGATCGATCGGCTGGAAGAAGTTGTTGGGGATGCCAGAAAGCTGCCCGTCGGCGGCGGGGTAGTGATCTCCCGCCAGAGGTTGCTCGACTTGATCGACCGGATGAGGGTGGCGGTACCCAAAGAGGTGTACGACTCACGCGATCTTCTGGAGCGACAGGAGGAAGTTCTGCGGTCAGCACATGAGGACGCCGAGATGCTGCTCTCCGAAGCCAGAACGCAGATCGAAGAGCGTATGAAGGACGAGGCGCTGGTCAGGGAAGCGGAGGAGCGCTCACAGTCCATCGTCGAGGAGGCCGAGGCCAGGGCTGAGGATCTGATGCGCGGCGCGGAGAGTCAGTCCCGCGAGCGGCTGGACGAAGCCGAACGGACAAGCCGCGAACAGATGCACGAGGCGGACGTCTACTCGCTGCAGACGTTGCACCAGCTAGAAGAAGAGTTGGATCGATTCCTGACCACCGTTCAACGCGGCATCGAGACGCTGGATCAGCGCGCCGCAGACCGGCCCGGCGGCGAACTCGGGATCGGCGACTAGCGGCTGGATCCGGCGGGCGCAGGTTCCATGCGCCTTGAGATCACGAACACACCGGCGGCGAAAAGGACCATCGCCGAGACAACGATCGAGACCACGATTGCGTAGGTGACTCCGTCAGAGTGGGCGCGTTCGATAAGGTTTTGAGTAGCACGGCTGTGCGCGATCGACTCGTCGAACCGAGCCCAGGCGAAGTGATCCGCGGCGACCTGCAGGTCAGCGGACGTGTCCTTGCCGAGAAGACCGATGCGCTGGAAGATGCTGCCGCTCGCGGCCTCCGCGTCTACGGCGTCGAGATACGCGGCTAGAGCCAGGTTGGCGTCGCCGAACGAGTCTTCGACCGCCTCGAACTCCCAGGTGCTGTCGGCGTCCTGGAAAGGGATGGGATAGGCGAGACCAGCCTCTTCAGTTCGCGTGCGCAGATCGTTGAGGTCGGTGCGGATCGTGAGGTAGGATGCGAGGCCCGCCTCCAGCTCATCGAGCGACTCGAGCGCTCGGAAGAAGTTCCAGACTGCGATGTCGCCTTGGACCGATGTGAAGACGCGCGTATTCAGTTCGGGCGCGTCGCTCGCCGCACTCGACTCGAGCGCGGCTAATCGATCGCGGGCGGTTCGACGATCGCTCAACGTTTGTTGGTCGTACTCGGCGAAGATGAACGAACTGAACAGGCCGTCAGCGGTGGCGTCACCTACGTCCTCCAGCAGGTCGATGTAGGCGGAGCTGTCGATGCTGCGATCCGAAACGGTAAAGATGTTGTTCGAGTTGACGGCGCGGAACGGTTCGTCTCCCACAACCAACTCAAGCTCTTGAAAGAAGCGGGTGGACCAGTAGTAGGCCTCTACCTCGTCGATGAACTCATCGCCGGCGAACTCGCCGAAGCTTCCCCATGGGTCGAGCGAGAACGACGGAGCGTCTCCCATATCTTCGGGGTAGAACCCCCAGGTCCAGGCGGACGCGTCCGGAGCGAGCGCTGGGTTGGCGAAGTCTTCGTAGCCCGGCACGCCTAGTTCAGCCGCGGCCTTGAGGGACACGTACTCGGCGATGCCTTCGGCGAGCCAACGGTTATCGAACGGTTCGGTCCACATATGCACGAATTCATGGAGGAGCGTCTGATCGTCCGCCGACGGAGAGACCGCAACGGCGCACATGCTGGCGTCGCAGTCGGCGAGCCCAGCGTAGCCGTAAAGTTCGTTACCGCCCTTTTCGCTGATACGGATGGTGTCCGGACCCGAGTACGGGATGCCCATGATCTCGCCGATGAGTGGAACGCCTGATATTGCCATAGCGGTGGCGTTCTCTGCCCAGGCATCGTCGCCCTCAAGGTAACGAAGGATCAGCTCCGTTGGACGGCCGTCGATGTTGATAGTCTGCGTGGTAATGATGCGGCTGCTGGGATCGACGATCTCGATCTCGGCGAAGATCCCGAACTCGTCTCCATAGCAGTCGAACACCACGTCGAAGTCGTTGCCGAACCGATCGCAGTCGGCGCCCGTGATCGCGACGTTGTCGACGTGCTCCCACGGCACCACGAAGCTTATGACGGTCTCGCCGTACTCGTCCGGCAGCCACAAGCCGTGGTCGGCCGGGAAGTAGACGTAACCGTCGCGGATGATGATGCCCGCCTCTTCAGACGTGGACATCGTGTAGCTGTAACTGAGCGAGTGGATGTCTCCGTACGCGAGTGGCCCGCCGAGCGGCAGGTTCGCCCACGTACCGTAGCCGATGTTGTCGAAGGTGACGTTCAGGAGTGATCCGCTCGGTCCGTAAGCTCGGAAATCACTGAATCCGTTAGGAACGAGAATCTGGATCTCGGACGGGTGGTTTAGCGGGTCGTCTGTGTCGAGGAAGGGCGAGGGACCAGTATTATCGAGATCGACGAACCAGTCCACGTAAACGACGCCGTCGTCCGGCCTGACTTGGTAGTTGCCGTAGACGTTAGCTAGGAGCCCGTTGCTCAGCGGCGCGGCAGCGGGTCGCGGTGTCTGGCCGACCGCCATAAGGACGGTGGCGACAACGAGCGACACCAGGACGACGCGAATCGCCCAGCCGCCGACTGACGCATCTCGAAAAAGTGATCGCATTTTCCCATAAGGCTAGACGCGTCGAAGTGTGCGGCTGTTTCTAGCGGTCGGCGAGTTCGTTGTCGCGGGCGATGGATGCCCAGACGGCGGCGAGAATGATGATCGCGGCGACAGCGAAGATGCCGGTGACGATAAGCACGCGTCGAACAGCGACGGCAGAAGCGTCTTCGATCGTGGCGACAGCCGCTTCCGAGTGGCCGATCGAGGTCTGGAACTGGGCGGCGGCGAAGCTGGAGGCTGCGTCGTCGAGCTGGCCCCGTGGATCGCTGCCGAGAAGACCGAAGCGCTCCCAGATATCGCGGTTCGAGAAGACGGTTTCGCGCGCGGTGCGGTAAGAGTCCATCGCGTCCTGGGCACCGGCCATTAGGAGCTGTGCGTCGTCGAACTGCCAGAGATCTAGGGAGTCGGCGACGGAGCCGGGGAACGACAGGCCCAGAGACGACGCTCGCGACGCCGCGTCTATCAACTGGTCCGAGAGGCTGTTGTAGCGCGCGATGTTGGCATCGATGTCGTCCAACGCCTTGACCGCAGAGTCGAAGCGCCAGGCAGTAACGTGGTCGCGGATCTCGGCGGTCGCGCCTTCGGGAAGGTCTTCGACCAGCGCCCGGGTCTCGAGGTCCGTGAGCCGGTCGCGCGCGATGCGCCGCGATTCGAGCACGCTGTCGTATGTCTTTGGGAACACCCAGGTAGCGAAGAACTGGTCCACGTTGCGTCCGCTGATCTCCTCGACGAGGTCGATGTAGCGTTGGCTGTCCGCAGCCTCACCCGAAGCGGCGATGGCCGCGTTAACGTCCCTGAGAGCGGAGCTGCCAACCTCGAAGCGGAGGGTCTCCAGGAAGCGGAGGGAGAGGTCGTAGCCGGCGTTCTCGATGGCGAGTTCGCCGGCGTCGGCGCCAATGACGGACGAGACCTCGCCCCACTGGTCGAGCTGAAGCTCGACTCCGGCCGACCGGCGTATTGGCGGCTCGCCTTGGACCAGGTCTGGAGGGAGTGCGGCGGCTGTCTCCTCGGCGACTAGCTGGGCGAACCCCTCGGACAGCCAGCGCTCGGCATAGATGTCAGACCAGAGATGCGCCAGCTCGTGGATGATCGTGATGTCGTCGGCGATGGGCGAGACGACGATCTCGCAACCGGAATCTTGGCAGCTGGTTACGCCTTCGTATCCGAGGACCGACTGCCGGCCGCCCTGGGCTACGGCCACGTCGGTGGCTCTGGCATAAGCGAAGCCGGAGCGGTCCTCGATGATCGGCAGGGCGGCGGGGATCAGTTCGCGGAGGTGGTCTGCGAACGGCTCGTCGCCCTCGAAGTAGCTGACCGTGATGGAGAGGGTTCGATCCTGCAGCTCGACTTCCAGCGGGAAGGAGGACAGGGCGTTCGGTCGGCTGGATTCGGCCGTAGCGACGAGATAGGCCGACTCCGATCCGGAGCAGGTGAACGTCAAGCCGTCTGCTTCGCAGTCCTCCGGTGTGACGATGGTCTCCCATTCGCCGTCCTGAGGGGGGATGATCGTGACCGTAGCTTCGTCGCCGCTGGCGACTATTGGCACGAACAAGTAGGAGGGCGTAACAAGCAGGGATTGCTCTCGGAGCCCTTCACGCAGCTCGTAAGTCAGCGCAATGTTGTATGTCTCCTCGAAGAAGAGCCGTTCGGCGAACTCGATAGTGCCGGTGACGATTGAAGCGTCGCTCGACTGATCGATCGCGACGCTAAGGGTTTCGCCGTTCGCATCCAGGGCCTGCACGGACTCGGCGCCGCGAAGAAACGGGATCGATACGCTGTCGTAGAAGGCGATCGAGCCACCGTTGCTCTGGCTGCCGGTGCTGGGGTCGTTGTTGTCGATCGTGATCTGCCAGGAGACGGATACTGGATTATCCTCGCCTCTGAGATCGTAGGTTACGTCGGAGCTGATGTGGATGAGATCCGTCTCCTCCGCCGACGCAACACCTCCGAACGCGACGAATGTGGCGAGCGTGAACAGCAGGGCGGCGATCGAACGGATCGACACGGCTACTCCGAATCGGCCTTAGTCTCGAGTACTTCCATCTCTCCTTCGTCGATCGCTACCTTATCGGGCTCGAACAGCGCCTGAAGGTGATCGAGAGCGCGGTTGAGGCCCGGCCGCTGGTGTCCCGCCCACATGAAGAGGCCCATTATGATGCCCCGGAATCCGTGACTCGAGGCGTAGGCGAATAGCTCTACGCTGGTCGTTCGTTCGTCGATCTTGGACAGGCGGAACGCGTGCCCCTCCAGCGTGATCGAATAAAGCGGTTCCATTGGATCACGGATCGGAGCGAAGGAGATTAACTCCGGCACCACCCACTGGGCGACTTCGAAATCGAACGCCTGCTTATCGTCCACTTGCGCGCGAAAGCGGGTGCCGGGGCCGTGGGTCTGGGCGGAGATGATCTCGATCTTCTTCCAGGAGGGGTTCCAGCGCGTCGCGTTCTCGATATCCGAGAGGACGGTCCAGATGTCGTGTACGGGCGCGGCGATTACGCGAACGGCGGATGCGGATGGCATTAGACGTGGCCTCCGTGAGTCGAAACCTTGATTGAAGCGATACCGTTGCCCCTTGATATTGGGAACGTCCCGGGGTGATCTCTGGATGCGGGCCGCTTGGAACTTTGGAGCGGCGGCTCCGCATCGGGTCAAGTTTACCGCAGTCATCGAGGTGGCCGCAGCGCGGAGTGTTAGAAGGTGGCGCTAAACGACGATGTTCACGAGACGCCCCGGCACATAGATGACCCGGCGCGGCTCTTTGCCGTCCAGGTGGCGTTTAACCGCCTCGCTCGCCAGCGCCAGCTCCTTCGCCGCGTCTTCGCTGATGTCAGCCGCGACCTGAATGCGGTCGCGGACCTTGCCGTTGACCTGAACGACGAGCGTCACCTCGTCCTCGGCGGCGAGTGCCTCGTCGAACTGCGGCCACGACTGCTGGTGAACGCTATAGGGCCGGCCCGTGCGCTCCCATAGCTCCTCGGCGAAATGCGGCGTCAGTGGCGCCATCAAAAGCAGCATCGACTCGATCGCCTCGTTCCAGGCGTCGCGGTCCACGCCCAGACGGGCGCCGTCACGCGCCTGGTAGAGACCGTTCGTCATCTCCATGAGTGACGAGATCATCGTGTTGAAGTGGAAGTCGTCGATATCCTTGGTCGCCCTTTTTATCGTCTTGTGCGTCAGGTGACGGAGCGTCTGAGCCGAGTCGGCGTCGTCGGCGAACTTGGGCTCGTCAAGAGCGGCGTTCCAGGCACGGTTTAGCCAGCGCTGGATGCCGGAGATGCCCTTGGTGCCGAAGGGGCCGCCTTCGTTCCAGGGGCCGATGAACATCAGGTAGCAGCGGAAGGCATCGGCGCCGTACTTCGAGACCTGCTCGTCGGGAGGGACGGCGTTACCGCGCGATTTGGACATGCGCTGGCCGTCCGAACCCATGATCTGACCCTGGTTGAACAGTCGCTGGTACGGCTCCGGCCCCTCGACGATCCCGAGGTCGCGGGCGACCTTCCAGAAGAAGCGTGAGTACAACAGGTGCATGACCGCGTGCTCAGCGCCGCCCGTGTACTGGTCGACGGGCAGCCACGCCTTCGCGAGCGCCGGGTCGACGGGTCCCTTGTCGAAATTCGGGCTGAGGTAGCGGATGAAGTACCAGTTCGAATCCATGAACGTGTCCATCGTGTCTGTCTCGCGCTTCGCCGGACCACCACACTTCGGACAGGTGGTGTTAACGAACCCCTCGTGCCGTTCGAGCGGGGAGTCGCCGGTCGGCTGGAACTCAGCGTCCTCGGGGAGGACCACCGGTAGTTGGTCCTCGGGGACGGGAACGATGCCGCACTTGGGACAATGGATCATCGGGATCGGCGTGCCCCAGTAGCGTTGACGGGAGATCAGCCAGTCGCGGACGCGATAGGTCGTCGTGCGATCTCCCCAGCCCTCGGATTCGACATAATCCATGATGGCGGATTTGGCTTCCTCGTTCGAAAGACCGTCGAAGCGCCCCGAGTTCACTTGCTGTCCGGGTTCTGTGTACGCCTCGTCGAGTGGAGAGCCGTCCCAGTCCGGGGGTGCGATTACGACCGGGATATCGAAGCCGTATTTCTTTGCGAAGGCGAAGTCGCGCTCGTCGTGCGCGGGCACGCCCATGACAGCGCCCGTACCGTACCAGAGGAGTGCGTAGTCGGCGATCCAGATCGGCACCTCTGTGTCGTTAAGCTGGTTGCGGCAGTAGGTGCCGGTGAAGACCCCGGTCTTTTCTCTTTCGGTACTCAGGCGTTCGATATCCGTCTGGCGCCGCGTCTGTTCCACGTACGCCTCGACCTCCGCCTTCTGCTCCGGCGTGGTGATCTTGGCGACGAGCGGGTGTTCCGGCGCCAGCACCATCGAGGTGACGCCGAAGATCGTGTCGGGCCGCGTCGTAAATACGCGTATCTCGTCCTCGTCGACGCCGTCGATTTCCAGCGCGAACGAGACTTCAAGACCCTCGGAGCGGCCGATCCAGTTTCGTTGCATCGTGACGACCTGTTCGGGCCAGTTCAGGTGCGAGAAGTCCAGCAGTTCATCGGCGTATTTGGTGATGCGGAAGAACCACTGCTCGAGGTCCTTCTGAACGACGGCGGTACCGCAGCGTTCGCAGGTTCCGTTCGGCAGCACCTGCTCGTTGGCCAGCACGGTCTGGCAGGACGGGCACCAGTTAGCCGGGGCGAACGCCCGGTAGGCGAGGTCCTTTTCGTAGAACTTCAGGAAGAACCATTGGTTCCAGCGGTAGTACTCCGGGTCGCTGCTGATCGCCTCATGGTCCCAGTCGAACATCGCGCCCATCGATTTGAGCTGGCCCCGCATGCGCTCGATGTTGCGGTAGGTCCACTCGTGCGGGTGGATGCCCTGCTTGATCGCCGCGTTCTCCGCGGGCAGGCCGAAGGCGTCGAAGCCGATGGGGAAGAAGACGTTGTCGCCGCGCATTCGACGGTACCGAGCGGCGACGTCCGATGGACCCATTGCGTACCAGTGCCCGACGTGAAGGTCCCCGGATGTGTAGGGGAGCATCGTCAGGAAGTAGAACTTGCGCTCCGTGGCGGACATGTCGGTGCGGTAGAGCCCGTCAGCCGCCCATCGCTCCTGCCACTTCTTTTCGATTGTCTGAGGGTCGTATCGATCAGTCATCTTCGTCTCGCCTGTCGCTTGGCTTTTCGTCGTTCTCGTCTTCAGCGCCTTCCATCAGGTCGTTAAGCGAGTCCCTCAGGTTGCGCCTTTGACCGGCGACAATCCTCTCGACGCGTCGCGTGACCGGTCGGGCCTCGAGCAGCGCGAAGATGAAGAGCGTGCCGAACACGGCGACGAAGTAGAGTTCGAGGCCGATGGCCACGCCCACCCCGGCCGCCGACCAGATCGTCGCCGCGGTGGTGATCCCGCGTACCGTGTAGCCCTCGCGGAAGATGACACCGGCGCCGAGAAAGCCAATGCCGGTGACGATCTGAGCCGCCATGCGGTCGGCGCCGCCGGGGAAGAGCTGAGAGCCTTCCGTGAACAACGCCGAGCCCAGCGTCACGAGAGCCAGCGTGCGTATGCCGGCGGGGTAGCCACGCAGCTCGCGTTCGAGGCCGATGACGGCGCCGAGAATGCCGGCCAGCGCCAGCCGGCCAATGATCGCAAACTCGTCGCCCGTCGAAATGTCTATCTCGTTCATGCCTTCCTAGTGTCCGATCAACTTAAGGGCCGCTACCAGCTCGCGTGGCGTAGCGCCGCGGATGCGATTGCGGTCGAAGTCCTTCAAGAGACGGTCCGAGGTGACGAGGACGTCACATTCGTTGGTGATGGCGCTAGCGGCGTGAATGCAATCCGGAGCGCGGATAGGCGTGTTGATAGCAAGCGATATCGCCTCCTCCCACTCCTCCTCCGAGGGAAGCGTCCAGGTGACTAGGTCCTTCTCCTCGGTCACGAATCGTTCGAATAGCTGGTTTACGATTCGCCCAGTCGCCTGCGGGCTGAGCGGGTCTCTATCATGTCTTCGCCTCATCAGCCGGTCCACGTCCTCGCCCGCCCGGGTTCGATTTCTGAACCACATGTTTTCCTGTTCGATGTCGAGCGCCTCCATAAATCCAAGGTAGGAACAGATGCAGTCCCATCCGTTGCCGACAGCGATGTCCAGTAAATCTGTCGCATACTTAGCGTCGCCAGACCGCTTTGGACGGAGGATGCTGAGTATGACGTTCGTGTCGAAGTACAGCCTAACCGGCCGCTGCTGGATCACGGCCGAAAGGAACGAGTCGAGACTTTGGCTCATTTCTTCTTAGACGTACCGGTCTTCTTGGCGCTCTTTGCGGGTCGAACAGTGCTTCGTTTAGTACCGGTGATGTTGCGCACTGTCCCTGACACCCCTTTCGTCCGCATCGCCTGACGTGCTCTGGACATGTCCTTCTGCGGTACGACGAGAATATGGTGGGATCTGCCGCTGCTCTCTAAGCGCGAAGCGGCCTTCTCCAATCGCTGCCTGGAGCCGCTCGTCTCAACCTCAACTGCCCTTTTGTGGGTGGCAGCGTCTAGGCGACGCCCACCGCTAATCTTCACTTCAGTCTGTCCGGCTTTTCCGGCTGCCTTCGACTTGACTAGTTTGTGTGCCTTTCCTTCTGGCATTTGCGTCACCTCCGGGCTGATTCAACAGAAAGACCCCCCCGTTCAGGGACGGAGGGGCCGTTACTCTTCCGCGGTACCACCCTGATTTTCCCCCGCTCTTGCGGGGGAACTCTTGGTCAGCTGTATCGGGCTTGTCCGTCCTCGGCTAGCCCCGCTGTGCGGGGTTCACCGAAGAGACTCAGGAGCGAGTTCAGGCCTCTTCTGCCGGGCTTTCACCTGGTGACCGGCTCTCTAGGCTGCGGAAGCCCTACTACTCTCCCTCGATGCCTTACTGTTCTGTTGTAGTGCGGGATGGTGGAGCTGAGGGGGCTCGAACCCCTGACCTCCTCAATGCCATTGAGGCGCTCTCCCAAACTGAGCTACAGCCCCAACCGTGCGCGTATGTTAGCAGAACAGACGTACTTCGGCAATTGAATCCGCTTGGGGATAGGCCTGCGCTCAGGCCTGTCACTTCCAGTTTGAACCCACGGTCGATGCGCCGCTAGGGACTAACGGCGCGTCCACTGTTCCGTTCATTACGAGCCGTTTGGTACGTGGAAACTAGTCAAATGGCACATTGACGGAGCTATAGATAATGTTAATATAAGAGTGGATGACAAATAGAAGATATGAATGGAAGGAGGTTGGAGAGATGAGGCTCACAAGTTGGTTCAGACTGGCAAGGCACTACATCTGGCTAGCCCCGGTGCTCCTCGGCATCGTCTTCGTGGCTGCGGGCATCTACATGGTGTCAGAAGGAAACTCTGCGAAGAACGAAGTCCGTGACGCGATTGTCGCGGAGAACATTATCACGACGGAGGATGCCAGGATACCGAACGTGCAGATCAACAGCGCAGCCACGGCGAAGGCCCAGGCCGCCATCATCGCCACCGGGGTCATGGTGGACGCGGCGCTCACCGCTTCCGGGACACTGGCGGCGGAAGGCATCGTGTGCGGTGTCGTCAACATGCACACGATCAAGCCGATCGATGTGGAGATGGTGTTGCGGCTGGCGCGGACGGCGCGGATTCTGGTGACCCTGGAGGAACACGTTTTGGCCGGCGGGCTGGGGAGCGCCGTGGCCGAGGTGCTCGTCGACCGGCTGGAGACACGCCTGCCGGTGCTGAAACGGATCGGGCTGCCGGACGCGTTTCCCACCGAATACGGCTCGCAGGAAACCATGATGGAGACATTCGGACTCGGCGCGGCGCACATCGCCGATGCCGTGCGCGCCGCCGTCCGGTCGCTGGCCGCCGCCTGAGTCTCAGGCAAATTGCGGGATTGAAAGCTTATGAAGACCCACGCCGCGATCCT
>JACZRQ010000067.1 GCA_022574655.1 Chloroflexota bacterium
ATTGAAAGTGGTCTGACGTCAGGCACAAATTACTACTATGTCATCACTGCCGAAGACACAGACGGCAACGAAAGTAACGTCTCCAATGAGGCGTTCGCCACGGCGCCCTAGTGCCCGATGCGGGTGATCGCCGGACGCGCCAAGGGTCACCGACTCGCCGGGCCCCCGTCGCGGGCCACGCGGCCCACCTCGGACCTTGTGCGGGGGGCGAGTCTTCTCTCCCGCCCCCGTTGACACCCGCCTCGCCCAGGGCGGCGACCCTACCGCAGCCACCCGCCTGCTGGCAGTGACACCGAGACAGGGATAGTCCAGAGGCGTACAATATCCCCGCCATGGAGCCGCGCATCCGATACCCCCAGATCGAAGACGGCGTGCGCTTGGCCTCTGAGGCAGGACGGCCGTGGGCAACACCGCGACAGTAGGCCGCCCGACTCCTGTTCCAGCGCTGCAGAAATATCTGCTTGGCGCAAGCCTCCTAGTCGCCTCCGGTCTCGCGTGGGCCTGGAGCCTCAATCCTCCCAGCCAGATGTCGACCGACACCGCTAGCTTCGTTGCGATCTGGACGGTGATGATGGCGGCAATGATGCTACCTTCAACGCTGCCAACTGTGTCGTTGTTTGCCACCGTTGCGAGGTCTCGAAGGCAGTTCGGGTTTCCCGCGGCACCCACCGCCGCCTTCGTAATCGGATACCTTGGTGCGTGGGCGCTGTTGGGGGTCGCGGTGTCTCTAACGAGTGTCCTCGGTAGGCCTGCAGCGCACACTTGGAGCGAGCCTGTCGCTGGAGCCGCCATTGTCCTGGCGGGTGCATATCAGCTGACCCGCTGGAAATCGCTCTGCCTCGGCCACTGCCGCTCGCCGCTGAACTTCTTCATGTATCACTGGCACGACGGCACAGCCGGTGCCGCAGCCATGGGCGCCCACCATGGCATGTACTGCGTGGGCTGTTGTTGGGGCCTGATGTTGGCGCTCCTTGCGCTGGGACTGATGAACCCGGGGTGGATGGCATTGATCGCCATCATCATCTTCGTCGAGAAGATAGCACCCGCGGGGCAACGTGTGGCTCTGCTTACCGGGCTGGTACTCATGGTGACAGGCGGCGTGATCGCGTTCGGATTAGTTCCATTCCACTAGGCTAGAGGAGGTATGTGAAGTGAGTAAACCGACCAAATGGAGGCTCGAGGTCGAGCACCTAATGGCTTGTAACTGCAACTGGGGTTGCCCTTGTTCCTTTGAGTCGCCTCCGACATATGGAACGTGCGAAGCGGCACTGGCCTACCGTGTCGTGGAAGGGAAGTATGGCGACGTGATACTCAATGGGCTCACCTGGGCGCTCGTCGCTATCTGGCCTGGCCCGCTGCACGAGGGTAACGGCCGCGGGATCGTCTATCTGGACGCGAGCGCCGGGGCGCAGGAAATCGAGGCGCTGGAGGCGATAGCGACGGGACGGGCGGGTGGGCCCATCGGCATCTTCATGAGCACCGTGACTGCAGGGGTCGAGGTGCGGACAGCCAGCATAGAGTTTCGCGCAGATGGCAAACGTAGCTCTTTCCGCGTGGCAGACCAGATCGATGTGAAGTTCGAACCGATTCGGAACCCGGTGAGCGGTGATGAGCATATCGCTTCGGCACTGTTGCCGTCGGGCATGTTGACGAAGCAGGAAGACTTCTACTCAACTGAGACGTTCTCAGTGCAGGCTGGCAACCTACACTTCGAGTACCCCGGCCGCAACGCTATTGCCTTCACGCACACGTGGCGTGGCCCATAGGCCGGGGCGTCCTACTAATCGCGCTGTTTAGCGGCTATTCGTTTCGCCAGCTAAGTTCGAATAGGCGAACGGGATCCTCGAAGCCGCGGAGTTCTGTATCGCCCCGGTCGTTGAACAGGAAGCCCTTGCCTGCCACGAGTTCGCGCACGACGTTCGAGGTCAGAATCTCGCCGCCAGCCGCCTTCGCGGCGACCCGCGCCGCCATGTTCACAGCAGTTCCGAAGAGGTCGCCGCGTCCGCCCGGATCGTCCTCCGCGATCGGTTCGCCTGCGTTGAGGCCGATGCGTACCTGCAAGGGCGACCGACCGGTCGCCCCTACGTCCGCGTTCCAGTCTGCGAGCGCTGTAGAGTTCCTTAGCAAAGCAGGGAGATGAATCGATTGCAGATTCGCGAAGATGACCTGACCGGTAGAGAGATAGCTTACCTTCTCCGGGAGCATCTAGAGGAGATGCATGAGGTTACGCCGCCTGAAAGCGTTCATGCGCTGGATTTGGAAGGGTTACGCTCGCCCGATATCACTTTCTGGTCGGCCTGGGACGGCGAGGAGTTAGTCGGGTGCGGGGCACTGAAAGAGTTGGATTCAAGAAGTGGTGAAGTCAAATCGATGCGTACGGCCAAGGCTCACCGCCGTGGGGGCGTCGGCTCGAAGATTCTTGAGCACATCATGAAAGAAGCCAAGCGGCGCGGTTACGATCGCCTGAATTTGGAGACGGGGGCGATGCCTGAGTTCGCCCCGGCGCGAGCTTTGTACATACGGTATGGGTTCGAGTGCCGAGGACCGTTCGCTGAATACGTTGACGACCCGAATAGCGTGTTCATGACGAAGAAGCTTTAGTAGCCGCTTCTCGGAGTTGATCTAGGATCGGGTTCGAACGCGGACTCCGCCAGACGCGACGTCTGGTCCGTTGCGAGCGCCCTCGCGGGGTGTTGCCTCACGCCGCGCCCAGGACTCGGCTATCGTGTTTGTGGTATGTCAGCTAGCCGAGTTCCAGGTACATGTAGATCGTCTGTTGACCACTCTTATGGTCATCGTTGGTGTTCCAGCGGTCGCTGAGGCCGCTCACACGGAAGCCGACCCTCAGGTAGAAGTCGATTGTGTCGCTGGCGTCGCCACGCGGGGACGCCCAAACCGCGCGTAGGCCGCGATCGCGTGCCCACGTCGCGGCCGCGTCGACCAGCGCGCGGCCGGCCCCACTCCGACGCGCCGGTCTGTGCACCGCTAAGTCGGTGATCTGCGCGGCCGCGTGATGGCTCTGCTGGTTCACGATCATCTCATAGCCGGAGATTGCGCCGTCGACCTCAGCGACGAAGAACGCATCTGCGCGGTTCTGAAGCGTGTCTCGTAAGCTATCGACTGTGAGGGTGTCGTCGTAGACCCGCTCTCGCGCTGGGCCCGTACGCCAACGCATGCTGTACGTCAGCTCGGGCGTTGAGCCCGAACGCTCCAGCTCGAGGTAGCGGTCGCCAACCGTGTAAGTGAGGTCCAGTTTGGTAAGTGATTCGAAGTCGGCCTCGGTCGCGTCGCGGACGATGACGGTCATCGTTAGGCGGGTTTCTTCACGAACGGCGCTGTGCATAGTGTCATGTCAGTGGCGCAGGTGTGATGGTCTGGCATGGGCACAGAGTATCAAACCCGGCCTCCGGGCCGAACCTGGATGGCGTCTGCCGGGGCTCCCAATCCTATGCGCGCGACGGGTGCGATCTCCGAACGACGACTACATATATTCATCAGTCACGCCCATCTAGCTTGACAGGTTCCGTATAGCGAACCATAATTACGTCAAATTCAACAAAAGGGGGGTGTGGCGCGTGCTTTGCTCGCTGTTCCGACGGCTGCGTTCATATATCCGACTGCAGATAGCTGCTGCGTGGTTCGTTTCCGTTTCACCGACCGCCTACGCCTACGCCCGAATCACACCTGAGCGGAGGCGCTGGCGGTGACGATCCCCGGGCTGTCTGTAACCCGAGTCGCTGTCGTCGCGATCATGGTGGCTCTTATCACCGTGATCCTTTTCGTCGCCACTACCTCGGCGGCGCCCACCGTCACCACCGACAAGGCTGAGTACCACCCGGACGAGACCGCCATCATCAGCGGCACCGGCTACACGTCCGGTCAGCTCCTGGACATCGTCGTCATCCGTCCCGACTCGAGCATCGTCACCGGCAGCGGCACCAACACCTTCGGCTCCGACACGGTGACCGCAACCTCCGGCGCATTTAGCTACGACTACATACTCAACGGCATCTTCGGGCTCTACACAGTGAACGTCTACGATAACGTGACCGATCCCGGCCATACGACTGTCCTGGCGACCACTACCTTCCTGGACGACGCTGGCCCTGCGGAGTGCAACGGCGGACCGACAGATACCAGCCAGCCGGGAGACAAATATACGATCGTCGCGCCTAGCGGCGAGGTAGTCACCGGCATCTGCATCAAGAGTGGTACGGACACCTTCGACACTGGTTCGTGTGACCCCCCGACCTGTACGACCAGCCATAGCGGCCTCATCACAGCAGACGGTACGTACGGTGACCTTGGCTGCTTTACGGTGAGTGATCTTCTGACTGGCACGGCAATGATAGAACGAGGCACGGCACCACCGTGCAAGGACATCAGCCACATCGACTTCTTCACCGCTGTGCTCCCGAGCAAGATCATCATCTGCAAAGAGACCACCCCCGATGGCAGCCCCCAGAGTTTCACCTTCACCCCCAGCTACGGCGCTAACTTCATCCTCACCGACGGCCAGTGCGACGACAGCGGGCCTCTCACACCGGGTATGTACTCCGTGAGCGAGACCGTACCGGCGGGTTGGACACTAGACAGTATCGTCTGTGACGATGCCAACTCCTCCGGCACTCCTCCAACCGCCACAATCAACCTAGAGACTGGCGAGACGGTCACCTGCACGTTCAACAACAGCGAGGACCCGCTTCCTGGTACGATCATCATCTGTAAAGAGACCACCCCCAATGCCAGCCTACAGAGCTTCGCCTTCAGCAGCAGCTACGGCCCCAACTTCAACCTCACCGACGGCCAGTGCGACGACAGCGGGCCTCTCGCGGCCGGTAGCTACTCGGCGACCGAGACCGTGCCGGCGGGTTGGACGCTAGACAGCATCGTCTGTGACGATGCCAACTCCTCCGGCACTCCTCCAACCGCCACCATCAACCTCGAGGCCGGTGAGACCGTCACCTGTACGTTCAACAACAGCGAGGACCCCGGCACGATTATCATCTGCAAAGAGACCACCCCCAATGCCAGCCTACAGAGCTTCGCCTTCACCACCAGCTACGGCCCCAACTTCAACCTCACCGACGGCCAGTGCAACAACAGCGGCTCTCTCGCGGCCGGTAGCTACTCGGCGACCGAGACCGTGCCGGCGGGTTGGACGCTAGACAGTATCGTCTGTGACGATGGCAACTCCTCCGGCACTCCTCCAACCGCCACCATCAACCTCGAGGCCGGTGAGACCGTCACCTGTACGTTCAACAACACGCTCATCCCTCCCCCGCCGAGCACTCTGAAGATCGTTAAGGACGTCACTCCAGACGACCCGACGACCAACTGGGTCATCGATGTCGTCGGACCCACCCCGTTCTCCGATATCCTTTCCGGGGACGACATCACCGCCGTCACAGCCGTCGAGCCAGGTACATACACGATTACCGAGACGGCCGGCCTCAACACCGACCTCAACAACTACGTAAGCTCCTTCTCTTGTATAGACGCCTTGTTCAACCCGGTCGTCCCCTTAAGCGTCGGCACCGTCATCACCGTCGCTATCGCCGCCGGCGAGGACGTGATCTGCACGTTCTTCAACACCGACCCGAGGCTCAAGATTATTAAGGATGTCGTTCCGGATGATTCCACGACCAACTGGAACTTTGAGGTCTCGGGGCCGACCTCATTCAGCGAAACGATCGCGGGCGACGGTATGACGGACGAGGCGATCATCGATCCTGGCACATACACCATCACCGAGACCGCCGGGGCTAACACTAGCCTCGGCGATTACGTCAGCACCGTTTCCTGCACGGGCGCTAGCCCGAACCCGCCCCCAGGAAGCACTGAGATCACTTTCACTATCGACTTGGGCGAGTTCGTGATCTGCACCTTCACCAACAGCAGCGGCACGCCGCCGCCAGGCCCAAATCCGGTCGGCGGGATTGCGGGCCTGTTGGACCCGCCTGATGATGGTTTGAGCAGCGAAGCTCGTAGCGGCGGCAACGCAGCGCTTCTGATCGCACTGATGGCCGGAGCGGCCGTCGCGATCGCTGGTGCTTCGGTCTGGGTCTCGCGCATCGCGCGCCGGTCCTAATACACCCGAAGAGCACCAGGTCGAGGCCGAAGCGCCGCCCGTGGATCAAGCCTCTGTAGGCGAGGTAGCAGAACGTTGACGTTCACGTTAGAATGACCCTGGTCAGTTGATAGTGGACAGTGCACGGTGGACAGCGGAATCGTGGCCAGGCGCTGAAATCCAGGAGTAACCTAATGAACTTTCGTGATACTGAACAAGAAGCGGCTTTTCGCAAAGAGGTACGGGCGTTCCTAGAGAAGGAGATGCCGGGTGGATTCGGGAAGGCTTCCGGGCCGGCGGCGAAGCAGGATGATGCGGTACGTCGTGGGGTGGACCGCTTCGGGGTGTCTAAGGAGTGGACAAAGAAGCTGGCTGCGAAGGGTTGGACGGCGCCGGCGTGGCCGAAGGAGTACGGCGGCGCGGGGATGACGGTGATGGAGCAGTTCATCTTCAACGAGGAGATGGCGACGGCGCGGGCGCCGCGAACGGGCGGTATCGGTACCGGGTTCGCGGGTCCGACGGTCATTACGTACGGGACCGATGAGCAGAAGTCGGAGCTCTTGCCGGGGATCGTGTCGGGAGAGGACATCTGGTGCCAGGGGTTCTCGGAACCGGAGTCAGGGTCGGATCTAGCGTCCCTGAAGACGAGTGCGGTGCGGGATGGCGACGATTACGTGATCAACGGTCAGAAGATCTGGACGACGGGCGCGCAGTTCGCGAAGCGGATGATCTTGCTGGCGCGGACCGACCCAGATGCGCCGAAGCATAAGGGGATCAGCTACTTCCTCCTGGATATGAAGTCGCCGGGGGTGGACGTGCGGCCGCTGGTGAATATGGCCGGGACACAGGGTTTCAGCGAGGTGTTCTTCGAGGACGTGCGGGTGCCGGCAAAGGACCTGCTGGGCGAGGAGAACCGCGGCTGGTACGTGGCGACGACGACATTGGACTTCGAGCGGTCGTCGATCGGAACGTCGATTGCGCAGCAGAACCAGCTGGAGGACTTGATCGTGTACGTGAAGGACCGAAGCGATGGTTCGCTGAATCCGACGGTGAAGCTGGAGCTTGCGGAGCGGTCGATCGAGGCGGAGACGGCGCGGCTGCTTTCGTACCGGGTAATCACGTTGCAGAACCGGGGCCAGGTGCCGAACCATGAGGCGTCGGCGGTGAAGCTGTACGCGTCGGAGTTGAACCAGCGAGTGGCGACAACGGCGCTGAAGTGCGTTGGGCTGTACGGGCAGTTGGACCGCAACAGTGAGGAGCCTGAGTCAGCGGCGCACCGTTACGCGCCGAGCCGTGGGCGGTTCATGCGGTCGTATTTGAACGCGGTGTCGTCGACGATCGCGGGTGGGACGAGCGAGATCAACCGCGGCGTGATGGCTACGCGCGGGCTGGGGTTGCCGCGGGGGTAACGGGAAAAGGCCGGGGCAAGCAGCGCCCCTGCAACAAACATGGCATAGCGAGAGCACGAGGCGTTCACGCGTTGACAGGGGTTGTTACGGGCGTATAATCGGGGCGCAGAGGCCATGGAGGTGGTTTCATGCCGAACGCCCGCTGGCTGATAGCGGTTTCAGTACTTCCCGCGTTGTTGCTTGCCCTTTTTGCGTTGGCTGTCACCCCGAGTGACACCGCTGCGGTTGGCTTGACCGAGCGCGTGAGCACGGATAGCTCCGGCGTCCAGGGCAACGACCGTAGTGGCTCGCCGCGACTGTCAGAGACCGGCCGCTACGCCGCGTTTTCGTCAGACGCGACGAATCTGGTGCCGAACGACACCAACGGCGTCGAAGATGTGTTCCTTGTTGACAGGGACACGGACCAAATCGAGTTCGTCTCCGTCAATACAGCGGGAGAGATCGGCAACGGCTATAGCCTGTCGTATGGAATGACCGACGACGCGCGCTACCTCGTTTTCGTGTCGGGGGCGACGAACCTCGTCGTCAATGACACGAACGGCGTGTCAGACCTATTCTTGCGCGACCGGCAGTCAGGTACAACAGAGCGAGTGAGCATAGGAGCGGGCGGCACCGAGGGCGACGGCGAAACCCTGCGCGGCTCGTTGGATGGGTTCGCGACCAGGTCGGCATTCCAATCGAACGCGACGAACCTCGTGCCCAGTGATACGAACAGTGAGTGGGATATCTTCGTACGAGACCTCGGGGCCGGAACCACCATACGAGCAAGCGTGAGTGACACGGGAGCGGAAGGAGATGGGCGCAGCCTGGGTGGCGTGCTCAGCTGGGACAGTCGATACGTTGCGTTCTACTCGACGTCGACGAACCTGGTACCTGGCGATACGAACGGCAACGCTGATGTGTTCATTCGCGACATGCAGCTCGGTACAACGGAGCGGGTTAGCGTGGGCACGAACGGTGAAGAGGGCGACTTCGACGCAGGCGCCACGTTCGGAGTTAGCCAGCATGGCCGATACGTAGCATTCAGTTCTTCGGCAACTAACCTGTTGAGCCCGCCTGTTGACGCGTGCCCCGGGAAGCCGAAGTGCGGACGAATCTACGTGAGAGATCGAACGCTGGGGACGACGACGCTGGTGAGCGAGGCTGAAGACGGAACCGATCCGGATGACACGAGCGGAGAGGTGACGATCAGCCGCGACGGCACAAGAGTCGTGTTCTCATCGTGGGCGACGAACCTTGTTCCCGATGATACGAATGGAACCTTGGATGTCTTCGTGAAGGATCTGAGTACTGGTTCGCTGGAGATAGTGAGCGTTGCCAGCGATGGCTCACCGGCGGCCGGCGGCAGTGGTAACGGCACGATAAGCGGTGACGGCCTCGTCTACGGTTTCCAGGGCTACGCGAGCAATTTAGTGCTCGGTGACACTAACGGCGTGTCGGACGCGTTCGTCCGGGAGCCAAATTCGGACCCGCCTCCGCCGCCGCCGGACAGTGACGGCGACGGCGTTCCGGACATCAACGATAATTGTCCGAACACCGTGAACCCTGGACAAGAGGACCTGGACAGCGACGGGGCAGGTGACGCGTGTGATCCAGATGTCGATGGCGATGGAGTTGATAACGGCACCGACAACTGCCCGCTGGTCGTGAACCCGGGACAGGAGGACGCGAACAGCGACGGCATCGGCGACGCGTGCCAGCCGATCGACAACGTATCGATTGACGTTGAGGAGGACGCCACGCCAGCGAACACGGCAACGTCTATCGGGAGCGTAGAGGTGTGCGCATTCGTCGAGGACAACGACGTGCTCGACCTGGACGAGGACACGACGGATACGATCGTGATCGATGTGGTGACGGGGCCGGACGGTATCCCGGCTGCCTCACCGATCAACGCGTTCTCGTTCACACTTCAGTACGAAGAGACGGCTGTGAATGTGACCTCCCTCGACCTCGATCTGCTCCTTACCTCGCAAGGTGGCAGCATCTTCAACGGCAGCGAGAGCGTGCCGGACAGCGACGGTAGCTTCATCGTGAACGCGATCGATCTCGCAGCCACGGGCGTGGACGGGCCCGGGGTGCTCGCTCGCATTGAGCTGGAGGCGGTGGGGTCGGGGTACAGCACGCTTTCGCTGGGAAACCTCGCTCTGCTCGACGAGTTTGGTGGGTTCGTCAGCATCGCGGCGACGCAGATGGCGACCATCGTTGCTGAGCCGGTAGCCGAGACTACGCCGTGCGTTGACAGCGATGGCGACGAAATTGTGGACGGGGCCGACAATTGTCCCGCCATTGCTAACGCCGACCAGACGAACTTCGATGGCGATGCGCTCGGCGACGTGTGCGATCCCGATGATGACAACGATGGAGCGTCCGATGTTTCCGATCGTACCGAGTGCGGCGGCAATCCGTACGACGGCTCGATAGCGCCGGAGCGGGTCGACGGCGCATACGCGGGCACCGACGATGATGGCGACACAGAGATCGACGAGGCGCTGCCAGCCGGGGCAGAGGCGTTCGACTGCGACGGCGACGGATACGTAGGAACGGCGGAGGCGGTGATCTTCGGTGGGTCGAGCGATCGCGATCAGGATCCTTGCGGGACGGATGGCTGGCCGTTGGAGCTCAACGACTCAGCGGGGCCGCCGGACAGCTTCAACCGCATCAACGTGCTCGACATCACCAGCTTCCTGGCGCCGGTCAGGTACTTCGGAACGAATGTCGGGACGAACCTGGGGGACGTAAGGTGGGACCTGACGCCGGGCGCGGGGATATTCCCGACCGACATCAATGTCCAAGACATCACGGCGATGATCGCTGGTCCGACGGGGTTCCCGCCGATGTTGGGCGGCGTCAAGGCATTTGGCGGTCCGGTGTGCCCGTGGGCGCCGTAGCGGGCGAGCGACGAGATAGGCGATGCGAGACACGCGGGAGGTAGATGGCGGCTCCGCTCAGTCCTTGGATACCTCAGGGTGAGCGGACCGGATCGTGGTGTGGAACAGCGGAGCATCCGAGCTAGGGAGCCATTGGTGCCTAGGGTTCGCTGGCTGACGCCGATATTCGTGCTGGTAGCGGTGCTGCTTGCGCTCGCCGGCTCGGACACGGGCGAGCCGGCAGTTGGAGACACGACGCGCGTGAGCGTCGATAGCACCGGTAACGAGGGCAACTCGAACAGCATCTGGCCGACGATTAGCGACGACGGGCGGTACGTTGCGTTCACCTCCGGTGCGCCGCTGGTTGCGGGAGACACGAACGCCGCGGGCGACGTGTTTGTACACGACCGTCAGACTGGCACGACCGAGCGAGTTAGCGTGTCGACATCGGGCACAGAGGGTGATCTGACGAGCTTCAAGTCTTACATCAGCGGTGACGGCCGCCACGTAGCGTTCACGTCGCTGGCGGGCAATCTGGTGACCGGCGATACGAACGGAGTCCAAGACATCTTCGTTCACGATCGCCAGACCGGCGAGACGACCAGACTAAGTGTTAGTACGGGCGGCCAAGAAGGCAACGGAGACAGCGAACGGCCCGGCATGAGCGATGACGGAAGATATGTGGTGTTTGACTCGGCGGCCTCGACTCTTGTGGCCGATGATACGAACGGGACACCGGATGTATTCGTGCACGATCGCCAGACGGGCACGACGACGCGAGTCAGCTTGGACAGCCAGGGCGCACAGGGGGATGGTAGGAGCACCCACTCGGCGATCAGCGGCGATGGACGGTACGTTGTATTCGACTCGTGGACGACGAACCTGGTGACCGGTGACACCAACGGGGTGGGCGACGTATTCGTGCACGATCTTCAGACCGGTGCGACGGAGCGGGTGAGCCTCGATAGCAGCGGGAATCAGGCGAACGGTGAAAGCAGGTACCCACCCGCACTAAACGAAGATGGTCGATACGTCGCGTTCACCTCAGTGGCGAACAACCTTGTCACGGGTGATACGAACGTGGAAGACGACGTGTTCCTCCGCGACCGGCAGGAAGGGACGACCACGCGGCTCAGCGTCCACACTTCAGGCGCGCAGGCGGACGACAATAGCCGGCGCCCGACTCTGGCGAAGGATGGCCGCTTCGTCGCCTTCGACTCTGAGGCGACCAATCTTGTGTCGGACGGCTCCAACGCGACTATGGACGTGTTCGTCAGGGACGTTCTGCTGGGAACGACGGTCCGAGTGAGCGTGGACTCGCAAGGGGGCGCACCAAACTCGTGGAGTGCGTACGGTTTCATGAGCGATGACGCGGAGTTCGTGTCGTTCATGTCGGACGCGAGCAACCTAGTGCCCGCTGACACGAACAACGGGTGGGATGCGTTCGTGCACGAGCTGGGTCTGCCGTGTGTGCCAGGTACGGATCTGAACGACCTGGACTGCGACGGCGTTCCGAACGGGTCCGACGACGACATGGACGGTGACGGGTTGGACAATGATCCGGAAGCGGCGTGCGGCAGCGATCCGGAAAACGCGGCCAGCGTTCCGGAGCGCGTGGACCTCGGAGGCGATGAGGATGGCGACGGGCAGACCGACGAGCCGCTGCCAGCGGGTGCGGAGGCGTTCGACTGCGATCGGGACGGATACGCAGGAACGGCCGAGGCGGTGATCTTCGGTGGGGCGAGCGATCGTGATCAGGACCCGTGCGGGACGAACGGATGGCCGTCGGATCTGAACGCGTCGTCGGGCCCGCCGGACAGCTTGAACCGCATCAACGTGCTCGACCTGACGAGCTTCCTAGCGCCGGTGAAGTACTTTGGAACGGACGTTGGGACCAACCCGGGCGACGTGCGTTGGGACCTGTACCCGGGCAAGGGACCGTTTCTCACGGACATCAACATCCAGGATCTAACGGCGCTTCTGGTGGGCCTGAGGGGATTTCCGCCGATGTTGGGCGGCGTAAGGGCGTTCGGCGGGCCGGTGTGCCCGTGGGCGCCGTAGGAGCGCGGGTGGAGGTGGAGGGCTGACGCCCCAGACGGGCAGGCCTCGGCTACGATGGCGAGCAGGAGGGGCGGCAATGAGCGTCGGTAGTTCGCTCGGTCGTTCGACAAGCTCAGGATGAGCGGGAAGGACGGTTGACGACAGGCGTTTTAGGCGTAAAATGGGAGCGCATGCGCTCAGGGAGATAGTTTCGTGCCGAATGTACGCCCGTTAATTCTCTTCGCAGCGATCCTCGCTCTTCTTAGCATTGGTAGCGCTTCCGGTGCGGCTGGCGATACTACGCGCGTCAGCGGCGACTTCGGGGCCATAGACTCGGCCATTAGCGACGACGGGCGATACGTCGCGTTCGCGTCGACTAGCTCAGCCTTGGTCCCGGGGGACACGAACGGACTCGCAGATGTATTCGTTCGCGACCGCCTGACAGGGGAGACGACGCGCGTTAGCGTGGACAGCCTGGGTAACGAGGGAGACTGGAACAGCAGCCGACCCGAGATAAGCGGCGACGGCCGCTATGTGGCGTTTCGGTCGGGTGCGAGCAACCTAGTCGCCAACGACACCAACGGCATTGACGACGTATTCGTCCATGACCGCCAGACAGGATCGACGACGCGAATAAGCGTGAGCAGTGCCGGAGCGGAAGCAAACGGGGACAGCGACTTGTTTTCGATCAACGGGGACGGCCGGTATGTGGCGTTCCAATCGTTCGCGACGACCCTTTTGGACGGAGAGACCACCGCTGGCGGGGACATCTTTGTTCATGATCTACAGACCAGCCAGACCACGCGTGTCAGCGTCGACAGCCTTGGCACCGCAAGCAACGGCCAGAGCGGCCGACCGTCGATCAGCGACGATGGGCGCTACGTGGCGTTCGACTCCAAAGCCACCAACCTGGTGGCAGGTGACACGAACGCTCGCGATGATGTGTTCGTACACGATCGGCAGACCGGATTGACGACTCGCGTTAGCGTCAGTAGCACTGGGGTTGAAGCGGACGACTCGGCCAATTTTGCGGCGATTAGCGGAGATGGAAGGTACGTCGCTTTCGACTCGAAAGCGACGACCCTGGTTGCTGGGGACACAGGCTTCCCGATTTATGATGTATTCGTTCACGACCTACAGACGGGGGCGACAGTCCGGGCAAGTGTGGATAACCTGGGCGACCTGGGAAACAACGACAGCCGGCATGCGTCGATCAACTCCGACGGACGGTTGGTGGCCTTTGATTCGTACGCGTCTGACCTGGTGCCCGGAGATACGAACGGACGGACAGACGTATTCGTTCGAGACCTTGAGCTTGGATTGACGTTCCGCGCCAGCGTCAGTACACAGGGGACCGAGGTGAACCACACAAGCGAGGACCCTGCTCTGAGCGCTGATGGGAAGTTCGTAGCGTTTGAGTCGTATGCGGATGGGCTGGTGGCCGATGATACGAACGGCGTCGTCGATGTATTCGTACGCGAGCTGGGGCCACCATGCGAATTAGGCGTGAACCCCAACGACCTCGACTGCGACTTCGTTGACGATGCTCAGGACAACTGCCCCGGCGTTGCAAACCCCGGCCAGACTGATAACGAATCCGATGGCGTTGGCGACGCCTGCGATCCCGATGATGACAACGACACGTTCTACGACGTGTTCGACAACTGTCCTGTGGACGCGAACCCGTTGCAGGAGGACGCCGATAGCGACGGCATCGGTGACGCCTGCGAGGTCTGCAACCTGACGCCGCAGGTGTGCATCGACAAGATCGCGATCGACCTTGAAGAGGACGCCACGCCCGCTAACACGCCAACGTCGCTGGGAACGATCGAGACGTGCCGGAGGATGAGGGACAACGACGTGCTCGATTACGACGAGGACGCGGTGGACCGGATGACGGTGGATGTGGTTGCCGGGCCAAGTGGTATAGGGCCAGCGACGGGATTGATCGCGTTCGCCTACACGCTGAACTTCAACGGATCCACGGTGAACGTGACGGCCGTCGACAACGAACAGATTCTGGGCAGCAACGACATCTTCGACACTGGTGATCTGCCTCCGGACAGCGACGGCCTGTTCTACGTGAGTGCCGTCGACGTTACGGCGGTCGGGGTGACGGGCCCGGGGGTGATGACGCGGCTGGAGTTCGAGGCCGTGGGGTCCGGGCTGAGCGCGGTATCGATGTCGGACATAGGCGCGGTTGACCAGCAGGGGTTGCTGATGCACTACGCGGCGGCGCAGGCCGCAACGATCGTGGTGGAGCCGGTGGCGAACTCGAGCAGCGCCTGTGACGACGCGGACGGTGACGGCATCTCGGACGTGATCGACAACTGCGTCGACACACAGAACCCGGACCAGGCGAACCACGACGGCGGCGCGAACGGTGACGCCTGCGACCTGGACGACGACAACGCCGGCGTGCTGGACCTGGACGAGATCGCGTGTGCGGGCGATCCGATCGTGGCGTCGGTGCTGCCGGAGCGGGTGGATGGTGTGTTCGCGGGCGTAAGCGACGACGGCGACACCGACGTGGACGAGGCGCTACCGCCGGGGGCGGAGGCGTTCGACTGCGATGGCGACGGATATACGGGAACCGCCGAAGCGCACGTGTTCGGCGGACAGACGGACCGCGACCAAGATCCGTGCGGGACGAACGGGTGGCCTTCGGAGCTGAACTCATCGTCAGGGCCACCGAACAGTTTCAACCGCATCAACGTACTGGACATCACGTCGTTCCTCGCGCCGGTGAGGTATTTCGGCACGGACGTTGGAACGAACCCCGGAGACGTCCGCTGGGACCTCACGCCGGGCAAGGGGGTGTTCTTGACGGACATCAACGTCCAGGACATCACCGCAATGATCGCAGGATCGTCTGGCAACCCGCCGATGCTGCATGGGGCGAAGGCGTTCGGCGGGCCACAGTGCCCGTGGGCGCCGTAGGGGCGAGACACGAGATAGGCGACACGAGACACGTGGGAGGCAGACGGCGGCTCCGCTCAGTCCTTCGATACCTCAGGGTGAGCGGGAACAACCACCGAGCTGAGGCGT
>JACZRQ010000150.1 GCA_022574655.1 Chloroflexota bacterium
GAGACTCAATAACAATGATGCTCGCGTGTGTCTCGAGTTCGTCCGGAAACTCAATTGTCAAATAGAACGCTGTTCTTTTTTGTTTCTCCGGCTTTCCAAAACTAAGCACATTCAAGCTAACTGAGATATCGAAGTCGCCTTCCAACGCGACTTGCGGCGCAAGGCCAACGGTTCCCGTATTTAGCCTGAGGAAGACCAGATGAAGGAACGATTGACTTGGCCAGTTTCGGATTACGACGGTTCGCACAGTTTGGTTCTGCAAGGCTGCAAGGTCATCAGCGTGGGCGGGATCGTTCTCAAGCTGTTCGTATCGCTTACCTTTCAGGTCCTCTCGAACCTCCAGCCCAGACAGCGGGAACTTGTTATTCGCGCCTTCACCGATCCCCCAGAACTGAAGAAGCGAGAGGAGCCTCTGCTTTCCATCGAGAACGAGATACTTTCCCCGCTTCTCTTGAGTCTCCGCGAGTACGATTTGCGGCACTGGGAGTCCGAGTATGAGCGACTCTATGAGCCTGCTCTTTCGAGCGCGATTCCAAGCATCCCGTCTCTGAAAGCGGGGACTCAGGCCAATATTGCCTTTCCTTAGCTGCTCGACGATCGTCTCAGTTGTCCAGTCAGACGAAAATACTACGGCTTCGGATATCTTTGAAGGGTCGAGATCATCGACTAATTCGTCTGAAGGGTCCTCGGTTACTTCAACGGCGTCTTCTTCGCTCATGTCTGACTAGTCCTTCTCGAACGAGGCGTGGTCGAATTTCAACGCCGTCGCGTTCTCGCTCACCGTGCGGACAACATCTTCCTCGACGCCATCACTCACCTTCACATGAACTTCGAGGGTCACGTCTACGGTGGCACCCGGAAGAGCTGCGAGGTGGGCGATGACCTCATCTGCGATCCGGCAACGGTAACGCATGGCCAGCTATATCGTCGGTCTGGCTTCCCAGCCATCACCACCTATCCCTCAACTCTACAAATCGTCTGACAGCCAGCGGACACATGGTTAAGCAGCCACCTTCCGAGAATAGAGATGCTTCTGGAAGCCCACAAACACTTCCCGGATCTTCGAAACACTACCCAATCGCTCCACTGCATCGCTTACAGCGCCGTACTTCAACTCCAAGAGGTTGGGTAGCTTTTCGTCGTCTAGCTCCTGAACCCCTTCCCTGATGTACTGATCGAGAACGAAGTCCAAGAACTCTCGCTGTCTTTCATCGTAGCCCGCGAAGGCTTGGTGCCGATGAGTGATGACACGCTCTTCGCGGCTCATCGGGGTCAACGCGAATGCGATGTAGGCCAGTACGTCATAGAGGTCGCTCTTTTCCGCATCAATCATTCTGCGAATCTCGGAGAGCTGATCGTCGCCGTAACCCTTCTCGGCCAAGCTGGCCAGGAGAACCTTGCGCGTATCCGGCCGCCCCCACAGCTCTCGAAGCTCATCCTCATTCCTGAACAGGTCGGGAAGGTCTCCGAACAATCGCTCCACGAACTCAGCCGCCGACATGGGCTTACCGTCGGGACTCCAGAAGGTAGTGGACATCATGTGCTGGATGGTGCGCTCTTTGCCGTCCGAGAGCTTGATCTTGATCTTCTTCGGGCGCTCGGGCGTTTCATCCTCGCCCGTATCGCCGTCTCTGCCCGTATCCGGCCCAGGTCCAGCACCACCCGTCCTAGGTGTCGCCGGAACCGGCTCCGCAGGCTCACCGTCCCACTCGGGGTCGTTGAAATGCTCGTAGGCTTTCACGAAGTCGTAGACGGTGAAGTAGTCCTTCCCGTCGAACAGCCGTGTGCCGCGTCCGATGATCTGCTTGAACTCGATCATCGTTCGCACCGGCCGCATTAGCACGATATTGCGAATATTCCTGGCATCCAGGCCCGTCGAGAGCTTCCTGGAAGTAGTCAGAATCGTCGGAATCGTCTTCTCGTTGTCCTGGAACGTCCGTAGAAACTGCTCTCCCAGCTCTCCCTCGTCGGCGGTGACTCGAACACAATAGTTCGGATCACCACTCTCCTTCATCTCGTTGATTAGATCGCGGACGGCCAGGGCGTGGGCCTGCGTGGCGCAAAATACGATGCTCTTGTGCTTCTGGTCGATGGCGTCCATGAACAACGCCATCGATTTCGCGCTTGCCGTAAACGTCGAACCCATGTGGTTGTTTACCCCGACGGCCTGAGGAATCCTTTCCAGGGCCTGCGACGTTAGGGCGCGGACCTGTGCCTCGTCCATATCCGTCGTCAATTGCCCTTCGTCCGGCTGAGCGTCTTCCATGGGCATATGCAGTAATATCTCGAATCCCAAGGCCTGGGCCTCCTCCGCCAGTTCACGCCCGTGGGGCGTATACGGCATCACGGCCAAGGTGAGATTGGGATTGAGTCCCAGGATCGTCTTTGTGGAATCGCCTCCGTAACCGCCGTCGTCGACGACGATCGCCTTCAGTCTCATAGCACCCATCAGCGCGCCGAGGCCGCCGCGCGCGGCGTGGCGCGTCGGCCGGCCCTCCGGGTCGTTGACGGCGATCGATGCCGCCTTCATCTGCCGCTCCCCCGCCGGGCCGATGCAGGCGACCGACTTCGCCTTCGGGTCTCCGTCCAGCAGCCGCGCTACCGTGTCGTAGGTGCCGAGACCCGCCAGATCGCCGGGCGCTGGCTCCAGCCGGGCGCCATCGCTATCGATGCGCAAGATGCGCCAGACATCGTCCGGCGGCGCGCCTTCGATCACCACGGCCTTGATCTCGAGCCGCGACAGCCGGTGGCCCAGCGTGCCGCCGACGTTCGCCTCCTTGCAGCCGCCCGTGAGCGGACTCTTAGCGCCAAACGACGTGCGGCCTGACGTCGTGGCGGCGGTACCGCCCAGCAGCCCGGGCGCCATCACCAGCTTGTTCTCCGCGCCGAGCGGATCGCAGTTCGGCGGCACCTCTTGGCCAACGATGTGCGACGTGAGCGCGCGACCGCCCAGCAGCGCGTACTCGGACGGCGCGTCCTCGCGGGAGACCGAGAGGCCGGACAGGTCGACGCGGATGATGGAGGGTGAGCTCACTGTCCGCGGACAGTATCGCCTACCCTGATCTGGCCATCGTTCAGGATCTGCGCGCGCAGGCCTCCGCGGTGCACCAGCCCCTTCAGCACCTTCTGGTCGGTCAGGCCGGCCAGGTGCTGGCACGGCTCGTTGAGCCGGATGCCCTTCACCCGAACGTCGCCGACGGTGAACTCTCTATCGATC
>JACZRQ010000068.1 GCA_022574655.1 Chloroflexota bacterium
GGCTGCCTTGGCGGCTACCAACGCGTCGATGTCCGCCTGTGTAAGGGCCTGATTATCCTCAGGACTCACAACAGAACCTCAGTGATCAGAATGCGCATGTTCTCGGCAAGGGACAGGTCGAGGTCGTAAGGCTTCTTGACTGCCTTCCCCTCTTTCGCACAGATCCTGACGGTAGGCCGCGCAATATGACCGACGTTCGGATTCGACACGATCGCGACTTCGCCCGTGTTCAGCTTCACCCCCACGCCAGCCGGGTACTGGGGAATTCGCCTGGCGAACACCTGCGCCAGGGCAGGGCTGAACAGCTCACCGCTGTAAGCGACGATGAATTCGATCGCTTCGTGCGGCTTATAGGCCGGCCGGTCCGACCTTGCTGAGACTAGCGAGTGATAGACGTCTGCGATGGCTACGATTTGCCCCGTCAACGATATCTCGTCGCCTTTCCGGCCGTGAGGGTAGCCTGATCCGTTCCAGCGCTCGTGGTGTTCACGTATCGCTCGCACTACTCCGACATCCAGCCCGCTGTTCGCCAGCATCGCCACCGCTTCATCCGGGTGCTTCCTGATCTGCTGCATGTTTTCGCCAGTGGCGACACCCTGAGTGAGGCTGAAGTCATCTACATCCAGCGTCCCTGGCGGAAGCGCCAGGTAACCAATATTCATCAGCACTGCTGCGTTACCCGTCTCAACCACTGCCTCCATCTCTGCCGCCTGGCGGGAGATGGCCTCGACGATCTCAGGGCGGCAGTGGCCGGCGTTGACACACCAGAGTCCGGAAACTTGGACGCACCATCGATGGCGGACCTGCTTCTCTTACGAGATTGGGGCCTCGTTCCCCGTGGCGATGTCGAGTCACCCGAGATTATCGATGGCTATATCAACTCGGGGCGCGGGCACGCGAAATTCGTACGCCGCGGCGGCTTCCGTCGTCGAACTGCCGTAACGATACGTGACGGATTACGTCATGATTCATATGACGCGCGTATACGATGCTGCATCCGTGACAAGCCCGATCGCCAAGGCTAACCAACTGTTTCTGCGTCACCAGATAGTCCTTGTATTGCTGTGGTCAGCAACCGCCCTCGTAGTCTATGGAACGCTGTCGCTTGCCTTCGAGTTGCGCCTATTCGCAGTCCTGGCCTGGGTGGTGGGCAGCGGCATTGCATTCGACCGACTGAGCCGGGCCAGTCACCGCAAGTCCCACGCGATCTACAAGGAGAGCGTGAGCCTTGATGCGTCCGTGACGAGCCGGATCGCCGAGGCTAACCAACTGTTTTTGGGTCGCCAGATTGTCCTTGTTTTGCTGTGGTTCGCAACCGCCCTCGTTGTCTATGGAGCACTGCCGCTTGTCTTCGAGCTGCGCCTATTCGTAGTCCTCGCCTGGGTGGTGGGCATCGGCATTGCGTTCGGCCGCCTGAGCCGGGCCAATCACCGCCTATCCCAGGCGATCTACGAGCAGAGCGTGGGCCCAATCCACGAAGCTTACACGGAGACGGTATCGCCGGAAGCCACACCTGAACCGGCGCCCGAGGCCGTGCCCGAACCCCTGCTGGCGGACCCCCAGCAGCAGGACAGCGTCGATGACGCAGCCGAGGCAGCCAAAGTGCCCCAGCCTGAAGATGACGCCCTTATTGCTGTGGCCAGCAGTCCAGCGCCCGCCGAGCCACAGCCCACCATGGTTGCCGCGAGTCAAACACGGATAACGCCCCCGAGTGGAAGCGATGCAATAGTCGCCGAACAGGGAGTTGATGCCTTGTTCGAGTCGACCATCCCGGATACTGCTCGGACCGACGAATCGAGCATGGGCCGACACAGCGGCATTGTGTCTACGGGCGACAGCCAACTAGACGAGAAACTGGGCGGCGGTGTGCCGGAGGGATCCTTGACTCTGATTGATGGCGAGTCGGGCGCCGGCAAGAGCATCCTCGCGCAGCACTTCATATTGGGCTCCCTCAACAGCGGCCGCCGCGTGGTGCTCTACAGTAGCGAGAACACCGAACGCACGCTCGTGAGTCAGATGGACGGCCTAGGTATGCGCGTTTCGGATTATCTCGCTAACGGCAGCCTCACGGTGCATGAAATACCAGCTAGTAACACTGGGGGAGAGGCGCCAGCACCAGTCAGACTCCAAACGCTTCTCACGCATGTGTCGCAGCTTGGGGATTGGGACCTGGTCGTTATGGACTCGGTTACCGAGCTCCTCGTGAGTGCGTCAGATGAGGATCGCCTTTCTTTCTTTTCGAGCTGCAAGCAATATCAGAACCAAGGAAAAACCGTCATCATCGTTGTCCATGCGAATGCCATCAGCGGTGATGGCCTGGTTAGCATCGTTTCCATCTGCGACGTGTACCTGCGGTTGAGGATAGAGGTCGTCAACGACAAGCGGGTCAAGTTACTGGAGGTTGAGAAGGTTCGCGGCGCTAAGGGCGCGATCGAAGGGATCATCGGCTTCGAGGTGGAGGCAGGCCTGGGCATAGTGACAAAGACTGTTATGACCAAGCTCCAAGGCTAGTACGTCAGTCTAGACTGGTGGCGCTATCAGCCGACCTCGCGCCACCGCACTTCGAACAACCGTACCGCGTCCTCGAACCCACGCAGCTCCGTCTCACCCCGGTCGTTGAACATGACCTTCTTCCCCGCGAGCTGACGCACTACGTCTGAATACGATTATCTCGCCACCACCGCACACGGCAGGATCCGCAGCGTTTTGATTGGGGACCCCGAATGTGTGGAGCCTCAGGACATACGCAGGAGCGTCTGGTACGACGTAGGGGGGTCGTTTGGTGGCAGTGACAAGCTGAGGGCGGATACGATCGGAAGCGAAATCCGGACGGGTATCGACGTGTTTCTTAGCGATCCGTCCAGCGCGCACGAGGGCATCGGTTGCGCCGCTGGCCTCGGGAGCGACTACGTGATCTTTACCTGGCAGGACTCGCTCATCGAACCGTATATCTTGCAGTTCTCGACGTTGGGGAGCGCCAATGGAGCGTCGGCCGCTCGCCCGGCGCCAATACGTTTCGCATTGGCTGCTTATCTTAGCCTTCTTTCCCTTCACCCGGCTTGCTTGCCGCTCTCGATCCCCACCAACCATCATGTGCACAGTGCGTGCAAGCGATTCGCGTAGCCACACGCCCGTGGCTTCCGCAGCCTTCACACGTGGACGCCCCTCGAATACCGTATCAAACCGTGTCGAAGAGCCGTTCTTCGATCCGCTCCGGGGCACGCTCAGGTGTTTTCGCTCGGTCGAGGCGCCCAGCCCACCGAGCTCTCACGCTTGCAGTGCGTGCAAACTACGCGGGCTGGGACCCTACTTCCGTCCCCGCTAGCGCTGCCGATGCACCAACCGATTCCGGCGGCTGGCTGACTCTCACGACGAGACATGCTACAGTCGCGGCTTCCAGAACCGAGTATGCCACGCTCTCCGCCATCCCGCTCTTGAACCCGCCTCTACCCCGCGTCGCCATCGCTATTAGTCCAGCGTGTACCCTCCGCGCGGCCTTGAAGATTTCTTCAACGTGATCTCCGTACGAGATCATCGTCTCAACCTCGATACCCCGCTTCCTGATTTGCTCCGCTGACTGATCAACGTACTCCGCCGCCTCAACTATCCGTGCTCTGAGACTCGGCATGATCACAGGCAAACCGTTCGATCCTAGTTCGTCGCCACGAACCTCAACGTTCCGGAACAGAGTGAGCTTGGCCCGCAAGGCGGTTGCCACCTCCACGGTAGCCAGCAGTACCGTGGATGAGTAGTCGGCGCCGGAAAGCGGGACCAAGATCGAATCGAGATTGATCGCGCCATTAAGTTGTCCTCGCTCAGCAGGCACCACGGCCAGGGGAGATGACATCGACTGGAGCACACGATCGAACACCTCGCTCACGGCCCATCGCCTGGTTCCGGACGTGAGCACCGTGAGATCGGCCTGCTCAGATTGCCGCAGAATAACCTCCGAAGCATCACCCTCAATGACTTCGCAGTCAACCTTGACTCCCTCCGCGCTCAGAGCACTTGCCTTCTCCTCAAGATATCGGCCGGCGCTATCCGCCGACATCCGAGCATCAGGTGAGTTGCTCACGACGCATATTAGCCTGAGACTGCTGTCGGCGCGGTACGCCGCTCCGCCAGCCCACCTGAGGGCCGCCTCTGATATCTCGGTGCCGTCAAGCGGGACCAATATGTTTCGCATTACCTTGTCTCCTTACGTACGTTTGCCGTGTTCTGCTCAGGTCTTTTCGCTCGATCGAGGCGCCCAGCCCACCGAGCTCTCACGCTTGCAGTGCGTGCAAACCACGCGCGCCGCCACGCCACCCTCTGTGCCGCAAGATCCGCATTTGAACGTTCGGCGAAGGTCGTATGCTGGCGTCCGCAACAGAGCCTGCTTGAGAGCCGCTAGTTCGGCCTCCAGATTCTGGATGCGCTGGCTAAGGGCCGCGACGTCCCCGCTCACCTGTGGCGCTACCGGTGCCGCAGCGGGCGCCGCTTGAACCGCTGGCGCAGCTTGTGGCGCTGCCGGAGCTGGCTGGGCTACTACTGCCGCTGGTGCAGGCGCTGGCGGAGCTGGCGCGGGCGCTGACGCTGGTGCAGGCGCTGACGCTGGTGCAGGCGCTGACGCTGGTGCAGGCGCTGACGCTGGCGCTGACGCTGGCGCTGACGCTGGCGCTGGTGCTGGTGCTGGCGCTGGCGCTGGTGCTGGCGCTGGCGCTGGTGCTGGTGCTGACGCTGGTGCTGGCGCTGGCGCGGGCGCTGACGCTGGTGCAGGCGCCGCTTGAACTGCTGGCGCTGTCGGAGCTGGCGGAGGCGCTGCCGTCTTGGTGGCGACCATCGCGTCGATCTCCGACTGCGTAAGCGCTTGATTATCCTCAGGACTCACAAGAGAACCTCAGTGATGAGAATGCGCATGTTGTCAGCAAGGGAAAGGTCGAGGTCGTATGGCTCCCTGATTGCCTTCCCCTCCTTCACACAAATACGGACAACAGGTCGAGCAATATGACCGACGTTCGGATTCACAACTATGGCGACTTCGCCCGTGTTCAGCTTCACCCCCACGCCAGCCGGGTACTGGGGAATTCGCCTGGCGAACACCTGCGCCAGGGCAGGGCTGAACAGCTCACCGCTGTAAGCGACGATGAATTCAATCGCTTCGTGCGGCTTATAGGCCGGCCGGTCCGGCCGTGCTGAGACTAGCGAGTGATAGACGTCTGCGATGGCTACGATTTGCCCCGTCAGCGATATCTCGTCTCCTTTCCGGCCATGAGGGTAGCCTGATCCGTTCCAGCGCTCGTGATGTTCGTTGATCGCTCGTACTACTCCCTCATCCAGCCCGCTATCCCCGAGCATCCCTAGCGCTAATTCCGGGTGCTTCTTCATCTGCTCAAAATTCTGGCGGTCGGCGCCACCCTCAAGAAGGCTGACGTCGTCATCGAAGTCCAGAGTCCCAGGCGGAAGCGCCAGGTAGCCGATGTTCATTAGCATCGCTGCGATACCCACTTGGACAACCGTCTCCTTGTCCAGACCTGATTCCCGCGCGACCAGCATGCCTATGCCGGCGACCTTGGCCGGGTGGACGTAGTCGTAGCCGTCTTGGCTGCTCATTCCAGATAACTCCGGCTCACCCATGACGACTGGAAACAGCGCCTCAGCCATCTTGTGCACCGCTGTCTGTACGCTAGTCAGCTCCGACGACTCAATCTGGTCGACGACCCCCTGGTTGAGAGCCAGAAGAACGTGAATCGCCCTCACCGCGCTAGCCTCGTCAGCGGCCGGGTATAGCGATCCAACCGGCACGTCAGCCATCCGCGGGTCTTCCACAAGAATGTCTGCCACGCCAGACCGTGAGAGCATGATCACGCCCTCTTCATCCAGCTTCGTGCCTCTGGTCAGCACCTCACGGCCCCGCACGTCATACACCGCCCTCCCCAGCACCATCCCTGGTTTCGCTCGCCTGGCGGATACTCTAAGCATGTTGCGCTCCCTACCTGCCCACACCTGTGGCGACGCGATTCGGTCGCTCGCCGCTCACTGACTGTCCACCTCTGCGATAAAAGTTGCCTGAGAGTCTTTCGAACTGGTCGCTGTCCGCCCCCAGCAGGGCCTCTGAGCCACCGATAAACAGCACGCCCCTTGGCTTAAGTGAGGCATGGAAACGCCGGAAGAGCTTAGTCTTCACCTCGTCTGAGAAGTAGATCGTGACGTTCCGGCAGACGATCAAGTCGAACCCCGTCTGGAACTCGTCGGAGAGCAGGTTCAACTCCTTGAACGCCACTTTGCTTCGGAGAGCCTCCACAACCCGATACCCGTTGTCTGACGACTCGAAATACTTCCCCAAAAGGTGCTTTGGCACTCCCTTCATTTCATTCGTCGAATACGGTCCGCCGGCCTTCGCGCGCTCTAAAGCCTCGCGATCGAGATCCGTAGCAAATATTCTGCTACGGTCGATGATCGAAGCCTCGGCCAGCAACATCGCCAACGAGTACGGTTCCTGCCCGCGAGAGCAGCCGGCGCTCCAGATATTGATCCTTGTCCCGCGCTGCGCTATCTCCGGCAGGATATCGGTGCGCAGGTGATCGAACTGCAGCGAGTCCCTAAAGAACTCCGAAACGTTGATCGTCAACATGTTCCGCAGGTCCGTGAGCAGACTTTCGTCTTCTTCGAGAGACTGGCAGAAGCCTTCGACGTCGCCCTGGCTCTTTCGCTTGACGAACGACTCCAGCCGGCGCCGCATCTGCTTGCTCTTGTAGCAGTCGATATCGATATCCAGGAGACGAAGGATCTCCCCCTTCAGAACGGTGTACTGCGTCTCGTTCATACCGGCACCCTCTGGCGCCTCGACGCCACCGCAACCTCCGCAGCGATCCGGTTCAGCTTCACGACACGGTCCACATACCCAGCGTCGGCGACGCTCTTCGGCATCCCATACACCACACAGGTAGACTCATCCTGTGCGATGACCTGGCCTCCAGCGGCCTTGATCAGGCCTGCCCCACGCGTACCATCGGAACCCATGCCCGTCAGCACAACCCCGATCGTATCTGCGCCATATACTTTGACAACCGATTCCATCGTCACGTTCACTGCCGGCCTCACACCACACTCCGTTGGATCATCGTTCAACGCCACGCGGCGGCCTTGGGTGACCGTCATGTGAAAGCCCCCGGGCGCGATCAGAACCTTACCCGGTTCAACGACGGAATTGGCGTGAGCCTCCTCTACCGGCAAACTCGCCTCCTCGTCCAACCTCTCCGCCAGAGAGCGTGTGAACCCGGCCGGCATGTGCTGGACGATAAGGATTGCCGCCTCCGTATCAGCCCTGAACGACGGAACCACCTCGCGCAGCGCCTGCGGGCCACCTGTCGAGACGCCGATGACCACGACCGTTCCTTTTCCACTGGATACCTTGATCGGCTTCTTCGGCACGGATGCGCTCGTTCGTTCGGCGATCGATCTGACTCCGGCCCTCACCCTGGCGGCAGCAGCCATCTTCACCTTGGCGCAAATGTCGTCCGCGATCCCACCAACAGCGAGGGCGACAGCGCTTCCCGGCTTCAGCACGAAGTCGACCGCGCCCAGCTCGAGGGCCCGAATCGTGATGTTCGCCCCCTCGCGTGTCAGCGCGCTCACCATCACCACCGGCGTCGGCCGGTCTTTCATGATCGCTTCGAGAGCGTCCAGACCATCCATCTTCGGCATCACGATATCCATCGTGATCACGTCCGGCTTCAGTTCTCTCGCCTTTTGTACGGCCTCTTCCCCATCGCCCGCCCAGCCTGCGATCTCGATGTCGCTATCGCTGGACAATCGCTTGGATAGGTTGGTCCTCGCGTACGCCGAATCGTCAACAATCAGGACTCTGATCTTCCGGGACATTCCTCCGCCTTTCCTCTTCGTGTACTCGCTTGCTTGTTTCGCCTCGTCGAGGCGTTTGTGCTACGCGCCGAGCTTCGCCAGCGCCGCTTTCACGCGGTCTGGATCGAACGGCTTGACGACGAAGTCACTCGCGCCAGCCTTAATTGCGTCCATGACTATCCCCTGCTGGCCCATTGCCGTCACCATTGCCACTTTGGCGGCAGGATCGTGAGCCAAGATCTGTCTCAGCGCTTCCATACCGTCCATTCCGGGCATAGTGATGTCCATAAGGACAGCATCCGGGTTGTCCCGCTTGTACACCTCCACTGCCTCGTTGCCGTCACCGGCCTCCAGCGTCTCGTGCCCCAGCTCCTTCAAGAGGTTCACGTTTCGCATTCGCATAAAGGCAGAATCGTCCACTACCAGTACTTTTGCCATTTCCGTACCTCCGTATCACCGCCTATTGGCAGCGTATCTTCTCTCTAAAGTTCACGGGGCTCAGCTCCCGCTGACGCGACCAATACGCGGCCAGAGTCAGCCAATATCCGTACCGTGCGGCCACGACTACCGCCGACCTCTTCAGCACTGATCGCTAGACCGAGAGCAACGACTGACTGCCTCGCAGCCGTCACATTTCGGTCGCCGACACTGCTGCCGTTCCCCTGCGCAACAACTATCATGTGCGCGCCCCCGGCCATCTTCACTACCATCCGCGTTCGGGACCCTCCAAGCGCCTCCATCTCCGCGACGAGCAGCGGAATACCGGTATCGACGAACTTCGCGCCACGTCCTGTTCCCCTGCCTTCGCTACTGTCAGGCAAGACCAGATGCGCCATGCCGGCAACCCCTTTACCCGGATCGTAGATGCAGAGCGCAACACACGACCCGATGCCCAGACAGACCAGCTCATCATTGGGATCGTTGGTTACGATGAACCTACCGAGACCTATCGCCTCAACTCTTCGACTCAAGGCAACTCCGCTCATGCAGGGCTCCCGCTCGCCAGCAGAGCGTTCAACAGACCGTCACTGGGCATTACAAAGAACATCCCCTCGATGTCACGACCGGCCACATGAAACGCCGTCTCCGCCACGAAGGCTTCGTCATTCTCGATCAGGATGTCTACGGCGACGATGTCCATAAGAGCGCCGGCGTAGTCGATCATGACCGTCGGCGGCGAAGGCTGAAGGACCAGACCCGTCTCATCCGCCAGGGTATTGAGGAAGAATGACCCAATGATGTTCCCCATCTCACCCAGCGCGGATGACTCCATCTCCGTCAGTGCTTGTGTCGTATTGGGCGGCTGTCCCATCAACAGGTCAACGAACGCATACGCGATCTGCGGGTCCAGAACCAACATCAGGTGCCCATCGGCGGCGCCTGAGATAGTCAAATAGATCCCCGCGGACATCACTTCCGGTCCACCCACGAGCTGGGAGATCTCCGCCACCGGGATGCTCCGCATCCCGAACGACTTCACCTCAATCTCCTGCCCAATCATCTGCGAGAGCCCCTTCATCGCGTTGCTCGTCCCCTTAGCCACCAGCTCGGCCCAGATACTTAAACTTTCGCTGTTCACAGCGCTCTCCTTCCAGCTTGCGCGCCGTTCGAATTCGCCTGCGACGCCGATTTCATCAGCGCTGCTACATCAAGGATGAGGACCACCTTGCCATCCCCCATGATGCTCGCGCCCGCTATTCCCTTTGACTGCCCGGTTCGTTCGCCGAGTGACTTCACCACAATCTCCTGCTGCTCGACCAGGGCGTCGACTGCGACCGCCACCGGCGAGTCTCCCGCCTGAACGACCACTATGAACTTCCCCCGCTCCGAGTCACCGTTGGCTGCCATCCCACAGGCCTCTGCAAGGTCCATCACTGGCAGCACCGCGCCCCTCAGGTTCAACACCCGCTTTCCCATAACCGTGGACATCGCCTTGGGTTCGGGCACCACGGTCTCTTTGACGTAGCTGAGCGGAATCGCATAGGTGTTATTCGCAGACTCCACCAGAAGCCCCTGGAACGACGCCAGCGTCAGCGGCAATCGAAGTGTGAACGTCGTCCCTTCCCCGGGTTGGCTTTCCACCTTGACCATCCCGTTTACCGACTGGATGTCACGGCTCACAACGTCCATGCCGACACCCCTGCCTGACACCTCCGTCGTCTCTTTTGCGGTAGACAGCCCCGACTCGAAGATCAGGTCCAGCGCCTCCGCCTCGGTCATGCGCTCGGCAGCTTTCGCTGAGATGATCCCCCTCTTAACAGCAGTCTCCTTGATTGCTTCCACATCGATCCCATTGCCATCGTCCTGGATCGTCATCACGATGTATCCCTGATCGTGCCTGGCCGAGAGCAGCACCCGCGCCGTCTCCGGTTTGCCGGCCGCTCGCCTCTTCTCGGGAATCTCGACACCATGATCGATCGCGTTCCTTAGCAGGTGAACGAGCGGGTCTTTGATCTTCTCTATGACTGAGCGATCGATCTCCGTGTCCTGCCCCTCCATCACGAAATCGACACTCTTGCCCATGCCGCGTGCCAGATCGCGCACCAGACGCGGGAACTTATTGAACAGCGTTCCTACGGGCAGCATCCGCACCTGCATCATGCTCTCGTTCAGCTCATCCACGACCTTCACGATGTGCCTCGACGTCGCCGCCAGCTCTCCGATGAGGCCGTCTTCTCCGTGGAGCTTTTGCAAATCCCGGCTGAGCTGATCGAGCCGAGTCCTGTCTATCACCAGCTCACCTACCATGTTCATCAGTTCATCCACTCGGTCGACGTCGATCCGAATCGTCTGTAGCGTCTCGATCTTGGTGGCGGCCATCTCTAGCTGATCGCCAACGCCCTTACCGCGGGCCTCCCGCCCGAGGTTTATCACTCGCCGGTCCTCGCCTCTGTCGGGGCGATCTTCAGACACCGGCTCGCTGCCTTCCCAGGGTTCGACCGTCACAGACTGAACGTCCTCCACTGCCTCTATACCGGGCCTGAATTCGTCCGCGGCCTGCGACGTCAAGAAGACGGCTCTCAGCTCCGAGCCGGCCTTCTCCGCTTCGATCTCTTCCTGCGAAGGAACCGACACCACCACCTCTCCCTTAGTCGACAGGTCGTTCAGTACCTGAAAGAAGCGGACCGCGCCCCAGTCCGTCCCCTTGTCGATCGTGACGACTACCCGGAACACCGCCAGCCCGGACTCCCCTGACTCCGTCAACTTAGCCGCCGCGCCTTTAGTCGCCGCTATCGCCTCCTGCAACGAGAGACCGGCGCCGGCAACCTGACTCCGGCTGTCCGCGCGCTCCAGGATGAAGCGCAGCGCCACCACCGAGGGCGCTATATCAAAATTGCCCTCGCCCTCCTGGTCGACCCCCTCCGTCAGGACTTTAAGTCCGTCAAGCGCCTGCAGGAGCGCGTCCACCAGATCGCCGTCCACGCTGAGGCCGCCCTTGCGCAGCTTATCGAGGACATCCTCCATCGCATGCGTCAGGTTCGTCATCTGCTGGAACCCGAGCATGCCGGACGACCCCTTTAGCGTGTGAGCCGCGCGAAAGATCTCCTGTAGAAGGTCGACATTATCCGTCTCTCTCTCGAGACGGATAATGTCTTCGTCCAGTAACTGTATCTGTTCGTTAGCCTCCTGCAGAAAGGCCTTCAGGTCCTCTGCCGAGACTTCCGTGCCGTCGGACATGGATGCCTACCTACCTTAGCTAACGTGCTAGACTATGTGGGTTTCTTGCTACTTGGTCCCAGCCGTGGCTGCGACCCGCTTAGATTTCGTTGCGCCTTTCGTTGCGCCTTTCTCACCGTCCTCGCCTTCCTCCTTTGACGCCGCCGCAGCCTCATTGGCTTCAACGGCCTGGTCTCGCGCCTTCAACACGCTCGTTCGGTGCTCCTTAGAAAGCACCTTGTCCAGGTCCAGGAGGATGATCAGACTCTCGCCCAGGTTCGCGATCCCTTCGATGTAGTAGGAGTCGTCCGTCGCGATCAGGTCACCCGTCGGCTCTACAGCGTCACTGGCGATCCTCATCACTTCGGTCACCGCGTCAACTGTCACACCAATGTCCTCGCCCGCGATATCCACTACTACGATCCGAGTTTCGGCGGTCTCCTCGCCTATCTCCAGCGAGAAGCGCTTCCGCAGATCGATGATCGGGATAACCTTGCCACGCAGGTTGATGATGCCCTCAACGAACTCGGGAGCATTCGGGACCCGCGTGATCGCCTGCATCCGGATGATCTCGCGCACGCTGTTGATGTCTACCCCGTAGACCTCGCCACCCAGGTCGAAGACCACCAGTTGTCGCTCTTCGCTCTGTGTCACAGTTTCGATCTCAGCCATTTCAGTTCTCTCCTTTAAGTGGTCCTGACCTTCACGTCCGTTCAGGACCCCCTTTTTCCGTTATTCCGGACCTGAGACCCAGGGGTGTGAGCCAATCCGTTGACCGCTCACACCCCTGCGTCTCACTATTGCCTAACGGCCGTTCGAGCTTGTCGGCGCCAGCTCTGGCTCCGGCTCCTCCGAAGGCTCTGGATGCGGATAGCCCTCCGCCTTTGCCCCGGTCGTCTCGACCGTGGTCGCAGACGGTGACGGTGGGGGCGTGCTGGCCCCCTCGCCGTTCTTGTTCAGCTTGAACGCGGACATGCGGTCGCGCAGGTCGTCAGCCATTCCACCCACCGCGTGGGCGGCGGACGCGACTTGCTCCACCTGTGCGCTCATCTCCTCCGCGGAGGCTGAGGCCTCCTCAGTGGCAGCCGAGTTCTCTTCCGAGATCGTAGCGATGTTAGCCACCGCCTCCTTGACCTTCACGGAAGTGGACTGCATCTCCTGGGTGGCTACAGTGTTCTGCTCCACCACGGACTTAATGCTACCCACGGCCTCAGCCATCTCCGAACCATTGGCCTTCAGCTCCTGGGCGCCGGCCGCGATCTGCTCGATCTGAGTGGTCACACCCTCAACGGACTCCAGGATCTGTGTCAGTGCCTGGCCGGCCTCTTCGGCCAGCTTGCCACCGGCCTCCATCTCCGTGGAACCCTCTTCCATCGCCTTGACCGAGCCATCAACGCCAGCCTGGACGCCGCCGATCAGGTCGGTGATGTCCTTCGTTGCCGTCGCCACCCGCTCGGCCAGCGTCCGCACCTCGTCAGCAACAACCGCGAAACCACGGCCTTGCTCGCCCGCTCGTGCCGCCTCGATCGCCGCGTTCAGGGCCAGAAGGTTCGTCTGCGCGGCGATGTCCTCGATCACGCCAACGATCTTGCCAATCTCCGCGGACCGCTCGCCCAGCTGCGCAATCTCGTTGGAGGCAGTATCTACTGTCGCCCGGATGCGCTCCATGCCCTCGATAGTCTTCTGCACGGTCTCGGCGCCACTCTTCGCGATCTCAGCCGCCTGGCGAGCGCCTTCAGTGGCCGATTGCGAGTTCTCAGCCATCTGGTCTGAGCCCTGCGACACCTTGTCTGAAAGGGTAGTGGCGGTGTCAGAAGCCTCGGCCTGAGCCTCCGTGCCCTTGACGATTCCTTCGATAGTCTCGGCCAGGCTCTCAACCGACGAGTTTACCTCCTGGACGCTTTCCGTCTGCTTGCTGGAGCCCGCAGCGATGTTGCTCGTGCCCTGTGCGACCTCCTGGGTCGCCTGGGCAGCCTGTTCCGAGGAATCGGCCAATTGGACCTTCGCCTGGCCCAGGCCAACGCTGGTGTCAACCACCTGGCTCAGCAGGCCGTGCAGCTTCGCGATCATCTTACTGAAAGCGTTGCCCAGAGCGTCGTTCTCAGACTTGGCGTGCACTTCGGTCGTCAGATCGCCATCAGCGATCGACTCCGCAGCGTCTGCCATCTCAGATAAATACGTCTTCATGCCGGCGTACGCCGCCGCCATCTCGCCCAGCTCGTCCCTCGACTTGATCTCGACGTCCTGGCCGAGATCGCCGACCGCGATCGCCTTCATCGCCTTCGACACCTTGCCGACGCCGCCCGCGATGCTCCTTGACAGGAAGACCGCGACCGAGCCCGTTACGACCAACGCAATGAGGAATCCAGCGATGATCACCGTCTTGATCGTGCTCGCACTCGAAGCTGTGGCTGCGCCCCGCTCGTCCAGCAGACCCCGCTCCGCCTCGTCCATCTCGGTGATAAAGCCGCGAATCGCGTCCGCCGAGTTCTTGCCGGCGTCCGTCAGGACCACGGCCTGAGCGGCATCGAAGCCTTCTGTCTTCCGCAGATCGATCGTGTCAGCCAGTTCGGCCAGCTTCTCATCGATGAACGGCTGCATGTCGTCGATCCTCGCCGTCTGCGCCGGGTTGTCTATAGTCAGCTCCCTGACGTTGTCGATCTCGCCCTGAAGGTTCGCAAGTCCTGCGTTATACGGCTCCAGGTAGCGGTCCTCACCGGTAATGAGGAACCCGCGCTGCCCGGTCTCCGCATCCTTCAAGTTGCCGACGATCTTTTCTAGCCCTTCCAGGACCTCATACGTGTGGACGACGTCGCCCTGGTTGTTGACGAGTCCCCCAATGCCCCTGAAAGCCACAAACGAGATCACGGCGAGGATCAGAAGAGCCACCCCGAATCCTATGAATAGCTTTACGCTGATGTTGAGTTTCACTACAACACTCCTTGATTTAAGCGCGCTTGAGTCCCAAACAATTCAGGTCACGAGCCAAGTCGCGCAGATTAACCATCGCCAATATTGACGCTCTAGTGCGCTCACTTCGTTGCGGCAATTCGATACGGAATGCTCCGTACTCAGATCACCTCATAACCCGTTCGCCGCGAAGATCACGCCGGGCCTGCTCTGCCTGCGTCCGTCTTGCGATCGACAGCAGACCGGGCCCTGAGCGGTTTGCCGCTCAGAGCCCGGTCTCTCACTGGCATGGGTTGGGTCTACAGCCGCGCCAACGCTGCAGATTGCCTCACCAATATTGACGCGCTGCTGTGCTCACTTCGTTGCGGCGATTCGATACGGAATGCTCCGTACTCAGATCGGCCAAGCTGTTATCATGGCGACGGTCGAATCAACTCACGGTCGGCATGAGATCGATAGGCTTTATGGGGATCCCAGGGCCCAGACGGCACCCGGCGTCCCCTCTCGCACCAGCTCTGGCGGGGAGATCGTATGACTGAACGAGTTGACGGCAACACGCAGCCCGCCGGAACGGCGACGCAGCCGCCAGGAGACGAGCGCCCCGCCTCCTTTGAGTTCATGGATCGCATCGCGGACGGCGTTTTTCTTGTCGGCGCTACTGGTAAATTCATCGATGTCAACCAGGCCGCCTGCGAAAGTCTGGGCTACAGGCGTGAGGAGCTTCTCTCATTGTCCGTGGCAAACATCGCAGAGGATGCGGAGAGCAGGCTCGCGGTGGCGTTCGAGGGGGTCGAGCAGGGGGAGACCGTGATCGTCGACGCCACTCACGTGCGTAAGGATGGGACGACGTTCCCCGTCCAGCTCAACATCAATGCGCTTGCGCACGATGGCGACCGGTGCCTTCTGGCCGTAGCACGAGAC
>JACZRQ010000151.1 GCA_022574655.1 Chloroflexota bacterium
AGAGCTGATCACACTACCGGGCGAGATCAACCTCGACTTCGCCGATGTGCGCCGCATCATGCACGAAGCAGGCCCGGCCTTGCTGGCGATCGGGCGTGGCTCCGGCGACGACAGGGCCGTCGAGGCCGCCCGAGCGGCCGTACAGAGCCCGCTGCTGGACGTCAGCATTGAGGGCGCAACGGGCGTGCTCTTCAACGTGACAGGCGCCCGCAACATGAGCCTGCATGAGTTGCATTCCGCGGCTCAGGTCATCAGTGAGGTCGTGGCGCCGGACGCCGAGATCATCTTCGGTACGGCGATCGACCCCAGCCTGGGCGAAGAGGTGAAGGTGACGGTGATCGCTACCGGCTTCCCGGTGGTCACTCGGCCCAGAGACCGTGACGAGATTGAACAGAGCGAGCGCTTCCCGGTGGAATCGCTCCCGAACGCTGTGGATACGGAGCTTCCCGCCTTCCTCCGGCGAACCGTCGCGTCGCGTTAGCGAAGCGCCGTTGCATCGCGTTGGCGTCGCAACGGCGAGTCGCAGTAGAGGCTGGCGTCAGTTCCCTTGGGGATTGAGATCGAATCTTGATGGAAGGGAGGTGGCCTCTCTAGCCGTTTAGCCCACCCGGTTCATGCCGGGAACTCGAATTCTCTTGCCGATGGCAAGAGACGCTCTCGACGAAGTAGAGAACCGGCCGCGGGCGACGAGGGAGATGACGTCGCTCGCGGTCTCTTATTATCTGGCTGGGCTATATGAATGCTGGGGGAGCGAGGCCTGGCCCGGGCCGCGGGCGCTATCACCGCCCTCGGCTCGTTTGCTTATTCCGGCGGCTACGGTCGGTCGTCGTCGTCTTCGTCGTCGTCGTCTTCTTCCTCTTCTTCTCCTTCCGTGGTCACGTCCGGTCTGCCGTGGTCTTCGTTCGACTGGCCTGGGAACTCGGGCCGGCCGTTCTGTTGCTCTGCTCCCACACAGGCGCCTTCGTCGTCGCCGTGCGCCAAGTGCTGGTCGAACGCGTCCTGCGGCACGGAGAGCGTGTGCTGGTTGTCAGCTGATGTATGGCAGACTTCGAACTTAGCGGAGGGGCCAGTGCTGTCCTGTGCGCCGGGGGAACTTTCGTCCTCGCAGCCGCCTTCCGTGTCGCCGTGCGCCAGGTGCTCGTCTACGGCGCTCTGTGCTACGGAGATCGTGTGTTGGTTGTCCGCGCTATCGGATGGAGCGTGGCAGACCTCGATATTGTCGGATGGCCCAACACTGTCTGTCGATCCTACTGACTCACTCTCGGAGCAGACGCCTTCGGTGTCGCCATGTAACAGGTGCTCATCGAGGGCACCCTCTCCTACTGAGATTGTGTGAGCGTTGCCCGGGTTCTCGTCCGGCACGTGGCAGACCTCGACTGTCGAGGATCCGCTCGTTATCTGAAGTGCATCGAGTACATCCTCAACGTTCCCTGCGATTTCGCTTACGCCGCCGGACGCTCCCACTGTTGCTGCCGCTCCTAACAGGAGCACGGCGGCCCCGGCCGCCACTAGCGTTCGCGTGTTGAGTAGTTGTTTGAACACGGGTAACCCCTTTTCCACTGGCAGGCTCTTCTTCTCGCGGACTCGCGCGAGTAGTGCCTCGCGCTCGGGAGGCGCGTCGATTGGCTGAACAGATGCGGCCAATTGCGAAAGCTGGCTGGTCAGCTCTTGGTCGGCCTCGAACATCTCCCGAACGGCCGGATCCACATCCGGCATGTCATCACCATCTTCCGAGCTGCGATACAACTCACGAAGCTGCTGGTGACTGGAATCCTTGTGGAAGAGGCGTCTTAGAAAGCGCATGTCACCTAGCTATACCCGTCGCGGGGCGATTTTCGTCGGGTTGGCTGGAGTTTTTTCAGCCTTTCAGTAGGTAGCGGCGCATGGAACCGATGGCTCGTATCTGGAGCGAGTACACTGCGGACTCGCTCTTTCCCATGGATTGAGCTATTTCCCGCGTTGAATAGCCGGAAAAGTAGCGGAGGACGACAGCGTCCGCCTGATCTCGCGTCAGCGTAGCCAAGGCCTCAGCAACGATGATCGAATCGAGGGTCACCGCGATATCTTCAGCCGCAGGCTCGGGAGCGGGGCCGGCCACCTCTCGTTTCCTGGTTCGAAACGCCTTGCCCATATGGTTCCTAGCGATCCTGAAGAGCCACGCCAGGACCGGCTTGCCCCGATGCTGGAACCGATGAATCGATTCCAGCGCCTCAACGAACACCTGGGAAGTCACATCGTCGGCGGTCTGGCGGTCACCAGTCCGCGCGAGCACATATCGCCAGATCCGCGGTTGGTGCTCATCGAACAACGCGGCCCAGGCGTCCTGATCCAGCTCGCGTAGCTTCTCGACTAACTCCCGTTCCGAGTCAGGGACATCTGTCATTGCACTGCTCTGGTATGTTACTTAACGTCCGTGCCTTTGGAGAGTATCGGCAGGAACTCACGCCAGGAAGCGCTCTGGTTCTGTGGCAGTCGGCTGTCCGATCAGGGTGCGGCCGGCCTAGCGCCGGACGTAGCGCTCGCCGAGGAGAGCTGGGGCCGTGGCTGGGATGGCTCGCTATTCGAGAAGGCGGACGATGGCCTCGGGGTCGTAGCTGCAACGGCCCGCGCCGGCTCCACGAGGAACGCTACTCGACCAGGCGTACCTCGACCGCCTGACCAACCTGGAGAAATTTACCGTCCTCGGTTTTGGCGGGCGAACTATGCATGCCTTCCAGGCCGCCGGCCGAACCGGTAAAGTCATCCAGGCCAAAGGTGACCTCTTCGCAGTTTGAATAGGCCCCCAGCGGCACCTTGAATTCGTAGATCATCTCCCAGATCCAACCGTCATACGCTGAATCGTAGCTTGGGTAGGTCGGGTTGAAGGGGGGCGATTGAAGAAGTCCAAGCTCCCAGCCGGTTTCCTCAGGATGCTCCAGGTTCCACTCCAGCGAACTGGCGGAAGCCGTGGGCCCGGCGTGAATGACTTCCCCGCTTCCAGACGTATCGGACTTCCAGTGATTGCCCACCTCGATCAGGTAGTCCTGGATGAAGTCGTGGCGTACGGTACCGTCGCAGGCGATCTGGAAGCGCGCCCGGTCGCTGTGCTCCAGCTTCTGGTAGGTGTGGGTAACCTCCCAGCCCGTGTTGTAGGTTTCGTGATAGCCATCGGCAATCAGCCCAGGGTCGCAGAAAACATCG
>JACZRQ010000069.1 GCA_022574655.1 Chloroflexota bacterium
CCAGATTAAGGCTGCCATTAAAAAACTCGGCGGCGACGCCCCGAAATACATTATCAACACGCATGTGCACGGCGACCACATTGATGGCAATGCGAGCTATGGTTCCAGTGCAATAATTGTGGCTCACAGGAACGTGCGCAAACGATTGGCGGACAAGCCCAAAGAGACCTGGCCGGTCATCACGTTCGACGTCGATGGCGAGGAGACCGCGGCGCTAATCCGAACAGGGATGTCCGACGCGCGGTTCCGCGATATTGGCAGGCGGGTGATTGGGGCGCGGGGGGCTTTTACGGCAGAGCTGGATGACGAGATCGCGAACCTAACGCGTGGCACGGCGCGATCGTTCGCGCGAACCGAGGTACAGTCGATAGCCCAGGACATGCACCGCGAAGACTCGCTGGTTCCTGAGAGCCTAATTCAGAAGATGGCGGATATGGGGTTATTCGGATCATCCGTGCCGGAATCGTACGGCGGCACCGGGATGGGTCTGCTGACGATGTGCGTTCTCACGGAGGAGCTTTGCGCCGTATCCCTGGTGGCGGGCAGCCTCATCACGCGCTCGGAGATCCTTACGCGGGCGCTGCTTGCCGGTGGTACGGACGAGCAGCGCGAGGTGTGGCTGCCTCGTATAGCGTCGGGCGAACTGATGGTGGGGATCTCTGTGACAGAGCCCGATGTCGGATCGGACGTGGCGTCGGTGGCATGCAAGGCCACGCCCGGGGAGCATGATGGCAAGAAGGGTTGGTTCATCGAGGGGCCGAAGGCATGGTCAACGTTTGCGGGTCGTGCGAACATCTTGGCGCTGCTGGCGAGGACAGACCCGGACACATCGATGGGAAACCGAGGTCTCTCGCTGTTTATCGTGCCCAAGGATACGTACGACGGGCATCACTTCGAGCACACTCAACCGGAGGGAGGCTCGATCACTGGGACGGCGAACCCGACTCCGGGATACCGGGGTATGCACTCGTTCACGCTGGCGATCGATCGCTATTTCGTGCCGGAAGAGAACCTTGTCGGCGGCGAGGCGGGACTGGGGAGCGGCTTTCAACTGCAGATGGGCGGCTTCGCAGCCGGACGCTTGCAGACGGGCGGTCGAGCCACTGGCGTGGGGCAGGCGTCGCTGGAGAAGGCTTGCAACTACGCCTCCGACAGGAAGCAGTTCGGACGGCCGATCGCCGAATACCAGCTAACGCAGCACAAGATCGGACGGATGGCGACGCACGTCACGGCGGGCAGGCACCTGACCTACGCGGCGGCGCGCGTGATGGAGAAGGACGAACGAGCGTCGTTGGAGGCAGCGATGTGCAAGCTGTTCGCATCGGACGTTGCGGTGTGGGTGAGCCAGGAGGCGCAGCTTATCCACGGCGGCTGGGGGTACTCGGAAGAGGACCCGGTCTCACGCTACGTTGTGGACGCGCTGGTGCTCCCGATCTTCGAGGGAGTGAAGCCGATTCTGGAGCTGAAGTTGATCGCTCGCCAGCTAATGGCGGCAGCGAAGTAGGAGGACGGGTTCGTGACGGAACAGAAGCCGGACACCCAGTATGAAGTCGCGATACGGGTGCTACTCAACCTCAGCGGCGTGATCCTCTTCGCGGGGTTGATCGCTCTGGTTGTCGCTACGATCATCCACGAGGCTGGCTAGGCTGACCGAGGCCGCGATTCAATGACGGTCCGCCTGGCAGCGATCGAGGCGTCATTCTTCCGTGCGCTCAATCGGATCGCGGAGCCGTTGGTACGTGCGGGATGGGGTTCGCCGCTGCTGACGCCGTCGGGGCTGATCGTGCTGGAGACAACGGGGTGGCGTACGGGCATCGCGCGCCGGCTCCCAGTTCTGGCGACGATGATAGAGGGTCATGCGTTGGTCGGGTCGATTCGCGCGGATCGCTCGCACTGGGTCAAGAACCTTCGGGTGACTCCTGACGTGCGCTACTGGCTGGGAGGCCGCGCCAGGGAAGCGACGGCGATTGTCCTCGACTCGGACGGGGAGCCACCAGAGATAGAGATGCTTCCTCCACGGGTGCGATGGGTTGCAGCCGGTTTGCGGACCGTACTTGTGGCTCCGAACGTAGCAGTCGCCGTGCTCGCCCCTAACGGCGATTAGCGGTACGGATCGGGGCTACTTGATCGTGCGGCCGGCGCGGCCTTCGTAGACGACCGTTTTGGCGGGCTTGAGGCGGATCGTGATCGAGTCGGAGCCTTCGGTCGATTCGTAGTAGCGACGGCCGAGGTCTTCGCCGAGATAGCGATTGGCCATGCGCAGGCGTTGCTCGTCGGTGAGAGGCGGGCCGATCTCCGCCGTCCCCCGAACCATGACAGCGTAGTAGGGCAGGGTGCGCTTGTCCATCGTGAGGCTGATCTCGGGGTTAGCCTCAACGTTCTTGTGTTTTTGTGCGCCGCGTCCGGTGCTGAGGATGAACGTGCCGTCTTCGTACAGGTACCAGATGGGTAGCGCGTGAGGGCGGCCTTTCTTGTCGATGGTGGAGAGGATGGCGACGTTGGCTTCGTGTAGGAACTCTTCTTTGTCAGGCATGGCGTCATTCTACCGCAGGTCGCTGGTTTGTTGGAGGTTGGGGGAGCGATGTTCGGGCGCAGCCCGAATCCGCGGGCGACGCTTTGTGCTATAAACTTAGGTGCCGAGCGGGAGTAGCTCAGTGGTAGAGCATCTGCTTCCCAAGCAGAGGGTCGCGGGTTCGATCCCCGTCTCCCGCTCCAGATACGATTTCTGCCTGTTGGCCAACTTAATAGCCCATCTCCGCCGCGTTGTCGCGTTGAGCTGTGCCAGTGTTCCCGCCGGGGACGACATGCTTGGACCTCGAACGTCCAGCCGCCGGGTAGCTATCTATCGTCCGGGCGGCGCCGTGGAGCGAAATTGTGGCGAGCCCCGCATCCCGTCTGGCGGGCGTTACGGTTTTTGCGCTCGGAGACTTCCCAGCATCAGGGTATGACAACCTGGGGACCGGAAGCCTGCGCCGGGGGGCCGTGTTCATGGTCTGGGGGCCCGGAAGCCTCCCCTGGGGGGCCGTGTTCATGGTCTGGAGGACCGGGTGCCTGCTCCGGGGGACCGGACTCCTGTTCCGGGGGATTGGGTGTCTGTTCCGGGGCATCGGGTACGGTCGAACTGCCGCCTTCGGCATCTCCGAACGCACTTGCGAAACTATCGAGCGAGCCGGACACGGCGAAGCCAACGCTTGTCAGAGCGAGGATGCAAACGACTGCGATCAAGCCGAGGACGAGGCCGACTTCGGCAAGGGCCTGGCCCGCCTCGTTCCGAAGTCGAGTCTGGCGGCTCCAATTCTTGTCCTTAATCCGAGAACCCATCGATTCCTCCGCTTCATCCACCTCCCTTGTTATCCAACACCTAGTATTGGCTGGCACAGTTAGTATTGGCTCAGCCCGGTCAACCCAAGGGTTAACAAAGTAGCGACCAAGGTTGAGGAACGGTGAAACGGGCTCTGATTGACGCTGCCCTCCCTGTCGCCGTCCAGCGGCGAGCGCGTCGGCGCCACGCGTCAGGAAGGCAGCGAAATGGTGCCGGGGGGCAGATTTGAACTGCCGACACCGCGGTTTTCAGCCGCGTGCTCTACCCCTGAGCTACCCCGGCACCGAGAACCCATTCTAGGAACCGGCCATTCCGCCCGTCAACCAGATGGCGCGCTGCGCTACAATCGCATCGAGTCCCGCAATCGCAACCACGGAGGTGTCGGTGAAGGTCGGTACGATCAAAGAAACCAAAAACCAGGAATACAGAGTTGGACTGACACCGTCCGGCGTCGCAGCCCTGACCGAAGCGGGCCATCAGGTTCTCGTCGAGCGAGGCGCGGGCGCCGGTTCCGGCTTCAGCGACGAGAAGTACGCCGCCGTCGGCGCCAGCATCGTCGACAGCGCCCGAGAAGTCGCCGCTCTTGTCGATCTCCTCGTCAAGGTGAAGGAGCCACTGCCATCCGAGTACCCGCTCCTCCACGAAGGTCTCTTGCTGTTCACCTACCTCCACCTGGCGCCCAATCCAGGCCTCACGAAGGCGCTTCTTGATTCGCGCGTCGATTCTATAGCCTACGAACTTGTGGCGCAGGAAGACGGCTCTTTGCCGTTGCTCATTCCCATGAGCCAGGTCGCTGGTCGCATGGCAGCGGAGATCGCCGCCCAGCATCTCAAGAAGCCCGGCCCCGGCCGTGGCAAGCTCCTCGGCGGCATCGCCGGGTCATCGCCGGCGCGCGTCGTCGTCGTCGGCAGCGGCCACGTTGGCACCGCCGCCACGCGTGTCCTCGTGGCCCTCGGCGCGCGCGTCGTCGTCACCTCACGCGACCTTCGGCGACTGCACGCGTTCGAAGATATGTTCCGCGACAAAGTTGCGACTCGTGTAACGACGCCTGTGGTGCTAGAAGAGGAGCTGGAAAACGCCGATATTCTCATCGGCGCCGTCCTCGTGCCCGGCGGCGTCGCACCAACGCTCATCTCTCGCGAGATGGTGAGCTCGATGGGTGAGGGCGCCGTCTTCGTCGACGTTTGTATCGACCAGGGAGGCATCGCCGAGACATCCCGCCCCACCACCCACGACGAGCCCGTATACGTTGAGGAGGGCGTCGTCCACTACTGCGTCCCCAACATGCCGGGCGCCGTACCGAGGACATCAACCGAGGCCCTAACCTCTGCCACGCTCCCATACGTCCTCAAGCTGGCTGACGGTGGCCTCAGTGTCGTGCGGGATGATCCGGGCCTCGCCGGCGGCGTCAGCACGATCGGAGGGAAACTGGTTACGGAGGCTGTCGCTCGCATGCAGGGACTGACGCACGCAGCGCTCAACGATGCGCTCAGGCCATAGGCCAGCGGCCCGATTTTTGATCGTGCTATACTTCACGAAGCCATGGCCAAACTCGTTCTGACGGCCCCTCGTCCACTCTCCGGGAAGACCACCGTCGCTGCTGCACTTGCCGCTCATGCTCGCTCTCAGGGCGTCTCGTTCGCACTCGAACGCGCTGGCGACGACGAGAACGCATCAGCCGACAGCGCCTTCTTCGCTGCGTTGAGCGAAAGCACCGATGACGCTCAACTCTCGCTGGGCGAGGCCCCTGCTGGTGAGGCGTCGGTACAGGCAGATGTAAAGGTCGTAGTCGTGGCATCCGGCGACACCCCGGCATCAGAAGTCGTGGAATTCTCCAAAGCTGGCGGCGCCGATGTCGCAGGCGTTGTTCTCAACAGGATTCCGGAAAAACGCCGCTCAAAGATCGAGGCCGAGTACGCAGCCGCTGGTCTCCACGCCCTTGTGGTGATCCCCGAAGACCGGACCCTCGGGGCTCCGCTGCTACGTGACCTCGTTGAGGCGCTCGACGCCGAGGCCAGTCACGTAAACAACGGCAGAGGCGCCCTCTCCATCGACAAGCCCATAATCGCCTCGATCAGCTCGGATCCCGGCGAGACGTCCTTCACACGCCAAGACCCATCGGTTGTGATCGTTCGCAGCGACAAGCCCGACCTCCAGCTGTCGGCGATAAACGCAGGCGCTCGCTCGCTCATCCTTACGGGCAACCTCCCCATCCTCTCCTACGTGCTCGAGAGAGCCCAGGAAGACGAGATCCCCCTGCTCCGCACCCAACTGGGTACCGTGAAGACGGTAGAAGCGATCGAGCAGCTCTTCGGCGCGAAGCCGTTCAGCGGTGGCGACTCGAAGATGGCTCGTCTTGCAGAACTCTGCGATGGAAGCGCTCTCCTCGCGCTGGCCTCGGCCTGAGGAGGTTCGTCTACCGCTGCGAAGAAGTGACTTCTTCGCCCGCGGGCATTGCCGGTCCGCTATCGGTCGAACTCTGGACCACCGTTTCGTCCAGACCGCCGGCGGACTCCAGACCCTCGGATTCACCGGCCGGAGTCGCCTGACCGCCGCGCCGCTGTTCCCCGCAGAACGGGCACGCGACCCAGTTGAAGCTAAGGAGCTGCTCACACTGTCGGCAAACGTCCCTGAGCTGCGTCTGACAGAACGGGCACGTCTTCCAGCCTCGCTCAACGAACCGTCTGCAGGAGGGGCAGACGCCCTCGTCTCCGATCTCGCGAAGCAGCGCCTCCTCTTCGAGCGAGCGGGCGTACGCATCTTCGAGCGTTTCGCGCGGGCGCAGCATCAGGTACAGGGCGACGCCCGGAATGTTCATGCCGGGGAAAAACATCATGACGACGAACACGGCCAGGACTTGAAGTCCCAGGTCTCGAGTGCGGTCCCGAATATCCCGGTACACCCAGACGATGATGCTGAGCCAGAGAAGCAGTGCCCAAACTCCGCCGACGAGACCACCGAGAATCGCGTATTCCACTTAAGCGTCGCCCCGTGTCATCTTGGTCAAAAGTTCGAGCATAATATCATGTAGACCCCGATTCAATCGGGGCACTATTACTATAACGCTAACAACCCCTAGCTGGTTCGCACCCATAACCATCAGTTTTCGCTTCTGGGCAGGTACTAGATGGCACGCAAAAGATACCGCACACGCATCGACCCCCCTGAGCGGGTGACCGTTACCCTCGGCGACGCCGCCTTCGAGGGTGGAACGGTGGCCCACGATCAAGAAGAAGTCATCTTCGTTGATTACGGCATCCCCGGCGAGAAGGTAGCCGTTGACCTCCACAGCAAACGTGCGGGCGTCAAGCTTGGCCGCGTCGTCGAGGTGTTCACGCCATCCGAGGATCGCATTGACCCGCCGTGCGAATACTTCGGCAGATGCGGCGGCTGTCAGCTTCAGCACATGACCTACGACCGGCAGCTCCTGCTCAAGCAGCAGATCGTTGTGGACCAGTTGCGGCGGATCGGCTCGTTCGACGACCCACCCGTCTCACCCACACTCGGTGCCGAAAACTCGTGGGGCTATCGTAATCACGTGCGGTTCACCGCCAAGCGTCGGGGTGAGATCGGCTTCGTCGAGCGCGGAACACATCGTTTTTTGCGCATCGACCACTGCCTTATCGCCGACGACGTCATCAACGACTCGTTGACCAAGCTGCAGGGCCGCTGCGGTGGCCTCCACCAGGTCGCCTTCCGCCTCGGCGTCAACACCGGCGAGATGCTTGTACATCCGGACCTCAGCGAGATCGACTCCACTATCCCGTCCGGGCAGAAGTTTTACCACGAAGAGCTGCTCGGCCACCGCTTCCGCATCTCCGGCGCTTCCTTCTTCCAGACCAACACACGGCAGGCCGAGCGCCTGATCGAACTTGTTCGCGACCGGCTGGACCTCAGCGCCGAAGATGTTCTGGTCGACGCCTACGCCGGCGTAGGCACATTCGCGGTGATCCTCGCGTCCGAGGTCTCGCGGGTCGTCGCCGTCGAGGAGTCTGCGGCTGCCGTCGACGATGCCATGATCAACATCGCGGAGTCGCCCAACGTTCAGTACTATCGGGGCAAAGTCGAGGATGTCCTGCCCGACGCCACCGACCGCGCCGACGCCCTCATCCTCGATCCGCCGCGACAGGGCTGCCACGCACGGACGCTAGACACTGTCATCCGGCTCCATCCGGCGAAAATCGCCTACGTCTCCTGCGATCCGTCCACGCTCGCCCGCGACCTTCGCATTCTTGTCGACGGTGGATACAGTCTTAAGGATGTGACCCCGGTCGACATGTTCCCGCATACCCAGCACATCGAGTGCGTCGCCAGCCTCCGCCTGTGACGACAATCGTCCTCGCGTCCGCCTCTCCGCGCCGTCGTGACCTCTTCTCGAAACTAGGCCTGCCGTTCGAAGTTCGGCCAGTCAACATAACGGAGGACGTGCCAGACGGCGTTCGTCCTGACGTCACCGTGCGAAAGCTGGCACGGATCAAAGCCGAGTCCGCGCGCCTCCGTGATAGTCAAGCGACGATCGTTGCTGCTGATACCGTCGTCGTCCTCGATGGTCGGATCCTCGGCAAGCCCGGCGATCCGGATGAGGCTCGCGAAATGCTCCGTGCCTTGCGCGACCGCTGGCACAAGGTGATCACCGCCGTCGCCTTCCTACCGGAAAGGAAATCGAGTCCCTTGATTCGCCATCCGGTCACCGCCGTCCGCATGCGCAACTACTCGGACGACGAAATCGATGCGTCGATCACTCGCGGCGACCCTTTCGATAAGGCCGGCGCCTACGGGATCCAGGACCCGGTCCTTCAGCCGGTGGCAAGCTACGAGACCGAACCCGGTGGAGTTCGAGGCTGCTACTGCAACGTCGTTGGCCTGTCCCTTTGGGTGACCATGGAGATGCTACGCAAAGTCGGCGTAGCTGTGGACGCGCGTGTCGAGCAACTCCTTCCGCAGTGCGCCGACTGCCCACTTGCGCTGATATAATCCGAACTTGTAACAGATTTGAAGGGAGCTTGTTTGATGCCCATTGAGTACCGGCAACCCACTGCCGAGGATGTCTCGGAGTTGGGTCGTATCTGCTACGAGGCGTTTAAGGATATCGCCGAACGCCACGGCTTCGAGCCCGACTTCACCGATCTGGACATGGGACGGATGATCATCGGTATGCTCGTGGCCGGGGAAGACACCTACGGAATCGCCGCCTATAACGACGGCCAACCGGCGGGATCGAACTTCGTAATGATGGCCGACGATGTGGGCGGGATCGGACCGATCACGGTGGATGTCCCGCAGCAGGGTGCCGGAATCGGTCGTCGGCTCATGACAGATGCGATCGACTACGCGAAGAAGAACGGAATGGATAAGATCCGTCTCCTTGAGGACTCGTTCAACATGGCTTCGCTCTCCCTCTACGCCTCCGTCGGCTTCGACACGAAGGCCCCCTGTGTCCTGATGGAACCGGTGCCAGCCCCGCAAAAGGACCCCACGGTTAGAGTCCTTACTGAAGACGATTTGGCCGCCGTCGATGCCCTCTCGCGTGAGCTGTACAAGGTCAGTCGCCGAAACGAGGTAGCGGAGATGCTCGAAGGTCCGTTTGCGGCTGTTATCCGCGAGCGAGATAATCGCGTCACCGGTTACTACCTGCTCGGCATTATCGGCCATGGAGTTGCCGAAACGGAGGAGGATGCGCTCTCCCTCGTCCAGCAAGCCGCCGCTGCAGACGCGCCTCCTCAGTTCCGCGACGTTTTCTGCCCCCTCACCGAAGGCAGCCTCTATCGAAAGTTCCTGGCCGCCGGCTTCCGTGCGAAAAAGGTCATGAACCTCATGGCGATCGGCCCCTATGAGGAACCCGAGGGTGTCTGGATGCCTTCTGTAGTCTATTAACCTGACCCGTCCGCGTTGCCGCGCCTGCTCGGACGCTTGTATCATCGATCTTGGCATGACCGCCGCTTCCGACATTCTCGAACCGCTCAACCCTAGACAACGTGAAGCGGTCGAGCACACCGAGGGGCCGCTCCTCATCATCGCTGGGCCGGGCTCCGGCAAGACGCGTGTAATCGCCCACCGCATCGCCTATCTCATACGTGAGCAGGGTGTCAGTCCCCGTCGCGTACTCGCCGTCACATTCACGAACAAGGCCGCCCGTGAGATGCGCGAACGCGTCCGCGGTCTCGTAGGAGAGGCCGTCGAACACGACATAACGATGGGTACGTTCCACCGTGTCTGCTCCCGGATCCTCCGTGTCGACGGCGAAGCCATCGGCGTGCCGCGAACGTTCACTATCTACGACAACTCCGACCAGTTGGCAGCCGTCAAGCAGGCGCTCGACGAGATGGGGCTCGATCCCCGCCGTGTTGCGCCGCGCGCCATTCTCTCGGCGATCTCGCGCGCCAAGAGCGAGTTGCAGGGCGCCGCGGAGTTCTCGGCGCTTGTCGCCGATTACTTTCAGGAGGTGACTTCCCGCGTCTTCGTCCGCTATCAGGACCTGCTCGAGCAAAACGAAGCGTTGGACTTCGACGACATACTTGGCAAGACGGTGCAGCTCTTCCAGGAACGCGATGACGTTCTCGAAAAGTACGCCCATCGCTACCAGTTCGTACACATCGATGAGTTCCAGGACACGAATATCGCGCAGTACGTCCTCGGCAAGCACTGGGCATCCCAACACCGCAACATCTGTGTCGTCGGCGACCCCGACCAATCGATCTACACCTGGCGCGCCGCCGACATCCGCAACATCCTCAACTTCGAGCAAGATTTCTCCGACGTGCGCGTCGTGATCCTCGACCAGAACTACAGGTCGACCCAGACAATCCTCGACACTGCCCACTCGATAATCTCGCTCAACAAGCAGCGCAAGGAGAAGAACCTCTGGACCGACAACGATGCCGGAAGCCCCGTCATTGTCCACGAGGCCTATGACGAAGAAGACGAGGCGTTGTACGTCGCCAAGGAGGTCGAGCGGCTGAAGCGGGAGGAGAAGGTGCCCCTTCACGGCATCGCCGTCATGTACCGCACGAACGCCCAGTCGCGTCCTGTCGAAGAGGCTCTCGTAAGACGAGGGATCCCGTACCGTCTCGTCGGCGGCACGCGGTTCTACGAGCGGCGCGAGGTCAAAGACCTCCTCGCTTACCTGCGCGTCGTCCAGAACCCGTTCGATTCCGTCGCCCTTATGCGCGTCATCAACACCCCCGTTCGCGGCATCGGCGCGCGTACGCTGGCAACACTCAGCAGCTGGGCGCGCGACAAACAGATCCCACCCTACGCCGCTCTTCAGCTCGTCGCCGACACGGAGCGCGACTCGCTAGATGGGCCGTCCTCTGAGCATCCGTTTCAGAAGCGGACGGCCGGTGCGCTCCTGCGGTTCCTGGGAATGCTCAACGAGCTCATTGAAAAGGGCAAGCGCCTCTCCCTCTCGACTCTCCTCGACGACGTGATCGATGCTGCCGATTACAAAGCCCACATCATGAGCGAGCCGGACGGCGAAGAGCGCTGGGAGAACGTCCAGGAGCTGCGCACTGTCGCCACCCAGTACGACGAGCTCAAGCCAGAGCACGCCCTCGCCTCGTTCCTCGAAGACGTCGCGCTCATCACGGACATAGACCAGTACGACGATCGGGCGGACTCCGTAACGCTCATCACCCTGCACGCCGCCAAGGGACTCGAGTTCCCTGTCGTCCTCATGATCGGCATGGAAGAGGGCGTACTCCCGCATATGAGGTCGCTCGAGAGCGGAAGCGCCGATCAGCTCGAAGAAGAGCGCCGTCTCTGCTACGTTGGCATGACCCGCGCCAAGAGCCATCTCTACCTCGTCCGGGCCTTCCGACGGTCCTTCAGCGGTCACCATCCACCCTCTCGCTTCCTCGCCGACATTCCACCCGAGCTGACCAAGCAGAGCCAACGTGCCGCTGAACCCACGCTCTTCCCCGCCCGCCAGCGGTTCGGCGTTCTGCACACCGACGAGGCCGACAGCGAACCCGCCGAAACTTTCGACGCCGGCGAACGCGTCCGCCACCCCCAGTTCGGCGACGGCATCGTCGTCTCCTGCGAACCCTCAGGCGGAGACTACCAGCTCGTCATCGCCTTCCAGGGCGAAGCCGGTATCAAAAAGCTCCTTCTCTCCTTCGCCCCCCTCGAAAAAGTCTCCGCCTAGGCCGCCCGGCCGCAAGTGACCTCCCCTCTCCTCTTGGGAGACGGGCTGGGGTGAGGGCGCTCCCCGTGCCTGGTTCGAGTACAATCATCCCCAACGCCGACACATGGGGGACCCATGACCACAGCACTCGAAGTACACGGAACCTGCGACAGCCGCTTCAACAGCGTTAAAGACATCTTCGCGCGAAACTTCGACGACTTCGGCGAAGTTGGCGCGTCGGTCGCCGTCATCATCGACGGCGAACCCGTCGTCGACCTCTGGGCCGGCCACGCGGACGCCGCGCGCACTCGCCCCTGGGAGCGGGATACCATCGCCAACGTCTACTCCAGCACGAAGGGCATGGTCGCCACCTGCATCGCCCGTCTCATCGGCGAAGGCCGTTTGGACGTGGACGAGCCCGTCGCCAGCTACTGGCCGGAGTTCGCGCAGGCGGGCAAGCAAGACATCTCCGTTCGCTTGCTCCTCAGCCATCAGGCGGGACTGCCGGCGCTCGACAACGTTCTTCCGGCCGGCGCCATCTTCAACTGGGACGTTGTCACCAATGCGCTCGCAAAACAGAAACCTTGGTGGGAGCCCGGAACGAAGCATGGCTACCACGCAGTCACATACGGGTTTCTCGCAGGAGAACTGATTCGTCGCATCACCGAAAAATCGGTCGGCACCTACTTCCGTGACGAGATCGCCAGCCCCCTCGGCATCGACTTCCACATTGGCCTCCCAGAAGAGCACGATCCGAGAGTTGCGGAGATCATCCCACCACCGTTGTCTGACGCGGCTGGCGATAGTGCTCTCGCCGCGGCCCTTCGGGACCCCACTTCGATGACCTTCAAGGCGTTCCTTCTCTCACCGGACATGATGATTCCGAATCTCGTGAACACCCGTCAGTGGCGGGCGGCGGAAATCCCAGCCGCCAACGGGCACGGCAACGCTCGCTCGCTCGCTGGCGTCTACGCGGCGCTCGCTCGGGGTGGCGAGCTGAACGGAGTCCGCGTGGCAACTTCCCCGGCCATCGAGAGGGCAAGTCGCGAAGAAGCGATCGGTGATGACGCGGTGATGCCTGGGTGGCCCCTGCGCGTTGGCCTCGGTTTCAAGCGATCGATCTCGGACTGGCAACTCGGCCCGAACCCCCGCTCCTTCGGGCATGGTGGCATGGGCGGTTCGATCGGCTTTGCCGATCCTGACGCTCGGGTCGGCTTCAGCTACGTCATGAACAAGATGATTTCTTCGGACGCGCTCGTCGATCCCCGCTGGCCACGGTTGGTCAGAGCCCTCTACGACTCGATATAGTTTGCTGCTAGACGGTCGGCTTCTTGCCGTAGAACCGAAAGGTGCCACCGGTACGTTCGATCGTTACCTCGGCGAACCCGGCGCTCTCCAGCCTTCCACTGAAACCGTCAGGGTCGACTGGAACTCGCGTGTCGAGCAAGTGGAACACGTTCCACGTAAAAGATGGGATACTGTCAGCGCCCGCAAACACGCCACCGGGCTTCAGCACCCGAAAGGTCTCGGCGATCAGGCGGTCCTGAAGCTCCGAAGATGGGACGTGGTGCAGCATGATGAACGAAACCGCTCCGTTGAAAGACGAGTCCGGGAACGGCATCTTCGTACCATCGCCTTCGACGGTCGTGACGTTCGTATCCTGCATGCGAACCTTCAGCTTGTCAGCAAGCCCGTGATCGATCTCGAGCGAGGTCAGTTTCGGGACGCGACGCATCAGCCATTCCGTCCCCCGGCCCGGCCCCGGTCCGATCTCCAGCACGTCGTTTCCAAGCTCGACGTCATCGAGCACCCACGGCATGATGCGGCCGTGAAGGGTGCGCGCCCAACCGCCCGAGTTGCAATACCAAAGATGTACTAAATTCATCGGTTGTCCACAGTATATGTGACCGTTGGGCCCGCCTGCTCTTGCCCTTGTCCGGCACCTTCACCTAGCCTAGAGGCGTGTTAGCCCCATCGCTCCAGGAACGGGCCGTGACCTTACTCCTTCAGGTCGAGGTCAAGTCGGCCGGCGAAAAGGTCGAGGACTGGTTGCTCGATCACGGAATCGTGATCGGTGTTATCGCTGTCGTCGTAATCGTCGCCAGCATCCTCCTCAACATCATCGTTCCCCGGCTCATACGCGCCACCGCCGAGCGAAGGCTTGCCGAGAAACCGGAGGAGGAGATCCAGCAACGTATCGACACCCTCAGCCAATTCTTCGCTACGTCCGGTACGAGCATTTTCATCCTCCTCGGCTTTTTCATGATGCTCCCGGAGCTCGGCGTCAACATCGCGCCGCTTCTCGCCGGTGCCGGAATCGCTGGCATCGCCGTGGGCTTCGGCGCGCAGAGCCTCGTGAAGGACTTCTTCTCCGGAATCTTCATCCTGATTGACAACCAGTACGGCAAAGGAGACGTGGTCGAGATCGCCGGCATCTCCGGCGTCGTGCAGGACGTCGGTCTCAGGCGCACGGTCGTTCGCGACATCAATGGCGTCGTTCACTTCGTGCCGAATGGCGAAATCGTCGTCGCCTCCAACTTCACCGAGGATTACTCGCGCGTCAACCTGAACGTCGGCGTTTCTTACAGTGAAGACCTCGAGCACGTCATGGGTGTCATCGATCGCGTTGGCGAGGAGATGGCCGCCGATCCCGACTGGGCGCCGCTCATCATCTCGGCGCCAAAGTCGCTGCGCGTCGATAACTTCGGGGACTCTAGCATCGACATCAAGATCCTTGGGGACACGAAGGTCTCTCAGCAGTGGGCCGTCATGGGTGAACTCAGACTCCGTCTCAAGAAGGCGTTCGATGCCGAGGGCATCGAGATCCCATATCCACACACCCAACTCGTCACAAAGGGCGGCAAGGCCTGGGACTTTCCCCGGGATCCCGATAGGATCGTCCCAACACCCGAAGAATACCCGTGACGCACCAGGATTTCCCGGATCTCCGACGCCGACGACGACGGCGGGGAATAGCGCGAACCCCGCACGCCGATTACTAGCCGGGCACCTGAAGGTGCCCGGCCCGCACAGGCGTCACGTGGAGGGCGCACCGCGGTGCTAGCGACTGGTGGGTGGATACAGGATCTGGGTGCGGCCCTCCGTCCGTGGCGATGGACCAAACCAGTTCTCAATTAGGGCTTTCGCGTTATCGTACACGTCGTCGTACGTCATAATTTTCATCTTAGGGTTTTCGTTCTCCAAGGTGACGAGGAGCACCCCGTCGGCCGTGCCCTGCTCGGCACGCTGGATGGCAGTAAGTCTTGTAGCGAGGAGCGTCACTGCCTGCCCCGGCCGTCATATAAATGCCGGGCCGAATATCGCCGCGATAACGCCGATGACAAAAGCAAAGAGGGCGGTTAAAACAAACAGCAATATCCTTGAGCGCATGGCCCCCCTTCTCCTTTTTGTCGTCTTTCAACAAGGAAAGTATAACCCTGGTTATGCGGCTAGCAACGGGCCGGCGGGGGAGTTGGGCTGAACGGCGACAAAATGACCCAGAAAGCCGCTTATCAGTCAATCGGTCTGGCGGGTAGGCCGAGTACCGTCATACTAGCGGGTGCGCCATTTATCGCCACTGACCCGAGGCTCAGTGCTCTAGCACAACCTACAGGATACGACAGGCCGCTGCCCGCTTGCCCAGTCATAATTTCAAAAATA
>JACZRQ010000070.1 GCA_022574655.1 Chloroflexota bacterium
AACGTGATGGCAGTCTCGCGGGTGATGCCGATGAGGATGTTCGACGACGGCGGGGGCGTGTAGATCTTGCCGTCCATGACCATGAAGATGTTCTCGCCGGAGCCCTCGGAGACGTGGCCGCGCTCGTCGAGCATGATCGCTTCGTCGTAGCCGTTGAGCTGGGCTTCGGTCTTGGCGAGCGCCGAGTTGGCGTAGATGCCAGTGATCTTGGCTCGGGCGGGGATGCTGGTGTCCTCGACGCGACGCCAGGACGACGTGCAGCAGCGCGCGCCCTTCTCGATGTCCAAGTACGGCCCGAAGGGGGCGATGAAGATCAGGAAGTCGTCTTCGAGGTCGTGGAGACGGACACCGAGGACTTCAGAGCTTTTGTAGGCGAGCGGTCGGAGGTAGACGTCCTCACGGTAGCCGGACATCTCGACGATCTTGGTGGTGATTGAGATCAGTTCTTCGTTGTCGTAGGGGAAGCCTATCCTCATGATTTTGCAGCTGTTGCGGAGCCGCGCGAAGTGTTCCTTGAGGCGGAAGACGTAGATCTGCTCTTCGTCGTTGTTCCAGTTGCCGCGGATGCCCTCGAAAACGCCTGTGCCGTAGTTGAACGCGTGGGTCATGATGCCGATCTTGGCGTCGGCAAGGGGGATGATTTCTTTTTGGAAATACGCGTACGGCGTGGGCATGGTGGGAACCTTTCTTCCGTTGAAGATCGGCCTTCATTATATGAGCGGGTGGTGGAGGCGGCAAACCGTGGCAGGAGGGCGGGCAATCAAGCCGTAATGGTCGCTCTATCAAGCGGATTTTGTATCTGAATCTTGGTTGAACGAGGCGAATCGTATCTGAGACTTGGTCGATCGTCTCGCGTTTTTCTTTTTCGGCGTCTGATCTGTGTCTGAGGAGAAGCGTTTCGGGCGGTTCTGCCTTGATTGTGGCGCATACGAAGCCTTGATGGGTGCGAACGATCAAGTTGGGCGTCCAGGGCGGTGCGGACGTGGTTTTAGGCGGTGTTGTTAAGGTGCTTGGCTAACGGGGCGCGCGGGCACTGAGGGTCAGTATGAGGGTACGACGGGGAGGGGAGAGGTGGAAGGGGTGAGTGGCACGGTTGGGGGGGCCTCGGTGAAGCGCCGCGGCCGGGGACGCGTCACTAGGGAGCAGGTTGGACTAAGTTCAATGCGCGGAGGCGGGGCCGGACAGCCAACCGGAGGCGCCGGGACTTACAGATCTCGTCGCGCCGATAGGTTAAACGGGACCATCACGAATGTGACGCTGCCGCAATGGACACCGTCACGATTCCGGTGAACAACATAAGTCCCAAGCCAACTATCAGGAGACCCTGAGCCCATGTTGAAGTCGCCACTTCCCAGTTCGAAAATCCTGGGTGATTAAGAAGTGAGAAGTATGACGTCCGGCTCGTGACGATGAGAAGCACGAATGTGCAAAGAAAGGACAGGCCTACAGCCGCCAACAATATCTCTCGTTGGGAAGACGTCAATTGATCCGATGCGGCCAGCGGCAACGGAACGAATGTGGCGATTAGCACGGGCGCAAGAAGATTCATCCTCCAGCTTCTTGGCTCTTCTGACTTCGGCTCGGCGAACAGATCTCGGTAGCTCACGTAGTAGAGGATGCTTGACGCTATATACGGTATCGCAGCCAAGCCAGCCAAGATCATGTCCGAAGATAACTCACGAGCCTGACTGGATTACCGAGACCGGTATCCTGCTTGCTCGCGTCGGTCAGCGTGACCTCGATTGTTATCGTACCAGGGCCAGCCCGAGTGAGGATGCCGCATGGAACGTCCTCGTGATCCTCGAACGCCCCAAGGAGCATGTCAGGCCTCGCCTTGACCTCTAGTTCGCTATGACGCTTACCCCTTCGATACGTGCCTTTGCCGCTCACCTTAATCTCGCGGTTGAAGACGTAGCTCGTTGGCTTGAAATTTCTGTAGCAGAATAGATGGTCGTGCTTCTTCGAGTTAGCCGTCACTTTAAGGTAATGTGCAACTGAGAGATGTCCATCTAAGGACTTCGTACAGGCCACAGAAACATCTTTCCCACAGCGCGATAGAACTTGAGCTGCTAAGCTTTTGTGTCTGAATAACCGCATAACTCACACCCTCGATTCTCGTTGCTCGCCTATCGAGTTTTCCGCCAAGATTCGTTGCAAAAGTGACCGAAATAGAAAGCGGGCGGACGTCGCGGAGTACAGTTCGATCACGTGGCTCTGGTTCGGATTCTTCGCAAACAGTCCCACGCGTGGAGTAATTTCCGCCCTCGTCAAGACGTCACAATAGAGATCGAACTCTTTCCCACCCAACCTAATCCAAGTGATCGGCTCGCTGATGTGACTTCGAATCTCTCCAAGTGTGACGGGCAATTCGATTTCGAACAGTTGAACCGAGTTATCGTCGTGGGGTTCGGTTCCAACGGCGAGCGTCGCCTCTGATTCGTGGTGCCTGCCGAGCGCCCACATGAAGGAGGTAAGCAGATCCTCGATTGAGTTGTTCGTTGGCCAGTTGAGAACGACATAGCCTTCTTCGTGAGTCTCAACCTCGACGTAAGGCAAGCCAGATTTGGAGGCGTCTGCGTAAGTGCGCCGCGTGAAACTCGGATGTTTCTCCTCCACCTTAACAATCACTTTATCCCAGACGACTTCTAAAGTCGTCGGACTCGAAACAGCTCGCGATATGTGTAGAATGACGTCGAAAAGCCTCCGGGGGGACTCGATACGTGAGGAACTGCCGCGAAGCTCTCTCCGTATGGCGATTTCGCGCAATGTGTTGTCGTATATTCGCTGAGTCTCCGAAATGAGGGGGTCTGAAATGAATTCCGACAAGTAGTTGATCTGTTCGGCAAGGTCGGGTTCGATTCTCCGTACAGCTATGATGTTTTCCCATTCGTAGTTCTGTATAGCCTGCACGGGGGTGCGGTAACCGCGGGACAGGCGAAGGTTAAGTTCGATTGCGGACGACATCTGGATGAGACGCGCAGTATGATCAGCAACCGAATCAGGATTTTCAGTGATGCCGCTCGCTAAGTGCGTGTACACAGAAGTCAAAGGACGTCGTGAGACCTTCGCTTCGAATCCCCACGACTCAGAAAGGGGGTCCTCGGCCCAGATGGACTCGTCGAGAAGCGGGCGAGTGTTAGTGAGAAGGAAGGGGAAGCTTTTGAACGTTCCCTTTCTAGCTAGGTTCCTCAGGCTAACGACGGTAGAGAAGTTGACCGCATCCGCGACGTTCGGATAGGTCTGATTCCGATTGGGACGAACTGAATTAAGCACCGACAGAGCAGCCTCAAAGGCGTGCTGGTCAATTACCTCCTGGCCGGTTTCTTGCTCAATCTGCGAGATATCGATGAAGTTGTCTTGATCAAGCAGCTTCTCAAGTCTGTCAAGAGCTTCCACGTGGTGAGGGCTGTTTTCGATTAGCATCTTGAGCGAGGTTTCAGGATCGAATCTCAGCTTGGCAAGAGGCGACTTGTCGCTATACAGAAGCTCAAAGAAGGCGTCCTTTTCGTCTACGCCTGTCACGTCGAGACCGGATAGGACTCGAATTCGGTGAATGACCTCTAATGAGGTACCGTATCCCACGATGAAAAGAATGTCGCTTTGAGAGAAGAGATGTTGAACCTCGACGAGCGCTTCGGCTCTCGCCTGGCTCTCGTACATGTAGGTGTGGAGTAGCTCATAATCAACCAAGTAACAAGGGGGTGTCCGGAACGAGGCGAGCCGCTTTGCATCCTGATGCGCAGCCTCAAGCAGTTGCCGATGGAGTCTTAGGTTCCGAAGCAAGACTGAAACCTGATCGGAGCCGAGGGAATCAATCTTATCTCTAGGCGCTATCTTACTTGTCAAGGCATCCTCCTAGGCGATAGCGTCAAGATACCGAAGCGCTCAAAATGTGTCAAGTGATGCTATGTTCGTGACCGGCGGGCGGTAGGAATTGAGAAGCGTGGCCCAATCGGAATTATCGCGAAACCCGGGCGGCGTTTCCGGACCAAGGAACGAGGCGATCTCGATGCACCGCGAGATCGGCATGCCCAAGCACGTGGAAATGGCAGAAACGATGCTGGGCGAGGTGCGGTAACCGCAGCGCGTGAGCCACGAAGAGTGGAGTGGATAGGATTGGCGGGCGCGGAACTCTAGCGGCGGGTGGAAGGCTGAAGCCCCCGACGGGCAGGCCGCCGCTACAGCGGGGTGGATGAGGTGGATGGTGATGGAGTTATCGGCTGCTTATTCGGCGTATGTTGATGCGGGTCGGGACGTTGGCATACGGCGGTCGGTCAGGGTACTGACTCCTGGAACTGATCCAAGGCTCTGCTGCCAACGAAGGGGATGAAGCCGAGCGCCCGTGACGATTCATAGGCGTTGGCGACGTTCTCCGGCTCGATGGCGTAGTCGACCGTGAAGATGATCTTTCCCTTGTTGAGGGCCAGTTCCAGGTAACTGAGGTACTCCTCCGTGCTGACGTGTAGGGGGCTGTTCGGGTCGCTCTCTACGTAGGAGCGGCAGCGCGGGGAAAGGGATTCGAGGTAGTTGGCGGTGTCGATGTCGTCGTCGGATTGCGGCAGGGGGCAGTCACCGGGAGGGTCGCTGTCGGCGCCGCCGTCGAACCAGACGTGCTCTTGGGCGATCGCGTCGATGATGTCGAGGTAATCGTCTCGATCCGTCAGTTCGGCTGCATTCTGGCCAATGACGATGAACCCGGGACGCTGGGACCGCATGAAGCCGGCTATGTCGCCGACCCAGCGGACCATCTCGTCCTCAGGGTTGACGCCGTCGTTCTCGGCTAGAAGTACTACGTTTTCGTCGGAGTAGGCATCGATCCAGTCCAGGTAGACGCCATCGAAACCGGCGTCGACGATCTGCTGGAGATAGCCATCACTGCCGAGCCAGACGTCGCGCCAGTCCTCGTGCCAGAAAGCGACTGGGAAGTTCCCGGCCCAGCCATCGGGATCGGCGCCCGCGATCCACTCCGGGTTGCCTATGCCCCAGCCGTTCTGCCAGTACGTGCGGTAGTCCTCGGCTTCACCGATGTCGATGTAAGCGATGACGAGCTTGGCGTGATCGGCGGCGTGCAGTTGCTGGACGACGTCCGCCATTGGATAGTCCGGGTTGCTCGCGTCAGAGGGGATGAAGTCCAGGACGACCATATCGTGGCCGGAGGCAGCGATGAGGTCGACGATGTCCGGCTCTAAGTCGATGTCGATCAAGTAGAGCCAGTGGCTGACAGCGGATAGCGTGCCGGAGGCCGCCGCGACGGGGCTGGCCGGGGTGGTGTCGATCTCCATCTCATCAGCGGATGGGGACGAGCCGCCGCTACAGGCGACAAGAAAGCCGAGCACGAGGATGACCGTAGGGGGGATCGCGCGCATGGTGGGAGTGCCGTACGGTTGGCGACTGTCAGTCTACACCTGCCCATTCGCTACTGCCACAGAGATGTGCGTTGCCGGGGATAGAGCCGTCGGGGCGGCGGATCGGGGTGCGGGTCGAGGGAACGGATCGGATGTGCGAGCGGGTGTGCTTCGGCGCGACGACGATACGGCAGCAGCCGGCGGAGTAGGTAGGAGTTCCACCTTCAGCTTGACACCTAGCCCAGCATGGCTAGAATCTGACACGTACTTGGTCCGGTCGGCACCGGCCCAGTAAAACGCACCAGAAGAAGGGAGACAGCATGCTCAAGAGGTACATCATACCCAGCGCCCTGTGGCTAATGGCGACGATTTTCATCGTCATTGCCGCGTGTGGGGGCGATGACGACGCGGACGGGACAGCGACTCCGACGGACACAGGGGACGGGACCGGCACGCCGGCACAGACAGGCGAGGGCCTGCTGGCGACGGTTCTAGACCGTGGCGAGCTTATCTGCGGAGTGAACGACTCGGTGCCGGGGTTCGGCTTCGTGGATCCCGACACGAGCGAGAACACGGGTTTCGACGTAGATTACTGCAAGGCGATCGCTCTGGCGGTGCTAGGGGACGCGGATGCAGTGCAGTATGTGCCGCTGACGGCGGACGCCCGGTTACCCGCCGTCCAGACGGGCCAGGTGGACGTGCTGATCCGCAACACGACGATGACTGTGAGCCGTGACGCCGGATCGGGCTTGAGCTTCGCGACGACGACGTACTACGACGGCCAGGGCCTGATGGTCCGCGCCGCCGACGGCTACACGTCCATCGACGACCTGGCGACTGCGACGATCTGCACGCTCCAGGGCACGACCACGGAGCTGAACCTGACGGACCGCCTGCCAGACAGCGAGCCGCTCCCGTTCGTGGACAACGACACGCTCCAGGCGGCGTTCATCGAGGAGCGCTGCGATGGTTGGACGTCCGACAGGTCGCAGCTAGCAGCCCGCCAGTCCGCATACCCGGAGAGCGCCGGCGGACCTAGCGCGCTGGTCGTGCTGGATGAGGTGTTCTCGAAGGAGCCACTGGGACCGGTAACGATCGACAATGACTCGCAGTGGTTCGACATCGTGAACTGGACGGTGATCGGCACGATCCTCGCCGAGGAGCGCGGGGTCACCAGCGCGAACGTGGACGACTTCATCGCGGATCCCGTGAACCCGGAGATTGCGCGTATGCTGGGAGTTTCGTTCGAGGGTGGCGACATCTTCGATGCCGGCCTCGGCGTGCCGCCTGACTTCTTGCAGGACGTGATCCGCGGCGTTGGGAACTACGGCGAAATATACGAGCGAAATATCACGCCGATCGGCCTAGAGCGCGCGGGGACAGTGAACGCGCTTTGGATCGAAGGGGGCCTGATCTACTCGCCTCCGTGGAGGTAGTACCTCAGCGATAAGCGATAGCACGCGGCCCGGCCACATGGCCGGGCCGCGTGCTAACGTCTGAGACACATGGCTGCGGCACAAGGATCCAGCGCGAGCGAACTCCGGCGAATCCTGACGCTCTGGCGAAACGTCCGGGTCCAGCGATTCGTTGGACAGACGGTCTTCGCGGCGATCGTCATTTACGTTGGCTACCTGCTGATTTCGAACATGTCCGGCCGGCTCGACCAGATCGGCCTGAGCCTGTTCCCGTTCGTTGATACGACGGGGAGTTTCCCGTTCATCAGTGTCAGCGGGGACTTCCTGAACCAGCGCGCCGGGTTTGACATTGTTGAGACGTCCTTCGGATACGACTACGGTCCGAACGATAGTTACCGGGACGCGTACTTCACAGGGTTTCTGAATACGATTCGCGTCTCGGGAATGGGAATCGTCTTCGCGACGATCATCGGCGTGTTCATCGGAGTATCGCGGCAGTCTAAGAACTGGCTCGTCTCACATGCGGCGCTTGCCTACGTAGAGACGTTCCGAAACGTGCCGCTGCTGTTGCAGCTGATCTTCTGGTATGTGGCGATCTACTTGAAGCTGCCGCGAATCTCGAACCCGCTCGATCTGGATATCGCGATCGTGACCAACAAAGCGATCGCGCTGCCCTTCGTGAGCCCAGAGTCCGGGTTTGGGATTTGGATGATCGTTCTTCTGGCCGGGGCAGCGGCGGGAGCGGCGGCGTATGTCGTGCGCAGCCGCCGGCAGGACGCGACCGGCCTCCCGAGTCACCCAGGCTGGTGGGCGCTTGGGGCCTTCGGAGCGATCGGACTGATCGGGTTCCTCGCCACCGGGTTGCCCCTCGAGACCGACACGCCGAGCATAGCGAACCGGCAGGTGATTGGCGGGCTGCAGATGACGCCGGAGTTTGGGGCGCTCCTCACCGGGCTGACGCTGTACACCGCGGCGTTCATCGCCGAGAACGTGCGCGGCAGCATCCAGGCGATCCCGAAGGGTCAGACGGAGGCGGCGGCGGCGCTTGGCCTGGGCTCATTTCAGCGAATGCGCTACGTGATCTTGCCGCAGACGCTGCGCATCCTGATCCCGCCGACGACGAACCAGTACCTGAACCTGACGAAGAACTCGAGCCTTGCCTTCGTGTTGGCGTTCAAGGACGTGTTCGGCACGGGGAGCGTGATCATCACACAGACGGGCCAGGCGGTGCCGATTATCGCTCTGTTGATGATCACGTATCTGAGTCTGAGCCTGTTCATCTCGCTGGTGATGAACACGATCAACAGCCGGCTAAAGTGGGAGAACGCGTAACGATGACAGTGGCCGGCTTCCAGATCCCCGACCGCCGCGTCGCGTGGCGCTGGGCTCGCGAGAACCTGTTCGACGGGTCGTGGAATACGGCGTTGACGGTTGGGATGGTCGTGCTGATCGGCGTGGCGCTATACGGTGTGGGGAATTTCGTATTCGCGTCCGCCGAGTGGGAAGCGATCACAGCGAACCGAAAGCTGTTCTTCATCGGGGCGTACCCTCGTGATGAGGCGTGGCGCATCTGGGCGGTGATCTACGTGCTTGCAGGGCTTGGCGGGCTGAGCTGGGCACTCTGGAGCCGGATATCGCCGTTGCTGGCGATAGGCGGCGCGATAGCGATGATTCCGGTCTTTGTTTTCATGGCTCACGGTGAGGTCGCGCTCCTGACGCTCGGGTCGCTGGCGGCGTTCGGCGGCGGCTACGCGTTCGGGAAGACGCCCGCTTTGAGCGGCCGCTACAGAAACACCGCGCGGACCGTAGCCGTGTTTCTGTGGATCGCCTCGCTCCCGTTCAGCTGGGTGCTTTTAGACGGAGTGCCAACGCGACTGTGGGGCGGGTTGCTGCTGACGATGGTGCTGACGGTGTTCGGGATCACGATCGCTTTTCCGTTCGGGGTGTTGCTGGCGCTGGGCCGGGCGAGCACGTTTCCCGTGATCCGGCTCTTTTGTGTTGGCTTCATCGAGATAGTACGAGGCGTGCCGCTGATCACGATCCTGTTCATGGCGTTCTTCCTACTTCCGCTAGCGATCGGTCCTGAGCGGACGATCTTGTTCGGGATACCGGTTACCGGCGTCGATACGGCCACTGTCCAGCGAGCGCTGGCGGGGATCGTGATCTTCGCGGCGGCGTATCTTGCGGAGATCGTGCGAGGAGGGCTGCAGGCAGTGCCACGCGGGCAGACGGAGGCGGCGAAGGCGCTGGGGCTGAACACGTTCCATATCCTCGGCTTCATCGTACTGCCACAGGCGCTGCGCGCGGTGATCCCCGCCCTGGTGGGGCAGTTCATCTCGCTGTTCAAGGACACGTCGCTCGTGCTGGTGCTGGCACTGACCGACCTGCTGGGAGCGGCGCGGCAGGTGAGCGCGCAGCCGGATTTCATCGGCCGGCAGGCGGAGACGTTGCTGTTCATCGCGCTTATATACTGGATAGTGGCGTTCAACATGTCGCGGGCCAGCCAGCAGATCGAGAAGAACCTGGGTGTGGGAGAACGGTAGGCGATGACTCAAGATCAAATGTCCGGCAGGGACGGCGAGAAGCGCGTAGGCACTCGAAACATAATCGAGGCGCGCGATGTCGAGAAGTGGTTCGGCGACTTCCAAGCGTTGCGGGGGATCACGATGAGCGTGAAGGAACGCGAGGTGGTGGTGATCATGGGCCCGTCGGGTTCGGGGAAGTCGACGTTCATCCGGACGATCAACCGGCTGGAGGAGCACGATAAGGGCACGATCATCGTCGACGGGGTGGAGTTGAACAACGACCTGAAGAACCTGGAGAAGATCCGCTCCGAGGTGGGGATGGTGTTTCAGCAGTTCAACCTGTTCCCGCACCTGACGGTGGAGCGGAACATCACTCTGGCGCTGAGCCACGTGCGTCATTTCAAGAAGGCCGACGCTCACGACATGGCGATGCGTTTGCTGGAACGGGTGGGTATCCCGGAGCAGGTGGATAAGTATCCGGCGCAGCTTTCAGGCGGGCAACAGCAACGAGTGGCGATCGCTCGGGCGCTGGCGATGCAGCCGAAGATCATGCTGTTCGACGAGCCAACGTCGGCGCTGGACCCGGAGATGATCCACGAGGTGCTGGACGTGATGAGGGAGCTGGCGGAGACGGGGATGACGATGATCGTCGTCACTCACGAGATGGGTTTCGCGCGCGAGGCGGCGGACCGGTTCTTCTTCTTCGATGAGGGGGTGATCGTGGAGGAGGGGACGCCGGAGCACTTCTTCACGAACCCGCAAGAAGAGCGGACGAAGTTGTTCCTTTCGCAGATTTTGTAGGCTCCCTAGATGCAAAGGCCTCCGCCGACTGAAGTCGGCGGCTGCGAGCATGAAAGCGAGCGTGGGCCGTGAAACCCGAAGGACGAGGCTTGCTAGTGTTTATCGTGGGGACCTCGAGATTCGACGGGTGGATGGAGGGCTGAAGCCCTCCGCTACTACGGTGACGGAGGTGGAGCGCTCCCGCCTGAGGCCGACAGGCAGGGGCTCTGAGCCACGAGTTTGGGTGGGGCCGCGAAGGTTGTATGGGCCGTGGGGCCGTAGACTCTTGTAGCGACGCTATTTCAGTTCGGGCCAGGCGCTGGCGCGGAGGGCCTGTAGTTCCTGGAGAGCGGCCATGCCTTTGCGGGTGTCGCTGGCGACGCGGGCCGGGTCGGCTGTGCGGACACGATAGCGGAAGAGCCAGTAGGTGAATTCGTTGACGTCGGTGAGTGACATGCCATCGGTCTCTTCGCGGCCGTTCTCCGCCCAGAATTCGCAGAGCAGTTCGCTACGAGGCTTGCCGTAGACACCCTGGAACGCTTCGTCGTCGACGCGGCCGTTCTCCCAGACACGGGACTGGTGTTCCTTGTACGCCGCCTCCTGCGCGGCATGCAGGAGCGCGGACTCGACGTGGACACCGTAGACGAAGTTGAGGTGGGGGCGGTATTTCGCGCCGAGGAGGGTCTTCCAGTCGTCGTCAGTCAGTTCTACGGGCGGGCGGCCGTGGAAGAGCAACGCCTCGACGTCGTCGGCAGGGAGCAGGTCGCCCAAGGCGTCGCAAAGCCTTTCGGCGAGGAGGAGCCAGTCGAAGGCTTCGCCAGCGATGAGGTAGCGGTAGGTGCGCAGAGCGGCCGTCTCTTCGGGAAGCGACCACTCGCGGACCGCGGCCATGATCGCAAAGAACCAGGCGTCGGGATCGGTGCGGACGGTTGACGTGAGCTCTTCGATGATCCGTCTAGCGTCGGAAGAAGGCTCTACCTTGAGCTGCGGATCTGTCATGTTCGGACCCTAGGCGAGGTTAGCACCGCCGTGGCACTTTTTGTACTTTTTGCCGCTGCCACAGGGGCAGGGGGAGTTGCGGCCGACTTTCTTGTTCACACCGGTGGTTGTGGCGGTTGCTGAACCGGCTGCGACGACAGTGGCGGTGGCCGTGCCACCGCTTCCGGCGGCGGCACCCTCGTTCGCGGGACCGCTCTCTTGCACGTTCTTCGGGAGCTGCGATCGTTGCGGTTGACTGGTGAGGGTGACGTTGAAGATCTGGCGGACGATCTGCTGACGGATGTGCCCCGTCAGCTGCTCGTACATGTCGTGCGCTTCACGCTTGAACTCAACGAGCGGGTCGCGCCCGCCGTAGCCAGCGAGGCCGATGCCCTGCCGCATTTCGTCGAGGGCCGTAAGGTGGTAGATCCAGAGGCGGTCCATTGTGCGCAGGAGCAGCAGGCGCTCGAGCGTGCGCATGCGCTCCGGTGTGAGTTGTTCTTCCTTTTCCTCGTACGCCTCTGCGGAGAGCTGAACGACTTCCTCGATAAGTTCTTCGACGGGAGTCTCGCGCACGTGCAGTTCGTCGAAGCTAGCGGGCAATGGGAATATCGTCTTCAGTTCGGCGATGAGGTTGGGGACGTCCCACATCTCGGGATCGCCATCGGAAGCGAAGGCATCGAAGGCGTGCTCGATGTCTTCAGGGATCATCTGGCCGAGAATGTTGTCCTTGAGATCGGCGCCCGCCATGATCTTGCGTCGCTGGGTGTAGATCAGGTCGCGATGGCGGTTCATGACGTCGTCGTACTGGACGACGTGCTTGCGGATGTCGAAGTTATGGCCTTCGACCTTCTCCTGGGCTTGCATGATCGCCTTGGACACCATGTTGCTTTCCAGCGGTGTCTCGTCGTCCATACCCATGCGGCCGAGGAGGTTGGGGACCCACTCCGGGGCGAATCGGCGCATGATGTCGTCTTCGAAGGAGACGAAGAAGCGAGAGCTGCCGGGGTCACCCTGACGGCCGGCGCGGCCCCTGAGCTGGTTATCGATACGGCGTGATTCGTGTCGCTCGGTGCCGACGATGTGCAGGCCGCCGGCTTCGACGACCTTGTCGTGCTCGCCGACCCAGGACTCACGTGCCTCCTCACGGATCTTCTCGGCCTCTGCTTCCGGGAGTTGCGGGAGGTCGAGGCCGCGTTTGCGAGCGATCTCGTCCGCGAGATGCTCCGGATTGCCGCCGAGGACTATGTCCGTACCTCGACCAGCCATGTTGGTGGCGATCATGACGGCGCCATAGACGCCGGCCCGCGCGATGATCGTTGCTTCACGCTCGTGTTGCTTGGCGTTGAGGACCTCCGGTTCCTTGAGCGGACAGACCTTGTGATAGCTTACACAGTCCTCAAGCCGACAGGTCGCGTATCTCTTCATGCCGTCCGAGATCAGTTCGGAGGTTTCGATGACGACGGTACCGACGAGAACCGGACGGCCCAAGGCGTGGGCCTCTTCGACTTCCTCGACGACGGCGCTGAACTTGCCGCGCAACCCCTTGAAGATGATGTCCTGGGCGTCGTCCCTGATCATCTCCATGTTCGTGGGGATGACCAAGACATCGAGATCGTAGATCTGATGAAGCTCCTCACGTTCAGTCCAGGCTGTTCCGGTCATGCCAGCGAGCTTCTCGTAAAGGCGGAAGTAGTTCTGGAGGGTGATGGTGGCGTAGGTGATGCTCTCCTGCTGAACCTTGATCCCTTCTTTGGCCTCGACGGCTTGGTGGAGGCCATCCGACCAGCGGCGGCCCTGCATCAGACGACCTGTGAACTCGTCGACAATGATGACTTCGCCGTCCTTGACGACGTACTGCTGATCGCGGTGGAAGAGGGCGGCGGCGCGAAGAGCGGCGTCCAGGAAGCGGGTGAGACGTGAGTTCGCGGAATCGTAGATGTTCTTGATTCCGAGCGCCCTTTCGACCTTGTCGGAGCCCTCGTCGGTGAGCGAGACGCTCTTATGTTTGAGATCGACGACGTAGTCTTTCTCGGGCTGGAGGCGCGGGACGATCTTGGCGAAGGTGCGGTAGATGTCGCCAGTCTCCTCCGCCGGGCCGCTGATGATTAGCGGCGTTCTCGCCTCGTCAATGAGAATGCTGTCGACCTCGTCAACGATCGCGAAATGCTGAGGAGAATCGTTGCGCTGAACCTGCCGGTCAAGTTCTGTGGCCATGTTGTCGCGCAGGTAGTCGAAGCCAAACTCGTTGTTGGTACCGTAGGTAATATCGGCGTTGTAGACGTCTTTTCGGGTCGCCGGGACGAGGTAGCGCAGAGTGGCGTCATCGAGGTTGGCCTGTGGATCGAGCAGGTAGCTGGTGTCGTGCTGCAGGACGCCAACGGTGAGACCAAGGCTGTGATATATCTGACCCATCCACTGGGCGTCACGTTTGGCGAGGTAGTCGTTGACCGTGATCAGGTGCGCGCCCTTACCTTCGAGGGCGTTGAGGTACAGGGGTAGGGTCGCGACGACGGTCTTGCCCTCGCCAGTCCTCATCTCGGCGACCTTGCCCTGGTGAAGGACCATGCCACCCAGTATCTGGACGTCGAAGTGACGCATTCCGGTGCGGCGCTTGGAGGCCTCGCGGACGACGGCGAATGCTTCGGCGGCGATGTCGTCCATCGTTTCGCCTTCGGACAGACGTTGCTTGAATTTTACGGTCTTGGCGGCAAGCTCTTCGTCGGAGAGGGGGGAGATCTCGGGTTCGAGCGCGTTGACCTTGTCGATGATGGGCGAGATCTTCTTGATCTCTTTTTCGTTGTACTCGCCGCCAAGGGCTCTTTTGATTGCTCCAAGTACCATTAAGCGGTCACGCTTTCTCGCCGCTTGATGTGCGGCTTGAATTCGGTCGTTACGCGAGCGTTCTACACGCTAAGACCATGATACCAGCTTAGTCGAGCGAGGCTGGTGCGACCCATCGAAGGCTGTGGAGCGCCGGAGACCGCGGCTACTGGCCGACGGACGGGGGGCCTCCCGCCTGAGGCGGACAGGCAGAGCTGGGGCCATGAGGCACGCATGGTGGGCCTGAATCACCAACGGTCTGGTGGCCGTCGAAGAGAGGGTAGATCCGAGCGCTGACGGAATGCTGTGAAGGGCTGAAGCCCTCCACTACGTCTGCGATGACGGGATCAGTGTCCGTTGAAGAGCGCACCGACGGACTGGCCGGTGTGGATGCGGCTGATCGCCTCGCCCATCAGGGGGGCGACGGGCAGTTCCGTGATTCTCGGGAGGCGCTTCTCGGGCGGGATCGGGAGGGTGTCTGTGAAGACGATCTCCTTGATCGGCGACTGCTCGATTCGCTCCGACGCGGAGCCGGAGAGGATGGCGTGCGTAGCGCAGGCGTAGACCTCAGTCGCACCGTGCTCAACCACGACCTCAGCTGCGGCAACGAGGGTGCCGGCGGTTAGCACTTCATCATCGACGATGAGGACGGCCTGACCGTCGACGTCACCGATGATCGTCATGGCTTCGACCTTCTCATCGTTGCCGAGCCGACGCTTCTCGACGATCGCGAGCGGCGCGTCGAGGCGATCGGCCATGCGACGCGCACCTTTGGCGCCGCCAGCATCCGTGGCGACTACCGTGAGTTTGGGGATCGCCTTCTCCCTGAAGTAGTCGGCGAAGGTGGACAGAGCCGTCAGCTCATCGACCGGGATGTTGAAGAAGCCCTGAATCTGGCCGGCGTGGAGGTCCATCGTGAGGAGACGGTCCGCGCCGGCGGTCTCCAAGAAGTTGGCGATGAGACGCGCGGTGATGGGTACGCGAGGCTGGTCTTTCTTATCGCTGCGTCCGTAGGCGTAGTAGGGGACGACGGCCGTGATGCGCCCAGCGGAGGCGCGGCGAGCGGCGTCGATCATCACGAACAGCTCCATCAGGTGGTTGTTTACGGGCGAAGAGATGGTCTGGACTA
>JACZRQ010000071.1 GCA_022574655.1 Chloroflexota bacterium
GAACACATCGACTCGCTCGAGGAGTTCGCGGAGAGCTGCGCCGCGTTCGAGCGCATCGTGCTGTTGGGGATGGGCGGTTCCAGCTTAGCGCCCGAGGTCTTTTCGATTACGTATGGCGGCAAGCCCCTCGTCGCGCTGGATTCCACCCACCCGGAAGCGATTCAGGCCGTGGAACAGAACGGCGATCTCGCCAGCACGCTGTTCGTCGTCGCGAGCAAGTCGGGCGGGACGGTCGAAACGCTATCGCATTTTGATTACTTTTTCGACAAGCTGCAGGACGGCAGCCACTTCGTCGCCATCACGGACCCAGGAACGCCGCTGGAGGCGCTCGCCCGCGCCAGGGGCTTCCGCCGCGTCTTCCTCACCCCGCCGGATATCGGCGGCCGCTACTCCGCGCTATCTTACTTCGGGCTGGTGCCGACGGCACTCATCGGAGCGGACATCGGAGGCCTGCTCGAATCCGCGGCGGCGATGGCGCACAGCTGCGAAGCGGACCGGGCAAGCGAAAATCCCGGTGCGGTGCTGGGCGCGACGATGGGAGAGGCCGCCAAGGCCGGAAGGGACAAGCTTACCTTCTTCACAGACGATACAATCTCGTCATTCGGGACCTGGCTCGAACAGCTCATAGCGGAATCGACCGGGAAGGAAGGGAAAGGAGTCGTGCCAGTCGAAGGCGAGCCGCCGGGAGCAGCGGAGGTGTACGGTGAAGACCGTGTCTTCGCCGCGATCGGGATTGATTCGCCACTGACGCCGTCCATCGCCATCCCGCTAGATGATGTTCAGGACCTGGGAGCCGAGTTCTTCCGCTGGGAGTTCGCGACGGCAGTCGCCGGGCACGTGCTCGGCGTCCAGCCATTCGATCAACCGAACGTCCAGGAGGCGAAAGACGCCACCAGCGCGCTGCTGCGGGAGGGATTGCCTGAAATCAGCGACCCGGGCGACCTTGGCGATCTTCTGGCTCAGGTGAAATCCGGTGATTACATAGCGATCCAGTCCTATCTGCCGCGAACGGCCGAAATCCAGTCTCGTCTACAGAAAGTGCGTTTACGGCTGCGGGACCGGTTCAGGACAGCGACGACGATCGGCTTTGGACCGCGCTTTTTGCACTCCACAGGGCAGTTGCACAAAGGTGGATCAGCCGCCGGAGTCTTCATTCAGATAGTGGACGAGCCAACTTTCGATCTACCGATCCCGGGACGCGAGTACACTTTCAGAAGGCTCCTGGACGCGCAGTCGGAAGGCGATCTCCGAGCGCTGCGCGCGCACGGACGCCGTGTCACGAGAGTAAGTTTGGCCGAGCTAGAGGAGGCGTAAGTATGCAACTGGGTATGGTTGGTCTCGGCCGTATGGGCGCGAACATGTCGGAGCGACTGAGACTGGGCGATCACGAGGTCATCGGCTATGACCGGAATCCCGAGGTGTCAGAGGTCGCCTCGCTCGCCGATCTGGTCGAGCGGTTGAAGCCGCCAAGAGTGACCTGGGTGATGGTACCGTCAGGCGATCCGACGGAGCAGACGATTAACGAGCTTTCCGAACTGCTGGACGGCGGCGATCTGATCGTCGACGGCGGTAACTCGAACTTTCGAGACAGCATGCGCCGCGGCGAGGAGTTGAAGCAGAAGGGGTTGCGGTTCATCGACGCTGGAACGTCGGGCGGCATCTGGGGTCTGAAAGTCGGCTATTGCCTGATGGTAGGCGGCTCAGAGGAAGCTTTCAAGCACCTCGAACCGGCGCTCAAGACACTGGCTCCCGAGGCCGGTTACGCTCACGTCGGGCCGGTTGGTGCAGGCCACTTCACGAAGATGGTCCATAACGGCATCGAGTACGCGATGCTGCAGTCGTACGCCGAAGGGTTTGAGATTCTAAAGTCGTCCGACTTCGATCTGGACATGTACCAGATCTCGGCTCTCTGGAATCACGGTAGCGTTGTACGATCATGGCTTCTCGAACTCGCGGAGAGCGCCTTCGAGAAAGACGCGGACCTCTCGGGGATCAAGGGTTATGTCGACGACTCCGGTGAGGGCCGTTGGACGGTATTCGAAGCGATCAACGAGAACGTCCCAGCTCCGACGATAGCGGCCAGCCTCTTCGCTCGTTTCGTATCGAGGCAGGACGACTCGTTCGCTATGAAGGTGATAGCGGCACTACGCAACGAGTTCGGCGGTCACGCCGTCAAAAGGGAATAAGGGACGATCCCAGACCTACTCCACAGATGACAAGTACCACGACCCCGGAGCTAATCGTTGTTGACGACACAGCCGAAGCGGGCATGCGGCAACTGCTTGAACTGAACCCGCGCACCATCGCCCTCGCCGGTGGTTCGACACCACGACGGATGTACGAGCGATGGGCTAGAAGCGAATTTCCGTGGCCAGATGTCGACATATTCTTCGGGGACGAACGCTGTGTTCCACCCGACGACGTGGCCTCGAACTTTCGCATGGCGCAAGAGTCGCTGTTAGCGAAGGTGTCGGCGACCGTTCATCGAATGCCCGGCGAGAGCTGCGACGTTGAGGCCTACGAAACGGAACTACGAAGCACGTTTGCCGATGGTGGCCCGAGCTTCGATTTGGTTCTCCTCGGTCTCGGTGAGGACGGTCACACGGCATCGTTATTCCCTGGCGATTCGGCGCTCGAAGTTACGGATCGGTGGGTCGTACGAGTTGAACGCCCGGATTTCGAACGTCTAACGCTAACGCTGCCCGTTCTCTCCGCAGCGCGGGTCGCGATGTTCCTGGTGACCGGGGCGCACAAGCGAACAGCGCTTCGCCAACTGCTCGATGGAGGGGACATTCCAGCGGCGCGTGTATCGGCGGAGCGAGTTATCGTGATAGCGGACCGAGCAGCTGTACCACTGGGGTACAGCGCACGAGCCAGATCAGCCTGACACGATGGCTCACGAAGACCCGTATCCACCAATCTCCGACTACGGACTGATCAGCGATCTGCATTCGTGCTCGCTGGTCTCGAAGACCGGATCGATCGACTGGTGCTGTTTTCCGCGCTTCGATGGCCGATCGGTGTTTGGCAGGTTACTCGATTGGGAGAAGGGAGGGTTCTTCGAAGTCACCGCCGAGGGGGTTCGATCGGTAGAGCGCCGATACCTGCCGGACACGAACGTCCTCGAAACGACATTCCACACCGATTCCGGGACCGCAGTCCTGATCGACTTCATGCCGACGCATCCGCATCCGGCTCCACCTAACTCCGAGGACAGCGATCGTCGGCGGCGGATCGTGCGGATCCTTCAAGCGACGAGCGGGCAGATCCGGTTTCGCGTAGATTGCCAGCCGCGCTTCGACTACGGAACCATTGTCCCACATGCGACGGGCCACGGAGATCACGCCGGGTTCGCGCACGGCGGAGTAGATGCGATTACGTTCTACTGCTCAGCACCCGTACAGCTGACGGACGCAGGGTTTCAAGCAAGCGGCCTGCTGGAAGAGGGCGAGAAGCTCCATGCGGTCGTCACTTACGCACCAAGGTTTCCCGTTGGGCGCCGCAGCTTCACAACTCACGAGGTCAGTAACCTGAAGGCATCCGAAATCGATGAACTCTTCGAGCAAACAAGGCAGTTCTGGGAAGAGTGGTCCCAACGCTGCACGTATCAGGGCGCGTATCGCAGCGAGGTGCTGCGGTCAGCGCTGGTGCTCAAGGCGCTCACGTACTCGCCATCAGGCGCGATCGTCGCGGCGGCGACGACGTCTCTCCCCGAGGCGGTGGGCGGCTCCCGCAACTGGGACTACCGCTATACGTGGATTCGAGACGCATCGTTCGCCCTCTACGCACTTTCGATCATCGGATACCAGGAGGAGGCACGCGCATTCAAAAAGTGGCTTGAATGGACCACGCTGGGACGCGCCCGCGATCTGCAGATCATGTATGGCCTTGGCGGTGAGCGGCGACTCACCGAAGTGGAGCTTAAGGAACTCGATGGCTACCGGAGGTCTCGGCCCGTACGAATAGGCAATGGAGCCTACTCACAGTTCCAACTGGACATCTACGGGGAGCTACTCGACTCGGCTCACCTGTACAGGAAGTTCGGCGGGGAGATCGATGGTGACTACTGGGAGTACCTGCAGCGTATCGTCGGGTTCGTGATCGACCACTGGCGGGAACCGGATGAAGGCATTTGGGAAACCCGCGGGCCACAGCAGCACTTCGTCTTCTCAAAGGTTTGGTGCTGGGTGGCACTAGATCGCGCAATCAAGGCCGCACGCGCGCTCGAACTTCCCGGCGACGTTGAACGCTGGAAGCAAGTGCGAAGTGAGATTCGCGCCGATGTCCTGAAGCGAGGCTACGACGCGGACCGCGGAGCGTTCGTCCAAGCGTACGGAAGTAAGAACCTTGACGCGGCAACGCTGATGCTACCGTTGGTCGGCTTCATATCGGTGAGTGATCCGCGCATGATCTCGACGATTCGCGCGATCGAACGGGAGCTGACCTCAGATGAGGGCTTCGTCTATCGTTACCGAGGTTTCGACGACGGTCTAGCGGGCACGGAAGGCGTCTTCAATATCTGCACGTTCTGGCTGGCCGACAACTTGATCCTGCTGGGCGAAGTGGACCGGGCGCAAGCGATCTTCGACAAGCTAGTGAGCTTTTCAAACGATCTCGGTCTGTTCAGTGAAGAGATCGATCCTCAGACGGGCGAAATGATCGGCAACTTCCCACAGGCGTTCACCCACCTGGCACTGATCAACACCGCTGTACAGCTCGACAAGGCGAGGGAAGCTTCGGCTCGGACTAGCGGCTAACCAGCCGGTACCCTTGCCGAGGAAGCGTCTCCAGTAAACCGTCCTGCCCAGACGCGCGGCGCAATTTCATACGCAGATTTCGGACGTGGGCGCGAACCATATCACGGGAACCAGTCCTGGGTTCGATGCCCCAAACAAGTCGTATCAGTGCGGACACCGGCACGACCTCACCCTTAGCTCGAGCGAGACAGCGCATCAGCCTGGTCTCCGTCGGTGTCAGCGAGACGGTCACGTTCGGACCAGACACACTCATCGCATATGAATCTACGATGAGGTCGCCGATCGTGAGTCGGCCGGGCATGGCTACGTCCGTTGGTCCTAACGCCAGCTGCACAGCGGCCGTCATCTCCCTCTCGCTTATCGGACGTGATACAACAGAATCTCTTTCGGACAGCCGGGGCGCGGCACGACTCCACTTTTCGGCTGCGCTGGTTATGTAGACTAACGGCGCTAAACTGCTCACCGAACGCGCCTCACGACCTAACGCCACGGCATCGACGGAGAGTCCATCGACGACGATGACGTCAGCCGAGACCGCGAGGAGGGAGCGTATCGCCTCGTTCGCATCTGCTGCCGTAATGATATCAATGCTGTTTCTGCTCAGGATGCCTGCGGTAAAGTCGAGCGTCGGCCTGTGAGTAGTAACGACGAGCGCTGCTGGCATGACGCCTAGATCATACGCCCGCTCGGGCGATACTCAACCGGTGAATGGCAGTGGGAAGGCGAGCGGCGTGAAGCTAGGGCACGCCGGTTTCGAACGATTCCAGTTCCCATACCTGGAGATCGTTGTCGTACTTCACCAGAACGTTACTGTCATCGATGGAGAACCACGCTTCTTGAGTCCCACCTCCGGAGCTGATCTCGAGGCGCCAAGTGTCATACGTGCCCGCGGGTACGGTCACGGCCTCGATCCCCTTCACCGTCAGTCCAACGGTGAGCAGTTCCGGCTTGGAAAGACTACAGCTCAACACATCCCGGTATGAAACCTCGAAGCCCACACGGAAGTCCAGCGTCCGCCAGAGGAAGAGGTCACCCCAAGTATCGTATGACCTGTCTGGCACATTAACGACATCGGTTCTATCTTCGTCTTCACCAATTTGATCGACGGTCACAACCGATCCGGCATAGGTCGCGTCGCACAGTCGTTGACCGTCCGGACCGTCGATCACACGGCTGACCGTCGTAGGCCGCAGCGTCTCGGGATCCGCCACGACGATGACGGAGTCCGTGACCTCCTCTTCAGGGATATCGAAGACCTGGGAGAGCACGAGAGTGCCACCTCTCTCCTCCAACGTTAGTACGCCGGAACCTTCGACATCATTTTGGATGATATGATACCGAGCCGTTTCTGGGCCCTCCCAGGGAATCTCGAAGATGACTTCGGTGTTACCGATCACCGAGTCAGAAGCGCTGCTGCACGCTATGGCCAGTGCACCCAACATCCCCAAGACCACGATCACGCATGCCCGGACGAACGTCGTCCCGTTCAAGCGCCGTCCCTCACGATCGCGCTCAAGTGAACGAGCGCCTCTTCAATGTCTTCGCGTTCGATACCGTAACGGGTCACCCATCGAATTCGACCACTCTCGTCGAAGCAGATGACACCTCGTTCCTCGAGGGCGGCCACCATTTTCTCCGCATCCCGGCCTTCGACGGTGAAGTAAACAAGGTTCGTCTGAGGCGATGGAGTTAGTGTGATGCCCGGTATCTCCCTTAGGCCGACGGCGGCTACCCGTGCGTTCTCGTGATCATCCGCTAAACGCTCGACCATGTTTTCCAACGCATAGATGCCCGCGGCAGCGATGATTCCCGCCTGTCTCATCCCGCCCCCGAGTACCTTGCGGGCTCGCCTCGCTCGTTTGATGAAGTCGCGACTGCCGCAGAGGACTGAGCCAATGGGCGCGCCCAGGCCCTTCGACAGACAAAATGTTATCGAGTCCGAGTAGTCTGCAAGACGCGACGCCGGGATGCCGAGTGCAACCGCGGCATTGAAAATGCGCGCGCCGTCGACGTGGATCGGGATCCCGTGCTGGTCAGCAATGTCACGCACCGAGGAGAGATCCTCCTCCGAGAGAACCGCGCCGCCGCAGCGGTTGTGGGTGTTCTCGAGACATATGAGACCCGTTCGCGGGAAATGCTCATCGTCGGGCCGAATGGTGGCGCGGAGCTCGCCTGCGTCTAACCTGCCTCGGGAGTCATTTCGGACGGTCCGAAGGCCAAATCCGCCGACGGCCCAAGCTCCGCCAGCCTCGTACAGCAGAGTATGCGCTTGGTCGCCGCACATCACCTCGTCACCGCGCTGACAGTGGCTGAGCATGGCGACCAGGTTCCCTTGCGTACCGCTAGACACGAACAACCCCGCCTCTTTGCCCATCATCTCGGCGGCCAGCTCCTGGAGGCGGTTGACGCTCGGGTCTTCAGCGAAGACATCGTCGCCAAGCTCAGCATCGGCTATCGCCCTGCGCATCTCAGGCGAGGGCAAAGTCAAGGTATCGCTACGAAGGTCGATTACTTTCAAGGATCTCGCTTACTGTTGGCAGTTGGTGATTGAGAGATGCAGGGCTAGGACGGGGTCCGCTCCCAGAGCGCCTGGTATCCCGCGCCGCCACGGATCGCTTCCAGCACTTCTGCTTTCTCTTCCCGCATCAGTTCGCCGAAGATTTCGTCGCAACGTTCACTCATGGTGTCTCCGCCGAGGCTCGTCAGGCGCTGCTGGATCTTCCCCCAAATACCTGAGTTACGCAGGGTCTCGATGTGCCTGGGCCACATGAACGACATGATCTTCTCTGGCAGCGGAAAGCGAGGCCTCATCTGCTTGAGGCTCTTGAACCGTTCCTCCACCGAGGTCGCCTTTTGGACAAGGGTGATTACCGGCCCCTCTTGTTCGCTGGTTCGAGAGTCGATGAGAAGGCGCTTGTCCAAAAGCGCAAACCGGACTACTAGGACATCGGCGCTATCGATGACCTTCGTTACTTCATCAATGTCAAGACCATAGTCATCCATGCCACTAGAATTCTACGCCCCACCTATACGCGGGTCAACGACGCCAGGCGGTTCGATTAGTGTTTGGCGGAACTAACTTGACGCCCTCTCCCGCAGCGCATTCAGCTTGGCCCTTGCAGCGCCAGAGTCTATTGCTTCTTTGGCCTTCCCGATACCGTCCTCGATGGTCCCGGCACGCTCCGCAAGGTAGATACGAAGTCCCGCGTTGAGCAACACCAGATCGCGGTAGGCCCCGTGCTTCCCATCGAATATTGCGGTTGCGATACCGGCGTTATGAGCGGCATCGCCCCCGGCCATCTCTTCCTTGGTGGCAGGCTGCAACGCGTATTCAGATGGCTCCAGGCGCCATTCCCTCGGCTCGCCGCCGCTCCACTCGAACACACGGCTGGCACGCGAAGTCGGCACATCTTCGTTGCCTTCGATACCCTGGACGATCATGATTCGCTTGAAGCCCATGCTGGTGGCGGCTTTCATCATCTTTTCCATGTAGGGGAGGTGAGTGAGGCCAATGATGCTGTAGTCTGCGTCGGCGAGGTTGTAGATCTTTTCGATCGTCGCGAAGACCATCCGCAACGCCACCTCCTCACGCACTTCCTTGAGTGCGAACACATCTGGAACGAACCGCTCCGATCGCATGTACCCAAGTCCGATCTCTTCGATGCTGGCCACAACGTCTTCCAGTGTGGAGTCGACATCGATGCCAAGTTCACCAAGCACATCGCCGATCGGAACACCGTGCTTAGGGCCCATGTCCCTCTCGCCGTGCATGACGACGGGCACCCCCGCCGCTGAGGCGACGATAGACGAAGCGGGACTGACGACTATGCTCTTCTTCCGCCCATCGTAGGGGCTGCCAATGTCGAGGAGCCCTTCGACTTTGGGGTGGATCAGATTGGCTCGCGATCGTACGGCCTCGGCGAAGCCCCAGAGTTCGTCCGGCGACTCGCCCTTGAAGCGCTGCAGCATCAGGAAGCCGCCCAACTGAGCGCGCGTACACTGCTGCGTGAGGACGATTTGCATGACGTCCCGCGCTTCCTCGCGCGTCAGGTCGCGACCAGTGCGCGGACCCTGCCCGATTTCCCGCAGGTAGAAGCGCATGCGTTCGTAAGGGGAATCCATATCGATACCAGTGTCAGGGCGCGTAAGCGAGAGTGTCAACGCAAGGCCGGAATTCCGGATTCGAGCAGCCGTGGCGCTTAGCGGCGCATCGAGTCCGGATCGATGCCACGAGAGTTGCACCACTCCGCGTAGGCAAGCGGCGAGATCTCGGAAGGCTTGATCTCGCTGCGACCGCCCCAGAAGACGTTGGTGTAGGACACCGGCATGCCACACGAGGCCAAGTGCGCGTCGATCGCCGCTTTGTGCCTCAGAATGAGGTCCTTGTCTGTCCCATGCGCGACAGCCATCACGTTCACGTTCTTAAACTCAGGACCACCCTCGCGCCAGTAGCAGTGGGTGAGTATGTGGTGGCGCCCAACCTCCCGGCCGGCTTCGACAGCGCTCCCCTTAGGTACCGCCCAGTGGAACAGCGCGTTGTATGTCGTTACACGCTCGCCCCCGGCAACCGGCTTGACGTGCTCGAGAAACGTCGAGAAGCGTCCGATCACACTTCGCTCCTGTAAAGACGCTGCGACATCGAAGAACTCGTCGAGCGAAACGCCGGCCTCGTCAGCGCGAATCTGCCAGAGATCTCGCACGATCTCTTCGGGTGCAAACTCACGCTTGAGCGCGGTCAGGACTCGCCAGTCAGAATCGGTCAGTTCGGCGAGTTCTGGGTACATGGCATCGGCAAGCTCATCGGACTTACTGCCGGGCTCCATCCCTTTTCTCCGAGTGTGCCCGACGCCGAGAACAAACAACGCCTTAGCCGGCATGACCCTGTACTGCTCACCGCCCACCTGCGCTAGAAGGTAGTCGCAATGCTTCTCCATCGAGAAGCCCTGCGGAACTTTTACGGTGGTCCAGAGCTTGTAGTTCGCGCCTGGGTTGACCGCATCGGTCGTCCGAATTACGACGTGTCCGCTGAACGGATCTTCACGAAACATGAGATCGAACGACTGCTGCAGCGTGTCCTGAGGCACCTGCCACGCCACCAGCGCACCCTTCGCGAGATTGGTCGCGAGTAGCGTCTGCCGGACGCGACGCACCGTGCCTGACTCGATGAGCGCTCGAATTCTCTCGATCACGGTGTCGACCTCGACGCCGGAACGACGGGCGATCTCTCCAAAAGGATCACGCTGGAAGCCCAGCAAGCTATCCTCGGAGATCGCCAAGATCTTAACGTTCGTAGCATCGTTCGGGCTTACTGGGACGCCGGATGTTCCGATGCTTGTCATGAGTAGCGCATCTCGCTTCTCCCGCTACGTGCGGGTATGTACTGAGAATAGCAACGGCGATGCGAGCCGGTCAAAGGAGAAAACAGCTTCGAACTGCGCAGCGGAGGTCACATTCACGCGTGCTATGATCGATTTCATGCAGACCGCCAGTGCGGACGACGAGCCGATAGAGCGTGGGCAGACCAGCGATCATCCGCGTCGCTGGTTGTTCTTCGGCGCGGCCATCACTGTCATTGCGCTCGATCAAACGACAAAGATCCTCATACGAAGTCTGCTGGAGCGGGGCGAGTCATGGCCCGATGCGGGCTGGGACGTTCGGATTCGTCATGTCACGAACACAGGTGCGGCGTTTGGCATCTTCGAGGACCAAACGCTGTTTCTCACAGCGATGGCGCTCATTGGACTGTTCGCGATATATCTCTACTACCGCTTTCCGCCGTTCGATCACTTCATGGTGCCTATTGCTATCGGCATGATGCTTGGCGGAGCGTCCGGAAACCTAATCGATCGCGTCGTCGAGGGACGAGTCACGGACTTTATAGACTTCCCCCACTTTCCAGCGTTCAACGTCGCCGACTCGTCGATCAGCGTTGGCATCGGAGTGATCCTGATCGGCTACTTCTTTTGGGGACGCCACCAACAGTCATCCGAATGAGAACGTTGGAGCTGGTTGCGGACCGCTCCGGAGAGCGGGTCGATACGTTCATCGCCCGTCGGCAGCCGGAGCTTTCACGGAGCCGAATCCGACATCTGGTGAACGAAGGGCTCGTAACCATCGACGGCAAGCAGGTCAAGCCATCCGTCAAAGTGAACAACGGCGCCTTGGTTACCGTGAACGTGCCACCGCCGGTCGAGATTGAGTTGGAGCCGGAAGAGATACCGCTGAACATCATCTATCAGGACGAAAACGTGATCGTCGTCGATAAACCCGCGGGTCTGACGGTACATCCCGCGCCCGGACATCCACGCGGCACACTTGTAAACGCACTGCTAGCTATATGCCCGGACCTTCGAGGAATCGGGGGCACGTTACGGCCGGGGATCGTTCACCGCTTAGACAAGGACACATCCGGGCTCATCGTCGTGGCCAAGAATGACAGGGCCAGCCGAGCACTCCAAACACAATTGAAGGAGCGCGAAGTGAAGAAGACCTACGTGGCCCTGGTTCGAGGCGTTCCGGAACCCGCTGAAGGGATGATCGACGCGCCGATCGGGCGAAATCCGAGGAACCGGAAGAAGATGGCCGTAGTGGCCAACGGCCGCGATTCTCAGACGAAGTACCGCGTCGTTGAGGTACTAGCGGAGGGCGAATACGCTCTAATTGAAGCCCAACCAATCACAGGTCGAACGCACCAGATCCGTGTGCACATGGCCGCCATCAAGCATCCGATCGTGGGGGACTCCACTTACGGGAAACGGTCCGACCTAGTGGATCGCCAGTTCCTGCACGCTTCGAAGCTCGACTTCGCGATGCCGGTGAGCCAACGGCGGATAGAGTTCGAATCGCCACTACCGATCGACCTCAGGCAGGCTTTGTTGCGTCTGGGAAGCGTTTCGGAGTCTTAGCCGCCGGGAGGCTTACCGGCGCCGATGGGCGTGATGCCCGTGGCGTAGATATAGATGCGTAGGCCGAAACGCGCCAAAAACGCCTTGTGACCCTCGGCCTCAAGATCCTTAATGTATCGATCCAACACGGCACTGTAGCCCTTGAGCGGAAGCGTTTTGTAGTACCAATAGTCTTCGCCAGCGTGGATCAGCTTCATCCCCGGCTCGATGTCTCCGTATTCGACGTACGGAAGCTCCAAGCCGTGAGTGTATAACGTTTCGATGCTTTCCGGACGAACCTCGATGACGCCTTCCATGTCGCTGCCAAGATATCCTTTCGGCGACCTTCGTTCAAACGTAGAGTCCGAGATAGAATGAGGTGGATATGCCCGTTCGAGTACGATACGCGCCGAGCCCAACCGGCGAGCCGCATCTAGGAAACATTCGTACGGCCCTCTTCGATTGGCTGCTGGCCAGACACGAGGGCGGCCAGTTCATCCTGCGTATCGAGGATACGGATCAGGCGCGATACGCCGAAGAGAGCGTCGGGGCTCAGATGGAGGCGCTGCACTGGCTCGGGCTCGATTGGGACGAGGGGCCGGACATTGGCGGCCCGTTCGCCCCGTACGTACAGTCCGAGCGCCTTGAAATCTACCGGGAACACGCCGAGAGACTGATCGACAATGACCGAGCATACCGCTGCTACTGTTCAACAGAACGGCTGGACCGGGTCCGCAAGGAACTGCAGGCGCGAAAACAGCCGCCTCGCTACGACAGGTACTGTCGCAGCCTGACTCCCGATGAGCGGGCCACGGCGGAAGCCACCGGAGTCGCTCCGGTCGTGCGGTTCAAGACGCCGTTGGATGGTGAGACGGTCACGGTTGATGCGCTGCGGGGCGATGTGACGTTCCAGAACGACACGCTCGACGATTTCGTGATCTTGAAGTCGGCTGGGTTCCCGACCTACCACCTTGCTAGCATCGTCGACGATCACCTCATGGAGATCACGCACGTGCTTCGCGGTGACGAGTGGCTCTCAAGCGCGCCTCGACACCAGCTAGTGTACGAGGCGTTCGGGTGGGATCCGCCGGTGTTCGCTCACTTGTCGCGGATACTTGGACCTGACAAGGCGAAGCTTTCGAAGCGGCACGGAGCGCACTCAGTCCTCCATTACCGGGAGCAAGGCTACCTGCCCGATGCGTTGATCAACTTCCTGGGTCTACTCGGCTGGTCTCTGGACGATAGGACGGAGATCATCTCCCGAGAGGAGTTTGTTTCGCATTTTGACCTTTCCCGAGCGCTAACGAACCCGGCCGTCTTCAACGCCGAGAAGCTGGACTGGATGAACGGCGTTTATATCCGCGCTATGAATCCTGAGGAGTTCGCGGAGGCAGCGAGACCGTTCCTAGAGAGGGCGGTCGGTAGAACGGTGGACATGGGGCGGCTGATGCCGATCATGCCGCTGCTGCAGGAGAGGGTGAAGCTTCTTTCGGAGATCGGTGATATGGCCGATTTCTTCTTCGTGGAGGGCGCACTCGAATACACCGTTGAGTCACTGCTTGGGAAGAAGTTCGCCGAGCAGCCGGATGCTGCCGCCGTGGCACTGACGAGAGTGGCCGAGAGAGTCGAAAGTGTCGCCGACTGGAAGCATGAGGCGCTCGAGGCGGCAATAAGACCGCTGGCGGAGGAGCTGGAGATGAAAGCAGGGCCACTTTTCGGCCTAGTGCGCGTGGCCGTTACCGGGAGATCGGCTGCCCCACCGCTATTCGAGACCATGGCCGTGCTGGGCCGCGAGATAGTGGTCGAGCGCCTGAATGACGCGCTGAAGCGGCTGCCGCCGAACTTTTCGTAAAGTCGCTGAGCGGCTGTAAACCGAGCGCTTACTCTGTAAACCGAGCGCTTTCTCGGTAAAATGAGCGCTCGCTTGGTAATTCTCTACTTTCCCCTCAAACCTATTGACGTGCTCCATTATCGGAGTTCTAATACACGTGACTCAAAGAGAGAAGTTAGACGGAGAGATTAAGAGATGACAGAAAAGAAGGCAGGAGGGGTACGAAAGGTCGGAGGAACAGGCCTGCCGTTTCTGAGCGCAGGGAGCGCTCTCCGCCCCCAGGGGCGGGCACTTAATTCGGCGTCTGGCTGTGGGGTATCGCCGCACCCCCCGGGGCTCGCCACCCCTGAGTGACGCTTGGAGTCGCCGCGTCATGGGCTCCGCGGCGACTCTTGAGATCGAACTGGCCGCCGTTCCGCTGGGACGGCGGCCTTTCACGTCTGATTATGCTCGAGGCGCCTGCATGGCTACGCTCGGAAGCTCCGCGTCTGGAATGTTTACGACCAACCGGCCGGTCTGAAGCTGGAATAGGGAATCGACCGCTCCATCAAGATCGAATTCTTCCTTCATGAGTAGTTTGCCGATGCGTAGACCGATCATCACTGCCATGAGCAGGCTGGCAAGCCCTTTGGGATTTACGGATTCGGCGTCGTAGATTCCTTCTTTCATTCCGCGCCGGATAAGGCTTTCTAACCGATCCCTCCTCAGCCCCCAAGCCTCGCGGCTGATCTCGGCGAGCTTGGGGTTCTTGAGCGCTTCAGCGAATATCTCCACGTCCAGGCGTGTGACGTTATCGACGTCGGGACCGTGAATCGCCTGCATGAAGAGCAGGCCGGCCTCACGGAAGGCCGAACGGGCATCGTGGGGTTCCTCGGTCATCTCCCGCATACGATCTGCAACGTCACGCGAGGACTGCTGGATGACGGCGCTGATGATCTCTTCTTTGCTGGCGAAGTAGTGGTAAAGGCCGCCGGGAGTAATCGAGGCGGTGCGACAGATCTCGTCGGTCGTGGTCTGGTGAAAGCCGCTGCGCAGGAAGCATTCGCGTGCAGCGTCTACGATTTCGCGTCTACGGCTCTCTAGTTCTTCTGGCTTAAGTTTCGGCACGCCCTCACCCTCGAGCGCTTGCAAACCGAGCGCTCACTATCGTAAGGCCATTATATGGCAGTGAGGAGGGGTGTCAAGGCAGGTCGGTCGCCGTTTACTGGGTATGGCACTGCTTGATACAATCGTGGCGACCGGTGCGGGATGGTGTAATGGTAGCACTGCTGATTCTGGATCAGCCAGTCTAGGTTCGAATCCTAGTCCCGCAGCCAGGGTGTGTGGCGCATTCGTCTAGAGGCCCAGGACGCCGCCCTCTCAAGGCGGAGATCACGGGTTCGAATCCCGTATGCGCCACCAACTTGATAGATACGGTAACCCCCCTTTCAGGGTGAGAGTTCTGATAAGGGGGGTTACCAGTTGGGGGCATTTTCGGGGC
>JACZRQ010000152.1 GCA_022574655.1 Chloroflexota bacterium
CAGTTCAAGAAGCGCAAGATCACCATGTTCACCGGGACCAGGGTGGAGAAGATCGAGCGGCAAGAGACCCAGGTGAAGGTGCATGTATCAGGGGCTACCCAGGAGGTCATCACGGCGGAGCTCGCCCTGTTGGCCGTGGGGGTCGCGGGTAACGTGGAGGATCTGGAACTTGAACAGGTGGGCGTAGTCGTCGAGGAGGGGACCATCCGGGTGGACGAGTTGTGTCGTACCGGTGTGGAAGGCATCTATGCCATCGGCGATGTCATCGGGCCGCCGTGGCTAGCCCACGTGGCTTCCGCCGAGGGCATCATGGCCGTGGAGCACCTGGCCGGTCTGAACCCTGAACCCCTGGACTATGGGAATATCCCCGGGTGTACCTACTGTGAGCCGCAGGTAGCTTCGGTGGGGCTCACCGAGCAGGCGGCCCTGGAACGGGGCTACGAGGTGAAGATTGGCAAGTTCCCTTTCCGGGCGCTGGGCAAATCGCTGGCTACAGGCAAGATCGACGGCTTCGTCAAGGTGATCTACGACGCCCAATATGGCGAACTGCTGGGGACCCATATCATCGGTGACAACGCCACTGATCTCATTACGGAGGTAGCTCTGGCCCGTAAGCTTGAATCGACTTATCGGGAAGTTTTAAGGACGGTTCACCCTCATCCGACGCTCTCGGAGGCCATCATGGAAGCCACCGCCCTGGCCTACGGGGAGTCGATCAATTACTAATCGATATCGATGGATGTTCCTCGACCGGCCCGGCTCAGTTGCCAGATGTGCACCGCCGTGGTGATGACCACACCGGCGCTGAGGAACATACCGGCATTGAGACCCACACTGGAGCGGAGACTCACACCGGCGCGGAAACGCATACGGGGCGTGAGACGTTCGTCCGCTTCGACGCGGCTCAGGTGCCGGAGATGTATACGGTGGCGGCGGCAACCACCGATCTCGACGACACGGCGACGATGTCGTCGGGCCAACAGGTTGCCCGCATCTTGGAGTGCCTTCCGACCGCTGCGGCCACTTTTACGACGCGAACGGGCACAGAGATCGAGGCGGCTCTGCCGGCGACAGTGGCCACGGGTGACTGCTTCTACCAGAGCATCATCAACACCGCGACGGTAGCGGGGCGTGACATCACCCTCTCCGGTGGCGTGGGAGTATCCATCGTTGGGGACGCCATAATCGACGCTCAAGATGCGGACGGCAACAACGCCGTCGGCCACTTCTTGTATCGTCGGTCGGCGTCCAATACGATTGTGATTTACCGCATCGGATAAATCGTCTGCCAGCGAAGTCCGACCCCGAGGGCGGCGGCCTCAGTCGCCGCCCTCATTTTTTGAGGAGCTATCATGGCCGAGCACAAGATGACGAACCTCCAACGCACTCCGGCGGAGGACAAGAAGGAGATGCCCTCGCTCGACGGCGATCGCAAGAAGCCCTACTTTCCGCTGAGTCTCTACGTCCACGGGCCGGAGATCGCCAAGCTGGGCCTCGAGGGTGTCCAGGTCGGCGAGGAACACGACCTCGTGGCCAAGGTGAAGGTGACGGGCGTCTCGATCACTGACCGGGAGGGTAGCGAGAAGAGAGAATCGGTGGATCTCACGCTCGTAGAGGGCGCTATCTACTCCGACCATGGAGAGGACGCAGAGACCCGCGCCAAGAAGGTCTACGACGGAAAGTAGGTTGCCGTGCCCCACCGCTTCGCCACCGCTACCGAGATCGCCAACATGGCCCTGTCCCACCTCGGGAAGGACACCATAGAGAATCGTACTGAGCAGACCCCTGAGGGGGAGCAGGTTCGCATCTGGTACGACTACAGCCGGCGCATGGTGCTGGAGGTGTATGACTGGAACTTCGCTCGCGGGCGCCTCACTGCGGCGCTCCACGGGGACACCATCTCGGAAACTGCGACGGACCCCATGGCGGGGGTGTGGGGTTATCGCTATCAATATCCGAACGATTGCGTGATGATGCGCAAGATCCAGAACCCGAGTGCTCCGCCAGCTGACGCCATCCCTTTCGAGGTTGAATTGAACTTAGATCGGACACAGAGAAGCATCCTCACAGACCAAGAGGACGCTGTGCTGGTTTATACCGCAGACATAGAAAACACCGACTTGTTCTCGGGCCTCTTCGTGCTCGCCTTCTCCCATCTCTTAGCCAGCCACATGGCGTTCGCGCTGACGGGGAAGGTGAAGATCGCTGACGGGCAGATGAATAAGTTTCGGGGAGTCCTCCCCGCTGCTACGGCGGCCAGTGCCAACGAGGCCGTGAGTGCCCCGCCCAGGGACGTAGATTGGATTCGGGACCGCGCCTGACATGCCCTCGTTCATCATCCCTTCGTTCGCCAAGGGTGAGCTGGCTCCGGCGCTGCACGGGCGCGTCGACCTTGCGGCGTACCAAGTCGGCTTGCGCACCGCCCGCAACCTCATAGTTCACCCGTCCGGGGGCGCTAGCAACCGGCCGGGAACGGTCTTCATCGGCCCGTGCGGGGTTCATACCGCTGCCCCACGCCTGTTCGACTTCCAGTTTCGGACTTCGGATCAGTACGTGCTCGAGTTCGGAGCCCTCTACATGCGCGTCATCAGGAACGACGGTCACGTGCTGAACGCCGCTGTCACCATCACCGCCGCCACGCAGGCGAGTCCGGTCGTAGTCACGGCAACATCGCACGGCTTCTCGAACGGAGACGAGGTCTTCATTACGGGCGTCGTCGGCATGACCCAGCTCAACGGCAACCGCTACCGCGTGGCGAACGTGGCGGCAAACACGATGGAGCTGACGCACCAAGGGTACCAGAACACCAGGGACGCGAACCTCGACGGCACCGACTTCACCGCTTACGCCTCGGCTGGTACGGTCGCCACCGTCTTCCAGCTCACGACCCCCTACCTGCAGGCGGACCTGGCGAACCTGAAGATCGTGCAGTCGGGCGACGTGATGACCATAACCCACCGTACGTACGCGCCGCGGGATCTGGCGCGCACGGACCACAACGCCTGGACGCTCACCGTCAACACCTACGCGCCAGGGCAGGCGGACCCCACGGGCGTCTCTGTGGCTCAGCAAGGGACCTCTGGCTCGACGATCCACCGCTAC
>JACZRQ010000004.1 GCA_022574655.1 Chloroflexota bacterium
GGCGTCGTTGGTTCCGCCTGACCACGACCGGTATGGAGCTCGCGGACCGGTGCATCCAGGACCCCGCGCTGGCGGAATGATGGCGCCCACCGCCTTATCAGCGACGGCTCCCGACGGCCGGGCCGGCAAACCCGCGACAAGGGCCTGTCGGAAACTTTCGCACAACCGTAGCACAGCCGTGGATCAGTTGCTGCCTGACCCCGTCGTCACTCAACTGCATCGGTCAGCCTGCCTCGCCACGGACATCACTTCCGAGCTCGTCGCCCAACTGGATCGGCGTTTTGATATTGAGCGGCAATACGGTGTCTCCAGGAGGCGGCTGGGCAACTACCTTCGGAGGGTTCTCGCTGCACGTGCCGGCGCCACCCAAGCGGAGAGCAAGTCGCGACGGCAACCCGTGCCTCCGCAAGACGGGTGGGACGAGAAAGTCCAGGCTCACCGTCGGCGACAGGCGTCCGTCGCGGCGATTCTCGACCAGACGTTCGGTCAATTAGCGAAATGCAACCCCGATCTGTGGGAGCGGCGGGCCTACCTGATGCTGGTCGGCCTGGTCTACGAACGGCTGGCGACGAACGAGGATGAGATCGCCACGGACGAGCTGGTGGCGCTCGCGAAGGTGCTGGCGGAGAATCGCCGGGCCGAGGCTCACTCACGCAAGACCGAACGCGCCGAGGAAACCTCGGAAGACAAAGTGTCGCCATCGGCCGAGCTGCCCGACAGCTTCGCCGACGTCGTGCGTCAAGTCTATGGCACGAACTTCCAGCCCCCCGATGCACAGGCCGGCCGTACGAATTGTCGAATGTAGATTGTAGATTGTCGATTGTCGATTGTCGATTGCGGATTCTCCATCGCCGCGCGGGTTGACCCTTGACGCTTGGCGCAAAGGGGGCCAGCGGACGGCTTGTATGTCAGATGCTCAAGGCTTGCGGCTCGTGAAAGCCGGAATTGGAGATCTACTCGCGGTAGCAAGTTGGGGCCGTGGCGTGGCCGGAGGCGGCGGTGAGGGTTGCGCAGGCTCGGGCGGCGTATCGTCCGATTCACGGTCAAGGTGTTGACGATCTTGTCGCCGCCAGTGGGCGATGGTTTCGTCGACGTCGTGCTCGGTGCCTTCCGAGGCCCAGTGCCTAAAGACGTCCATATCGCCGCTTTGCGGCGGCGGGTCGGGCATGGTGACCAGCGTCCGCATCGGCATGACGACGCCGTCTCCGAGGACGAAGGCTTCGCCCGGGCGGAGCGTCGGCAGCATCTGAATCACCCCCGCGAAGTGGTCGCCGACGATCTTGGCGGCATAGTGTTGATCCTCCGGGTTGCTCAATCGCATCAGGACGAAGCTGTTGCATTGGGATAAGACGGTCTCGGACAGCTCGGCGGGTCGCTGTGAGATCACCATCGCGCTGACGCCGTACTTGCGTCCCTCCTTGGCGACGCGTTCTACGGCGGTCTTGGCGAAGCCCCGGCCTCGTTCGGTCCGCGGGATGTAGTTGTGCGCTTCCTCGTAGACGAGAAGGGTCGGATGCCTCTGCTTGGCCGGCGTCCAGAAGTTCAGGTCGAACATCAAGCGAGTGAGGACAGCCACCGTGATGTCGATGATCTCGAACGGGATGCCGGATAGATCGATGATCGTCAGATTGCTACGCGGCGTTACGCGACCGGTCAGCAGTTTGATGAGATGATTCATCAAACCGGATGTCTGCGACCCATCTTCCACCGGGCTCAGGTATTTGCGGAAGAAGCGGGACTGAAGCCCGTGCTCGACGGGTTTGAGGAGAAACTCATAACGACGGTCGTTGAACTTGGTGTCGATCAGATCGATGAGCCCGATGAGCTTGCCGAAATAAATCGGGTGCGGCGTCTCACCCTGAGGATTCCCGCGGTTGAACCGGCAACGCTGCTCGCGCATCAGCTTCTGCTGTTCGGCTGGCTTTAGGGACCGCAGGGCGAGCTGGCTGAACGCAAGGCGATCTTCGTTGAGTATGAAGCGCGCGTCGTTGAGGTTTTCGGCATAGGTCTTTAGCTTTGCGAGTGAGAAGTAGATCGGCGTATCCAGGGTGAGCAATCGGGTCAGGCCCAGCTCCGTCGCCGCGTCTTTCTTGAACTCCATCAGCGCCGTTCGCAGGAAAGAGATCTGTGTAGTGATGTTCAGTGGATTCGAACGATCGATGAACAACGCCTCCAGCTCTTCGTATTTCAGCAACCAGTAAGGCAGGATGAGGTCATCCACGTCGAGATAGGTCACGTTGGAGTTCAACCGGCCTTCATCGTTACAGAAGGCCGATCGGTATTCGCCGTGCATGTCGAACAAAACGACCTGCGATTCCTCGAGCGCGACCACTTCTTGCAAGATCCTGGCGGCGGTGCAGCTCTTCCCGCTTCCGCTGTTGCCGAGCAGGGCGGCGTGTCTGGCGAAGAACTGTGACCCGCGAACCTTTACCTCGAAGTTGGTGTTGTACGCGAAGCGCCCCAGTGAGAAACTCGACCTTAGTTGCGAGCCGGCGGAAAGCTTGTCAGAGCCGCCGAAGATGACCTCGAAGTCCTCGTCGGTGGCCAGGTGCACCGGGTCTCCGATGATGGGATACTCGTTCACGCCGCGGAGAAATCGTCCGGAGGAGATCTCGCCCAAGAGCTGAACTCGCATAAGTAGCTGGGGGTCAACGTTGTCACCGGGAGCTTCCCGTCGCTCGGTACCGGTTACAAAGCCGACGAGTGTACGATCGTGCAAGGGAACCGTTACGTAGGAGCCGAGTTGCCCGACGCGATAGGTCCGATCCTCGTGCCGGAGGTCAAGGTCCCGGCTGGTGATGAGAACCTCAACACGCCCGTTTTCCACACGTACTAAACTGCCAACGTTGAGTGGATGCATTGTATCCTGTCCCACGCCAACATCATCTGTTGAAAGTGGTTTAGACGAAAGGGCGACAATTGCCGCGCGCCGTGTCCAGGATCAGATGCTGGCGGAACTGGTGCCGGCCGATGCTGATGGGCAGGTGAAGCGGGCCGCAGGGCGGTTTGCCTTGGTCGCGGCAGCGGGCGAACTGGCAATACATGCCGGAGTGATATCCTGGGAACCGGGTGAAGCCTGCCGCGCTGCAACTTCATGTTTCGAGGCTTGGCTGGAGGCGCGCGGCGGCTCGGGTGCGAGTGAAATCCGCGACGGCACAGAGCAGGATATCCCGGTGGAGCAGGTCCTGTTTGGTGACATCATCGTTGTGCGCCCGGGAGAGAAGGTCCCCGTGGATGGTGAGATCATCGAGGGGCAGTCAACCCTGGATGAGTCGATGGTCACCGGCGAGAGCATGCCGGTATCCAAAGGCGAAGGCGACATCGTGGTAGGCGCGACCGTAAACCAGACTGGGGCCTTTCGGATTCGGGCGACCAGGGTGGGCAAGGACACCATGCTCTCCCAGATTATCAAGCTGGTGGAGCAGGCTCAGGCCTCCAAGGCCCCGATTCAAGGCCTGGCCGACCTTATTGCGAGCTACTTCGTGCCCGCGGTGATCTTTATTGCCATAGTGACCTTCGTCGTCTGGTTTAACTTCGGGCCTGAGGGCGCCCTAACATTCGCGTTGGTGACTGCGGTTACGGTTCTTGTCATTGCCTGCCCCTGCGCCCTGGGCCTGGCTACACCTCTGTCTATCATGGTCGGCACAGGGAAGGGGGCAGAGAACGGTATCCTTATCAGGTCGGCCGAGGCCCTGGAGACCGCTCACAAGATGAACGCTATCATTCTGGACAAGACGGGGACGATCACGGAGGGCAAGCCGTCCTTGACCGACCTCCAGAGTACGGGTGTTGTATCCGAAGATGAGTTGTTGCGCCTCGTAGCTTCGGCGGAGCGCTCGTCGGAGCATCCTCTTGGGCTGGCCATAGTGGGAGAAGCTGAGAAGCGCGGGTTGAACCTGTCGGAAGTTGCCGGCTTCCAATCCGTAACGGGCAAAGGCATTCAAACAACCATAGACGGCAGGCGCGTACTTGTGGGCAACGCGCGGTTGCTCGCTGACGCCGGGATATCGACCGAAGATCTCGAGCAAACAGCGGCCTCTCTCGCCGCTGAAGGTAAGACGCCAATGCTCGTCGCTTTAGATTCGAATCCGGCGGGTGTCATTGCTGTGGCCGACACCGTGAGGCTGACCTCTCGCGCAGCCATCGCCACCCTGAAACGGCTTGGGATCGAGGTGGTGATGATCACCGGCGATAACCGTCGGACGGCCGAAGCCATAGCGCGCCAGGTAGGCATCGACCGTGTCTTGGCGGAGGTTCTGCCAGAAGACAAGGCGCTGGAGGTGAAGCGTCTTCAGCAGGATGACAAGATCGTCGGTATGGTGGGCGATGGCATTAACGACGCACCCGCCTTGGCCCAGGCCGACGTGGGCATCGCTATCGGCACGGGGACAGATGTCGCCATCGAGGCAGCGGACGTCACGCTCATCTCCGGCGATCTGCATGGAGTCGTCACCGCTATCACGTTGAGCCGCGCCGTCATGCGAAACATTCGTCAGAATCTCTTCTTCGCCTTTGGATACAACACTTTGGGTGTCCCTGTTGCAGCCGGCGTGTTCTATCCTGTTATTGGACTGCTGCTGAGTCCGATGATCGCCGCCGCAGCCATGTCGCTCAGTTCGCTCTCTGTGGTGGCCAACGCCAACCGGCTTAGAAGCTACAAGCGTCCCAGCCCGGAGTTGGCGGGAGCAGCCGCGGACACGAGTCCGATTGCAGTTGAAGTGCGGCCATCCGAGCAACAACAGGAGGAGGAAGCTATGGCAGAGAGAGTCACCGACCTTGTGTGCGGTATGGAGATCGATCCGAAGACGGCGGCAACGAAGATGGACTATCAAGGCACGACCTACTTCTTCTGCTCAGATGCCTGCCACAACAGGTTTATGTCAGAGCCTGAGAAGTATACGAAGTAATGAGTTGGGCTCACCGATAGTTCACGGACAGATCAAGCAAAGGGATACGACCATGGCAGCTTGGCTCGAAGACGCGTGCTCTCTCGCTGATGCGATCAGGCAAGGCGACGCGAAAGCATCCGACGCGCTCGAAGAATCACTGAAGGCGATCGAGGCGTCGGATTTGAACGCACTCACCCACCTCGACGCCAACGGCGCTCGCCAACAGGCGGAGTCCATCGATCAACGCGTCGCCAACGGCGAAGACCCCGGCCTGTTCGCGGGCGTACCGCTGCTCGTCAAAGATATGGAGGACGTGAAGGGGCTGCCCACCAGCTACGGCTCCGTCGTCTTCAAGGACAACGTCGTCGACAGCGACTCCACCCACGTCAAGCGGCTCCGAGGCGCCGGCGCGGTCATCGTCGGCAAGGCGGCGACCTCTGAATTCGGCTTCGTCGCCTACACCTCGACCAAGCTGCACGGGACTACGCGCAATCCCTGGAATCTCGAACGCACGCCCGCTGGATCGTCGGGCGGGCCGGCGGCTGCCGTCGCCGGCGGGCTCGTGCCGCTGGCGACCGGGGGTGACGGCGGCGGCTCGATTCGTCTCCCCGCGTCTTACTGCGGTCTCGTTGGCATGAAAGGAACGTTCGGCCGCATCCCGCGAGGGCCACGCGCCCAGTACGGCCAAATCGCCGCCGTCAAGGGCACCGTCAGCCGCAGCGTCCGGGACGCCGCAAGATGGTACGACGTCACCTGCGGATACGACATCCGCGACCCGTTCAGCCTGCCCCGTGAGGACGGCTGGGAAATCGGCCTTGGCACACGCGACATCAAAGGACTTCGAGTAGCCGTATCGCCGACCCTCGGCAACGCCGTCATCCACCCTGAAGTCGAGCGTGTCGTCACGCAGGCGGCCGAGGTTCTGATAGATCTGACCGGCATGCAGCTCACTGAGGTCGACGTGAACGTCCCCGAGAACGGCATCGCCTGGGGATGGACGGGGCTGCCTTCGCTGGTCGCCGACCTGAAGGATCACTGGCCCGACCGCAAGGATGACTTCACTTTCGAGATCGCCTTCGCGATGGACAACGCCCCTCAGTTCCGTGCCTGGCACGGCGCCAAGTCGGAGACCTTCAGAGTCGAGATGAACGAGGCGATGGCGGACCTCTTTGAGAAGGTGGACATCGTGCTCTGCGCGACCAGCCCCATGGAGCCGTTCGCCGCCGAGGGTCCGATGCCGTGGAAGGTCGGCGACGTGTCCGTCAACCCGTTCAACGCCGGCGCCCTGACGATCCCGGCCAACCTCTCCGGCTTTCCCGCGATCTCCATCCCGGCGGGCCTCTCGGACAGCGGCCTGCCGATCGGTCTTCAGGCCTACGCCCGCCGCCACGAGGACGCGCTTCTCCTCGACCTCGCCTACGCGATGGAACAAGCGAAACCGTGGCCGCTCGTCGCCCCGAACGCGCCTTTGTAAGCGCCGCCGACGCATCACCGACTAGGCGCCCAATCCCGAGACGGTGAACCGTCGGTGAATGAACTCACCCTTAACCGGAAACGGCTCGACATGTTATGGGCATCGTCTTAGTGTAAGTCCACAACAGAACACGCGAACCGGCACAACTGCCCATGGGAGGGAAGAGGACCGAGAAAACGGTTCTAATCCGAACGCTGGCTGTGGACAAGCGGGGCATCTACACCAGGGCCAGCGACGCGGATTTCGGAGAAACAGCGGAATCCGGGAGGCAGTGATGGTGAGTAACAGGCGAGTATCGCCGCGGCATGTGGCTCAGCGCTGGTGGGCGTTACCAGCGCTCGTCATCACTGTCCTAACAGTGGCCCTCCTTCAGGGCGGCAACCAGATCAGCAACGCCAACCAGATCAGCAGCGTCCACCCAGACAACGTTCACGGAGCGGTCTATGCCTGGGCTGACGCCAACCAGGGCCAGGACGTTCCAGTTCTGATCGAGACTGCCGGCGATTCTGACGATCTTTCCACCTTCATCACATCCTCCGGCGGCACAGTGCGCCGCGAGTTCGAGATCGTGCCGATCATCGAGGCCGACCTCTCACCCTCCTTTGTTTCAACGGTCGCCTCCCACGACGGCGTGGCATGGATCAGCCTCGACGCGCCCGTGACTTCGACCGGCAAGAGAGGAGGCACAAAATCAGCCGTAGACACCAGCAACCTTTCTACCGCCTACCCCTTCGCTGTCAATGCCCCAGACGTCTGGAATGCTAGCACCTCCCGCACTGGCCGCGGGGTAACGGTTGCGGTACTGGACACTGGTATCACAAACGACAACAAGGATTTCAAGGATGGCAGGAAGTCACGGTTCCTGGCCGATGTGGCCATCAACCCTGCTGCCACCGGCTTCGACGACGGCTTCGGCCACGGCACCCACGTCGCCGGCATCATCGGCGGCGACGGTGATCTCCTGAAGCAAAAGAAATACATCGGCATCGCCCCCGACGTCAACTTCGTCGACGTCAAGGTCGCTGACGACCAGGGGAACGCCTCCCTGGCCGATGTCATCGCCGGTCTCGAGTGGGTCTTCAACAATAAAGACGCCCACAACATCCGGGTGGTCAATCTGTCCCTCACGTCGTCGGTAGCCGAGAGCTACAAGACCAGCGCGCTGGACGCGGCGGTGGAGTTCCTCTGGTTCAACGGCATCGTGGTGGTGACCTCCGCCGGTAACCTGGGCGACGCCGCCGACGCGGTTCACTACGCGCCGGCAAACGATCCGTTCATTATCACGGTCGGTGCGACGGACGATATGGGCACGAAGGCGCAGACAGACGACGCGCTTACCTCTTGGTCCAGCCGTGGCATCACCCAGGATGGCTTCCAGAAGCCGGACCTGGTGGCGCCCGGACGGAACATCATCTCAGACACCGATACCAGCAGCTACCTGGCCACCACCTATCCGGACAAGCTCGTCGACAAGGACTACTTCCGCATGAGCGGCACCTCCATGTCCGCGCCGGTCGTCAGCGGCCTGGTGGCCCTGATCCTGGAGGAACACCCGGAGTTCACGCCGGGGCAGGTCAAGTTCGTCCTCCAGAACTCATCCCGCCTCGTGGATGGATTTAATGCGCCTCTGGCCGACGGGGCCGTTTTCTACAGCGGGCCGCTCGAGAGCACCGATCTCGGTCTGACTCCCAGCTTCGCCCTATTTACTCCTGCGGTAGTTGTCCCCGTTGGCGTGGTAGCCTACGTCCTTCAAGCGCCTGATCCGGCCGCGGCCGCCGTCGCTGTCGGTCTCGAACCGGCTGTGTTCGGTGCGATCTCCTGGGATGCGATCTCGTGGGACGCGATCTCGTGGGACGCGATCTCGTGGGACGCGATCTCGTGGGACGCGATCTCGTGGGATGCGATCTCGTGGGACGCGATCTCGTGGGATGCGATCTCGTGGGATGCGATCTCGTGGGACGCGATCTCGTGGAGTGCGATCTCGTGGAGTGCGATCTCGTGGAACACGGTCGAGGATTAAACATGACATCTGTGACTGATGTTAGTGGTGGACTGAAATGAGCGTATCGATTCCGACAGCAGGACCCCTTGGGGCGCAGCGGGCGCCCGCTATCAACGCGAGTGCGTCCGAGGCTCCGAAGGACACTCTTATCTCACAACGGAGTCTCCCGCTGACCGTCTTGATTGCCGTGGTGATCGGTACTGGGGCGGGATTGTTCGCCCTGGGGCTGGCCAGCATCGGTACGCTCGACTGGGAGGCGATCGTGGTCCTGGGGCTGCTCGCGGCCCTCGCGGAGCGGCTCAACGTCAGCCTCTACGGCGACGCGCGGCTGTCGCTTGCCTTCGTACCAATCTTTGCGGCCCTTATACTGTTCGGTCTCCCCGGGCTGGTGATCGTTGGGCCGTTGAGCACCATCTCATCGGCCTTCCAGAAGAAGAGGCCCATCTACAAAATCGCCTTCAACGCGGGAACGCTCATCCTGTCCGGCGCCGTCACGATTCCCATTTTCCGGACGCTGAGTCCTTCGATAGGCGCGGACGCCTGGCCGGCAGTCCTGGCGCCGGCGGCGTTGGCAGCGGCCATCAACTTCCTCGTGAACAGCCTCCTGGTCGCTGGAGCTGTAGCCCTGAGTACCAAGAGTGGATTGGCCCGCGTATGGAGCGAACACTTCGGTTGGTTGGGGCCGCACTACGTCCTTCTCGGTATTCTGGGGCTTACGATCGCCACGGCGTACGCAATCATGGGTGTCTGGGGTATCGCCGTGTTCCTCGCGCCGGTGCTGATGACGCTGCTATCGTTCAAGCAGTACGTCGATAAGACCACCGGTAACGTCCTGGAGCTGCGGCGCACGAACAAGGACCTCGAACAGGCACATATTGAGACCACACAGGCAATGGAGCAGTTGGGTCGAGCGTACGAGGGCACTCTTCGCTCGTTGGCTTCGGCGCTTGACGCGCGAGATACGGAGACCGGCGGTCACTCGGCTCGCGTCGCGGCCCTGACGATGGCCGTTGCTGAGGAGATGGGCATGGTTCGCGATAGCGATGAATGGCGGACCCTTGAACGCGGGGCTCTCCTTCACGACGTCGGCAAGATCGCGGTACCCGATCACATCCTGCGCAAGCCCGCAGCACTGGACCCGGACGAATGGGACATCATGCGTAAGCACCCGCTTGCCGGCTTCGAAATCCTTCGCTCGGTCGAGTTCCTCCGGGATGCCGCAGACATCGTACTGGCGCACCACGAGAACTTCGATGGTTCTGGCTATCCGGCGGGACTCGCCGGCGAATCGATACCGCTCGGTGCACGCATCTTCGCGGTAGGCGATGCTTTTGACGCCATGACGCAGGACCGCCCTTACCGAAAGGGAAGGCCGACTGAGGAAGCGCTCGCCGAGATTCTCCGCTGCAGCGGATCGCAGTTCGATCCTCAGGCTGTGAGCGCCTTCCTTAGCGTTTACCGTAAGAAGTTCGTGCGGGAAGACAGCTCGCTGCCGAACCTCAGTGAGAGCGTTAAGGAAGCGATCCTCGAAGCCGCGGGCATGGAGAGTAACTGATGACGCCATCGCGTAATTCGACTCTTTCGGCGTTCGTTGCCTTCGTCGCTGCGGGCGGCGTCGCTGTACTCGCTGCCGCCGTGATGCAGTGGGAGACCGATGAGTTCGGGCTGATCCTGGCTCTCGCCGGTCTCGCGGTCTTCTTCGAGTTCTTCGACTTTGCTCCCTTCCCCAACAGCCGCGTCTCGCTTTCCGTAGCGGCGATCATCGCCGCGGCCGCGGTTGGCGGGTTCACCGGCGTAGCGGTAGTTGGCTCTGCGTCTGTTGCCGCTCAGTACACGGCCCATCGCAAGCCGTTCATGAAGGTTGCCTTCAACGAAGGTACGCTTCTGCTTTCGGGTGCGGCCGCCGTAGGTGCGTTCGAGGCGTTTGGTACTGGCTATGGATCAACTGCCTGGCCAGGCGTGCTGGCTCCGGCCCTCGCGGCGGGCGCCGCATTCTTCGCGATCAACTCCGGACTTGTCGCGATTGCGATCTCCATCGACAAGAGCGCGAACGTGTTCCGCGTCTGGTCGGAGGCGTTCGCTTGGCTCACACCACACTACGTCCTCGTCGGGGTGATCGCCGTCACGATGGCGACCGCCTACGATGAATGGGGCCTCGTCGGGACAGGCCTGCCGCTTGTGCCGCTGGCGATGATCTGGCTGATCGTTAGACAGGGCCCGCTGCGGCCTCAGACCTCAGACGCCAGCGCCTAGATCGGGCGAAGCCGATTCGAGCCGAGCGCTTGCGTGCGTCAGCTTGCTTTAGCAACTTCCGCGTTTAACCCCTTGACAAACGTTTAGTATTGAACGTTTAATACTAAACGATATGGACGACTCGCTCCTCACAACGCTTGAGCAAAACCTGCGTACCTTCTTCGGGGACCGCGATGTCGACCTCGACGCGCAGGCCGTTGTCTACACGCTCTCGCATGCTGGACGCGACGTAATCCTGACGATGGAGTCCGCCGTGCTCCGTCCGCGAGGCCTCACCTACGCCGGTTTCGTCCTGCTGATGTCTGTCTGGATCAGCGGCCCGCTGGAGACGCGCGCCCTCGCCGCCGTCCAGCGTGTCACCAAGGGCGCTATCGTCAGCTCGGTCAACCAACTTGAACGGCTTGGCCTCGTGGGCCGCATCCGGTCGCAGATCGATCGTCGCCTCGTCAGCGTAGAGCTGACCGGCGAAGGCCGTGCCCTGATAGAGGAAGTACAGCGTGAGTGGCACGAAATGGAACGTGAGATGAGCAATGTGCTTTCACAGACGGAGCGTAGACAGTTCGTCGAGGTACTTCGAAAGATCACTGCCCGCGCACAAACGATCCGTAAACGCAATCAGGCGAGGAAATCGAACGCCCCAAAGGATGCTGCAGTAGCGTAAGCGAAGGAGGAACGCTATGGCTCTTCATCGAATGAACTCCGTCACGCTCGGTGTGCCGAACGTCAAGGAGACCGCCGAATTCTACCGCGACTTCAACCTCACGGAGACCACGCCCGGCGTCTTCGCGAGCGCCGACGGTGGTGACCAGCTCAAGCTCGTCCACTCGCCGATCAGGCGTCTGGTCGAACTGAACGTCGGTGCAGAGTCGCCTGACGACGTTGGCCGCATCGAATCGCAGCTCGCCGCCATCGACATCGCCGTCGAACGGACGGAGCTTGGCATCGCAGCTGTCGATCCCGGCACAGGCGTTCGCGTCAGCGTCGAAGTCGCCGCGCCGCTCCTTCAGGACCCGGTGCCGGCGACGCCGTACAACGGGCCAGGACGCGACGACAGGACCGGCCGCTCTCCGCGTCTAGTAGCGGAGGGTCAGAAAAAGGAGGCGCGCCCGCGCAAGCTCGGACACGCTGTCCTCGGCACCACGGAGCTGGACGCCAGCCGCCGCTTCTTCATGGACGGCATCGGCTTCAAACTGAGCGACGAGGTCAAGAACGCTGCCTGCTTTCTCCGCTGCTCGACCGATCACCATAACCTCCTCATCCAGCGGGCGCCGGTCCAGTTCCTGCATCACACCTCCTGGCAGGTGGCGGATATCGATGAGATCGGCCTCGGCGCACAGGCGGTGCTGGAGAAAGACCCGGCGCGGCACGCCTGGGGGTTCGGGCGCCATCACATCGGCTCCAACTTCTTCTGGTACTTCCGCGATCCCGCCGGTAACTTCTGCGAGTACTACTCCGACATGGACGTTATCGCTGACGATCAGCTTTGGGATCCTGGTGTGTTCGAAGGGCCTCAAACGCTCTACTCCTGGGGACCGCCGCCGCCACCCTCGTTCCTCCGCCCGGATGACCTCGCCGAGCTAATGGCCGGTCTCCATTCGAGCAAGGCGTAGACGATGCCAAACGTTCAACCTCTGAACCGAGAAGACCTCGCGGAGTTCGAGCCTGTCTTCCAGTTGGCCGAAGCAACGATGGGCTTCGTGCCACGCAGCATGCTGACGATGGGCCGTCGACCTGACATCCTGCGCAACTTCGCTGCCCTCACCATCACGGTGATGGGGGGCGGTACCGTAAATCGCGACCTCAAGCAGCTCATCGCGATGATCGCCAGCGTCTCCGCTGGCTGTCGCTACTGCCAGGCGCACACCGGTGCCAGCGCGGCCCGCGCCGGTGCCTCGCTGGAGAAGGTTGAGGCCGTCTTCGACTTCGAGACGAGCCCGCTCTTCGACGACGCCGAACGCGCCGCGCTCCGGATCGCCCGCGACGCAGGGCTCGTCCCGAACGCCACGACGCCGGAGCATTTCACAGACCTCCGCCAGCATTTCAACGACGAAGAGATCGTCGAGATCGTCGCCACAGTCAGCCTTTTCGGCTGGCTCAATCGCTGGAACGACACCATGGCCACCGAACTCGAAGAAGAACCGACGATTTTCGCCTCAGGCGCCCTCGCGGGCCACGGTTGGGAAGCCGGAAAGCACGGCGGCGAATAGGAAGAAGAGGTCATGAAACTCGTAACTTTCACCCAGAACGGATCCACCCGAATCGGAGCGATGTCGGGAGACGATGCGATCGTTGACTTGAACGCGGTCGATGCCTCGCTGCCGGCCACGATGCTCGATCTTCTCGCCGGGGGCGATGAAGCGATGGAGCGCGCGCGAGCGGCTTCGGGCAGCGATGCAACCATACCGCTATCCGAAGTCACGCTTGAAGCACCGATTGGTCGTCCCGGAAAGGCTTTGGCGGTCGGCCTCAACTACCGCGATCATGCGGAAGAGTCCGGCCAGGAGATACCGAAGCACCCGGTCGTCTTTGCCAAAGTCACCACCTGCATCACTGGGCCCGGAAAGCCGATACACGTACCCCGCGTCAGCCGCGCCGTCGATTGGGAGGGCGAGATGTGCATCGTCATCGGCAAGAACGCTCGCTACGTGGCCAAGGACGACGTCCAGGACTACATCGCCGGATACATGGTCGGCAACGATGTCTCTGTTCGCGACTGGCAGTTCCACTCGCCGACGTGGATGACGGGCAAAGGCTTCGACACGCACGGACCGATCGGGCCGTGGCTCGTCACGCGAGATGAGGTGGATGGCTCCCACCTCGAAGTGAAGACGTTCGTTAACGACGAACTGAAGCAGGAGTCCAACACAAACCAGCTCATCTTCGGCGTAGGAGACATAATCGAGTACCTATCTGCTGCCTGCACGCTTGAGCCCGGCGACGTCATCTTCACCGGTACTCCGGCGGGCGTCGGCGTCGCCCGTCGTCCGCCGCAGTTCCTTGAGGCCGGCGACACAGTCCGCGTCGAGATAGAGGGCCTTGGCGTGCTGGAGAATCCGGTAATCGAAGAACCGCGGGGAGCCGCATCGTGACCATCTCTAGCGCGGAACGTCTCGAGTACACAGAGATACCCGAGCGCGCCGTCGCCTTGTTCGCCGAAGAGCGCCAACGGATGGCGCAGCTCCCCGATCGCCTGGCGAAGTTCGCCTCGGTCGCTCCCCGCGACGGCGACAAGGACGGCGACGTCGAACTCGTCGGTGAGACTGAGGTCGTCCACCGCTTCGTCGAGGCAGAGGGCGATAGCGAGACCGTCCGCTGGCACTACGTCGAAGCGGGCGAAGGTGAGTCTATCGTCTTTCTCCACGGTCTCCCGGAGTCCTGGTTCATGTGGCATCGTCAGATCGATGCCCTCGCCTCCAGCCATCGCGTGATCGCTATCGATCTCAAGGGCTACGGGCAGTCGGACAAGCGTACCGGCGACTATCGGCAGGAGGGCGTCGCCGAGCAGCTCCTCGCGCTTCTCGACAAGCTCAACGTCGACCGTTTCAACCTCGTCACACACGATCGCGGTAGCGTCATCGCCGATTACCTCGGCGCGAACAACCCGTCGCGCGTCCTGCGCTACCTGCGTGGCGAACAGCACCTCTACCACTTCCACCCCGATCTCGCGCCTCAGGAACTGCTTTTCACGGACCCGGCTCGCAGCGTTATCCTCGGACAGCCGCATAGTATTGTCCTGGGCGCTTACACGAGCATCGCCCACTATCCAATCGACGACGATGACGTTTCTCGTACGATCCAGGAGTTCAGCTACCCCAAGATCGGTTGGGCCGTCCCCCGATACTTCGGCTCATCGTCGTTCCGCAAAGAATGGATCGATCGTCGCACCCGCCTTATGCAGGCGTGGGACTTCCCCGTCTTGATCATGGAGGGGACTCACGATTCGCGGCAGCCGCGCGAGTTCTACGAAGGCGTGGAGCAGCACATGCCTGACGCCAAGGTCGCGTTGATCGACGCCGGCCACTTCTACGTATTCGAAAACCCCACTGAGACGACAACCGTCATCTCCAGCTTCCTCGCGGACCCTCTCCCGTGAGCGACAACCGGTACGACGTCATCGTTGTCGGCTACGGCCCGGTTGGGCAGATCGCCGCCAACCTGCTCGGTCAGGCGGGCATGCGCGTCGCCGTCTACGAGACAGCGACCGGAATCTACGATCTCCCACGCGCGGTCGGCTTCGATGCGGAGATAATGCGCGTCTTCCAGTCCGTCGGTTTGGCGGAGGCGATCCTGCCCTCGACGACTCCGATCAAGGGATACGACTTCGTGACCGGAGATGGAGAGAAGCTCTTCGGGTTCGACCCGCCGCAACCGCCAACGTTTAGCGGCTGGGCCAGCAACTATATGTTCTACCAACCGGAGCTTGAGGCCGCGCTGCGGTCCGGCGTCGAGCGCTTTTCGAGTGTACAAGTACATACCGGTCATGAGGTCATCGATATCCGTCAGAACGACTCGGGTGTCGAAGTCGACGTGCGGGAACTCAGCACCGAAGCAGAGTCCACCGTCAGTGCTGACTACGTCATCGGCTGCGACGGTGGGCGCAGCATCACCCGCAAGATCGTCGGCACCGGACTGGAGGATCTCAACTTCAACCAGCCGTGGTTAGTCATCGATGTCATGCTCAAACGCGATGTGGATCTTCCGGACCATGCGACTCAGATCTGCGAGCCCACCCGGCCAACGACGTTCATTCCCTCGCGCGGCAACCACCGCCGCTGGGAGTTCATGCTCATGCCCGGCGACGATCCCGAGTCGATCTCCAGCACTGACCGTGTCTGGGAGCTCCTGAGCCCGTGGATTGGCTCCGGCGACGCCGACGTCATCCGCGCCGTCGTCTATACGTTCCATGCCCTGATCGCGGACCGCTGGCGGGACCGTCGCGTACTGCTCGCGGGCGACGCCGCGCATCAGATGCCGCCGTTCCTCGGCCAGGGGATGTGCTCCGGCATCCGGGACGCCGCGAACCTCGCCTGGAAACTCGACCTCGTTTGCCGTGGCTCGGCTTCGGACGCGTTACTCGACACGTACCAGCTCGAGCGCTCTCCGCACGTGCGGGCGATCACTGAGCGGGCGATGCATCTCGGTAGCATCATCCAGACATCTGATCCAGAAATAGCGAAGGTCCGTGACGAAAGGTTCCGTTCAGCACCGGGGCGTAGATTCACCATCGACGACGACACCGGCCCTCTCAAGCAGCGACTGCCCGGACTCAATGCTGGCGTGATCGATCGAGTCTCGGACGACTCTCGCGTCGGTCAGCTCTTTCCGCAGGGCCTCGTAGCGCTGCCGGACGGCGACGAAGCGTTGCTCGACGACGTGATCGGGCAGCGGTTCGCGATCGTCGTCGCTGAGGAAGCCGCCTCGTCGAATCCGCAGCCTGCCTTCGGCGTCGCGTCTTTCATCTCGCCGGCTCTGATCACCTTGACCTCCAGCGAGACGGGAGCCTCAGACGGTTGGACACGAGTAGCAGATCGGACGGGTGTGGTCACAGAATGGCTCAACGGCGCGATAGCCGTCGTCCGCCCCGATCGATACGTCTACGGAATAGCCTCGAACGTCGGGGAACTGTCAGCGCTCACAGGATCGCTCCGTCAGCAATTGCTACGAACGGAAGCCCACGTCTAGTCAGGAGGAACCATGACCCCCGAAGAACGAAAGAAACTTCTCGAGGAGAACCGCTACTGCGTCGTCGGATACAACCGCAACGAAGGCCCGCCGGCGCTCTCACCCGTCTACTACGTGATGGACGGTGACGACATCCTCATCTCCACCCAGGCCGGCCGTGCCAAGGGGAGAGTGCTGGCGCGGAACCCAGAGGTCTCCGTGTGCATCCTCTCCGAGAAGCACCCGTCCGCTCCGTACATAACCGTCTACGGCCGCGCGAAGATCGAGAAGGAGGGCGCCGTCGACCTGATGATGCGCATCGGTGGCGTGATGACCGGCTCCCCCGTATCAGAGGCTGTGCGCCCCGCTATCGAGAAGCGGGCCGAAGAAGAAGGCCGTGTCGTCCTGCGAATCTCCCCCGAAAGCTACATCGGCCGCGACTAGACCCGGAATCGGTAACGCTGAGCCCGCTGGCAGCATGGGCGTGAACATCTCTAGATACGATGCCGACAGGTGGCTTCGTACACTTCCGGCGTTGCAACGCTTTACGCCGATATCGACTCTAATCATGCGGCTACCAGAGCCGATGGGGGACGATGATGAATTACTGGTTCAAGGAGTGCCCGCGTTGCCACGGCGACCTCCGGGAAGAGAGCGATATACATGGCTCCTACATCGCCTGCATGCAGTGCGGCTACACCCTTAAGGGACACGAAGAACGAATGCTCTCCAGGAGCGGCAGGCTTGGGTCGAACCTCGAAGGCGAAGACAAAGTACCCGCCCAGTAACCGACCCGAGCAAACGAAAGGGCCGCATTCCTACGCGGCCGTCGGCGTATATGGATTGCTTGCCTGTAGTCCTCGAGCCTTTAGCCCTTCCTTCGGCCAGGAACGCAGCCGCCTCCGATCCGCGCTCGGTCGTGTATCTGTGGATAAATGTCTATCGCCAGACTCCACCCCACAGTAACTTTTCTACAACGCCCGCCGTTGTAACGGCGGGTGATTGAAATTTATCATCTGTCACAGACGCTATGACGAAACTGCAGGAAGTAGACATCGGCACCCAGCCGCTCGAGCGGTTCCGCGAGTTTATCGACCCGGAAAGGCTTGACGGCGCCATCGCCACGGCCGCTAGGCTGCGTGACGCGCTCAAGGGCCGCGTTGTCTGGCACGTCAACTCCACAGCTGTCGGCGGCGGCGTCGCAGAGATGCTCCACGTGCTGCTCCCCTACGTCCGTGGCTGTGGGATCGATGCCCGCTGGCTAGTGCTTGAGGGCGCGGAAGACTTCTTCGTCGTGACCAAACGCCTGCATCACGCGCTCCATGGCTCCGTTGGAGACGGATCGTCGCTGGGTGAGGACGCTCGCAAGATCTACGAACGAGTCGTCGCCGAGAACGCAGAGGATCTGGTCGCTAGGGTTCGGCCTGGCGATGTCATCATCTTGCACGATCCGCAAACAGCCGGTCTCGTGCCGCACATGGTCGACCGGGGTGTCATCACCTTCTGGCGTTGCCACGTCGGAGCCGACACACGCGACGAGCAGACGGATCTGGCCTGGGATCTGATCGGACGATATCTGGATCGAGCCGTCGCCAACATATTCACGCGTAACCAGTACATTCCAGACTGCTGCGATCACGGCCGTTCAGTCATCATTCCTCCCTCTATTGATCCCTTTGCGCCGAAGAACCAGCCGTTGGACGATAACGTCGTCCGATCGATACTGGCGGCGACGGGAATCATCGCGGATCCGCCCGGCGACGCCGAGCCCAGCTTCCGACGCGAGGATGGTTCGCCCGGTCGTGTCGAGCGCCAGTCTGTGGTTGATCGCCACGGCGCGCCTCCGTCCTGGGATAATAGGCTCGTCGTTCAAGTCTCGCGTTGGGATCCGCTGAAGGACCCTGTCGGCGTCGTTCGCGGCTTCGCGGAGTACCTGAAATCGAACGCGTCAGATGTTGACACGCACCTCGTACTCGCCGGGCCGGACGTTAAAGCAATTCCCGACGATATCGAGCAGGCTCAGGTCTACCACGACACCAGCGCCGCTGTGAAAGAGCTTCCAGACGGAATCCGCCGGCGCATCCACCTCGCCTGCCTGCCGATGGAAGACCTCCAGGAGAACGCCGCGATCGTCAACGCACTACAGACGCACGCTAGCGTCGTCGTTCAGAAGAGCCTCAGAGAAGGCTTCGGCCTCACAGTCACCGAAGCGATGTGGAAGTCCCGGCCCGTGCTCGCGTCGGCCGTCGGTGGCATCCTCGATCAGATCGAAGACCGAGTGGACGGACTGCTGATTAAGGATGCGACGAACCCGGTGGAGTTCGCTTCCCTTCTCGCGATTCTTCTCCAGGACGAAGATCGTGCCGCCAAGATGGGTGCCGCCGCGCGTAAACGTGTGAGCGAGAATTATCTCGGCATCCACAGCCTGTTCGCTTACGCCGCTCTCATCGAACGCTTCGGCGAATAAGCGTCCCCCCTCCCGTCAATGCGGCGGTGGATCAGCCGCCGCCTCTAGCTCCTCCATCGGGTGCGGAAGTCGCGACGCCATATAGAACAGTACAAAGGAACCGGCCAACGCCGCTCCCAGCATCATCAGAACCAGGTCGTAGGAGTCCGTTGTGTCGAAGATCACGCCAGCCGCCAGCGGGCTGACGATGATGCCCACCGTTTCGATTACCCCCAGCAACCCCAGGATCGTCGCGAAGTGAGATAGCCCGAACGCCCTTGTCAGCAACAACGGCTCGAGCAGCGGCCCGCCTCCACTGCCCACCACCCACACCACCACGAAGATTGAGATACCGGCCGCACTCGTATCGATCGACAAGACCAGCATCCCGGTCACCAAAAAGGCTAGGAGCCACATCGCCGCTATCTCGACGCGCCTGAATCGATGAACTATGAACCCGAATGCCAACCTGGAAAAGATGCCGCCACCCGCTGTAAGTGCGACGATCTGCGCCGCCGTGCTCCGCGACACCCCGACCGATTCGTAGAACGGTACCTGGTGGACGATCCAGCCGAACACGCCGAACAGGAACAACGTCATCGCCGCCGCGATGAACCAGAACAACGGCGTGCGCATCGCCTCTCGTGATGTCATGCCGCGTAGCATTCGCGGCTTCTCGCGGTCTTCTTGCGTCTGCGGCTCGCCGTCTACGAACTCGCCGACATCTTCGGGGTCGTCCCTGACCAGAAACAGCGAAAACGGGACGAAGAACCCCACCGTAACGACCGCTGAAAAGATGAACGATCCCTCCCAGCCGAACTCCGATATCACCGCCTCCACAGCCACCGCGACGAACGCGCCCATCGAAAACCCAGCTCCCAGAATGCCCAGCGCCACTCCTCGCTTCTGCGCGAACCAGCGCGAGATCAACGCCATGAACGGGATGAAGAACATCATCTGCCTGAAGACGGCGTTTATCGAAAGGAAAAGGAACCACTGCCACAGCGAACTCGTCAGCGCCAGCAGGGCGTACGTCGCCGCCGTCATAATCGCCCCTACCAGGATCACTTCCCGCGGCCCCCGGATATCTATCCATCGTCCCACCAGCGGCCCCGCGATCCCTGCCGCCGCCAGCGATATCGAGAAGCCCGCCGACACCTCGGCTCGCGACCAGCCGAACTCCTTCTCCAGCGGGTCTACGTACAGCCCAAACGACCAGATCGAGACGCCCGCGCCAATGGCCGTTGCCGCCATGGATCCGGCAAGCACGATCCAGCCGTAGTAGATGCGCCCTTTGGCGAGCCTGGCAAGGGTCATTCTCCGCACGCTCTCATCGCGTCTTGTATCATCCACTTACTGCAAAGTCAGCGCTACAGAAGGAGACCTCCCTTGAAGTACGGCGTCAACATGTTCCCCACCGACTACTCCATCGATCCTGTTAGCCTCGGCAAGGCTGTCGAAGAGCGAGGCTTCGACTCCCTCTTCTTCCCCGAGCACACCCACATTCCCGCCAGCAGGCGCACCCCGTGGCCCGGCGGCGCCGAACTGCCGAAGGATTACTCCCATACCTACGACCCGTTCGTCGCCCTCGGCGCCGTTGCCGTGACGACCGAAAAGCTCTTGCTCGGCACCGGCATCTCCCTCGTCATGGAGCACGATCCCATCGTTCTCGCCAAAGCTGTCGCTTCGGTCGACATGCTCTCCAACGGCCGCTTCATCTTCGGCGTCGGCGGCGGCTGGAACGAAGAAGAGATGGAGAACCACGGCACCGATCCCAAGCGGCGCTTCAAGGTCCTGCGCGAACGGATCGAGGCGATGAAGGAGATCTGGACCAAGGACGAGGCCGAGTACCACGGTGAGTTCGTCGACTTCGATCCCATCTGGTCGTGGCCGAAGCCCGTCCAAAAGCCTCACCCGCCCATCTACGTCGGCGGCGATGGCAAGCACACCTTCAAGCGCGTCATCAGCTACGGCGACGTCTGGATGCCGATCCCCGGCCGGGGCGAGACCTCCCTCGGCGACCGCATAATCGAGCTGAACCAGCTCGCCACTGACGCCGGCCGTGGCCCCATCCCCGTCACCGCTTACGGCGCCATACCAAAGCCCGAGATCGTCAACCACTACGCAGAGATCGGCGTCGAACGCTGCGTCTTCTTCCTCCCTGCAGTGCCGGCTGAAGAGGCGATCCCGCTGCTCGACCGCTACGTCGGAATTCGGGAAGAGGTCGCCAAGGCCGGCGTCTAGCATGACCGACTACCGGTACATCGACACCCGCCGCGAGGGCGCGACCCTCGCCGCTACCCTGAACAACCCGCCCAAAAACTTCCTCAACGCGCCGATGGTCGCCGAGCTGACGTCGCTCGTCGCCTCGATCGCCGATGACCCCGAAGTGCGCGCCCTCGTCTTCACCGGCGGCGTCGATGGCATCTTTATCACCCACTACGACGTCGGCGAACTGTCGACACTCGCCGGGCGCATCAAGGACACCTCCGCCGCCGGGCCGCCCGCCGAGCTACACGGGATGAACAAGCTGTCGCTGGCGCTGCAGGACCTTCCCCAGCCGGTAATCGCCGCCATCAACGGAACGGCGATGGGTGGCGGCTGCGAACTCGCGCTCGCCTGCGACTTCCGCTTCATGGCCAAAGGTCCGTACGTCATTGGTCTTCCGGAGGTTCGTGTTGGCATTCTCCCCGGCGCCGGTGGCACGCAGCGTATGACCCGCCTCCTCGGCACCGCGAAGGCGATGGAGTTGATGCTCCTCGGCAACACGCTCGACCCGGACTCCGCCGAACGCGTCGGCCTCATCCACCGTGCCATCGAGCCCGATCAGCTCATGCCGGAAGCGTTAGCGCTCGCCGCCGAGATTGCGCAACGCCCGCCGACCAGCATCGCCATGATCAAGCAGTGCATCCTCAAGGGCAGCGAGATGCCCCTCGTCGACGCACTCCACTTCGAGCAGGCCGCCTTCTGGAAGACGATGCGCTCAGACGACGCCCGCGATCTCATGAAGCGCTACCTTCAGAGCGACGATCGGCTCGACGAACAGTAGTGGCCAGCCCCTTCCGTATCCTCGCTATATCCGGCAGCCTCCGCAGAGCCTCGTTTAACCGCGGCCTCGTTCGCGCCGCCCGGGAAAGCACGCCCGAGGGCGTCGCCATCGAAACGGCGGAGGTCGCCGCTCTCCCTCACTACGACGCGGATGTCGAAGAGGCCGGCGATCCGGACGCCGTTACTGAACTCAAGGAACGCATCCGCGCCGCCGACGCGCTGCTCATCGCCACCCCCGAGTACAACAGCTCCCTCCCCGGCGCTCTCAAGAACGCCATCGACTGGGCCTCACGCCCCTACGGCGCATCAGTTCTCGCGGGTAAGCCCGCCGCTGTCATGGGCGCCTCGGCCGGGGGCGGCGGTACGGCTCGCGCCCAGCCCACGCTGAAGCGCGTGCTGACGGCAGCGGGCTGCTGTGTACTCATGGAGCCGGAGGTCCTCGTCGGTGGCGCGCACTCTCGCTTCGATACCGACGGCAACCTCGAAGACGACGCAGTCCGCGACGAGATCCGCGCTCTGATCGCTGCACTGGTCGAATTCGCACGTCAGCCCAGCGACTGACGAGTCTTCAGCTACACTCGCGATTCGAGTCGGTGTTCACCCAAGTGTCGTTAGCAAGGGCTAGGCATCGATGACCGGATCAAGGCCCAGAGTCACCTTACCTATGTACTCGAACGCTTCGTTCGGGGAAAACGGCTGCATAAACGGACCGGCCCGCACATCGCGGTATATATCAACCTTCTCACTCTCTCACCCGACGAACGGCTCGTCCTGTCCGGGCGCGTCGCCGGTCGGGACGGGCGCGCTCGCGATTGCTCGCGGGGTCAGCAGGTGTGCTCTCGAATGAACGCACCGATGCGGTCGACGGCCTCTTGGCCTTCGGGCAGGGTCGCGGCAAAAAAATTGCCAAACGTGGATCATGTCGTCCCAGGGTTCCAACGTGACATCCACACCCGCCGACTCGGCACGCTCGGCGAGACGCGTGGCATCGTCAAGGAGCGTCTCGGCGGTGCCGACCTGGATGAGAAGCGGTGGCAGTCCGCTGAGGTCTCCGTAGAGTGGCGCTGCCAGGGGTGTGCGAGGGTCTGCGCCGTCAAGGTAGGCCTCCGCCATCTGGAGAAGACCCCGTCGCTCCACTGTGGGGTCTATGTCCGCCTTCGTCGTCATCGACTCCCCGAGTCCTTCGAGGTCGACCCAGGGCGAAAGGCAAACAGCCGCTGCCGGCAACGGATCGCCGGCGTCTCGCAGCGCCAGAAGCGTCGCCACAGTCAGGCCACCGCCGGCAGAATCGCCAGCGATAACGATGCGGGACGCGTCAACGCCAGTGGAGAGCAGCCAGCGGTAGGCGGCAGTCGAGTCCTCGACGGCGGCTGGAAATGGATGCTCTGGCGTCAGACGGTAGTCGATAGCCAGGGCGCGTACGCCCGCCGCCCGAGACAGCCGAGAGATCATCTCACGGTGGGTGCTGACGGAGCCGATCACGTAGCCGCCGCCGTGGAGATAGTAGATCACGCGGTCGTTCGCCGCTTCGGGGGTAGTGATCCACTCTGCGGAGACGCCGCCTGCGTCTACCGGTTCGCACTTCACGTCCTCGGCAGGTGGGAACTGCGACGCGATGTCGTTCATGGCGGCGCGTTGCTCTTCGATGCTCATGTCGGCAAACTTGGGACCCGACCTCAGCTCTTGGATGATTTCAGCGAGTTGCTGGCTAGCCATGGTAAGTCCTCCTTTCCGCCGTAGATTCGGTGGCAGTGTACTCCGGCGCGCTGAAGCTTTCTACTCCCGCCACCTCACCGCGTACAACCGCTGTGTCGCCGCGATCCCCTTCAGCTCGTGCTCGCCTCGATCCTCGAACGACACCCCCGCCGACGTTCTCGCTAGACCCTTCACCGTGTCCGACACCAGGATCTCGCCCGGCGCAGAGGCGCTCGCTACCCTCGCTGCCAACTGCACCGCGCCTCCGTGGACGTTGTTGCCCTCTCGCACCACGTCACCGGCGTGGATGCCGAGGTGCAGATGCAGACCTGCGTCTTCGCCGATAGAGCGGCATCGAATCGCGCAGCCGATGGCCCGACTCGCCGAGCCGAACACAGCCATCACGCCGTCACCCAGCACCTTGCCCTCGACTGGCGTACCGCCAACATCTGTGATCGCCGACCGCAGCGATGCGTCAAGCTCGCGCTCTTTCTCGCGGTACGCCACGTCGCCAAGCTTCGTCGTGAGGGCCGTCGAGTCGGCGATGTCGGTGAAGAGGATCACCGCCATGCCAGAGGGCAGGTCAGCACGGGCGTCGCTCTCGTCGTCTTCGCTCAGGAACTCGTCAATCGCGGCGTGTCCTGCTTCGCTGATGTACACAGGCCGCCGGTCTTGCAGGTCTACGAGCCGTACGTCGGAGATATCGGCCCACCTTCCTTCACTGGCAGCGACGTTGAACTGGTCGCGCAGCACGAGGGTTGGTGCGCGAATCTTCGCGAGCCAAGGGCTCCAATCGATCTTGGCATGCGCCGCCAGCGTGAGCGCAGCGTCCCGCTGTCCGACCGCACTCTGAATAAAGCCCGCCCACTCCCCCGCCTGCTCAGTCGACCAGCCAAGCCTCTCGTGCGCGAACGTCTTCGTGAATAGCTCCCAGTCGTTCTCGATCAGGCCGCGCACGGCCAGCCCTCGGGCACTCGCATACACACGCTCGCCTATGACGTAGGGGCTGCAGACGACCAGCCGCCGCACCTCTCTGGGGTGCTCGGCCGCAACGCGCAACATCACCGGTCCGAGACCGTAGAACCCCAGCAAGTCGACCTGAGGGTACCCAAGACGCTCGATGACCGCCTCCACGTCGCTGGCAATTTCGTGCTCCGACAGCCGCTCGATGTTTCGGTCTGAGAGGCCTTCGTTGCGGGTGTCGTAGCGGATGAGCATCCGCCTCGATGCGAGGTGCTTGTACCACCGGGCCAGCTCCGGAACGCGCAATTCTAACGAGATATGGCCCCAGCCCAAAGGCGGGCTCATGATCAGCGGCGGCTCGCCGTCGCCCATCGTCCAGAAAGCGATGCTCACCCCGTCTTTGGTCTTCGCGTACTGAATGCGCGGCTCCATAGCGGCCCTATCGTACAGCAGCCCGGCGGTCTTAGCGCAGTTGGAAGCCGGTAGGGTTGCGGCCCTCCAGGATGTTCTTCATCCGGTTCTCGATCATCGGCGTCATCTCCGGGTGCGTCAGTATGTAAAAGTGGTCGTCGCGGATCGCGTTGAAGACGTGGTCGGCGACAACGTCCGGGCTCAGTCCGCTCGCTAGCAATCCCCGCACCACCTCTCGCATCTCGGTCAGCGTTTGGTCCGGTTCCTGCGCCGGGTTCTCCAGCTGCGGCGGCCGGTTTCGCTCGGCGTCGATGATGTCGGTGGATACCCATCCCGGGCACAGCACCGAGGCGCTGACCTTCGCGCCCGCAGTCTGCAGTTCGAGGTACAGCGATTCGCTCAACGACACGACTCCATGCTTCGTCACGCCGTAAGTATTGCCGCCGCCCGACATCAGGCCTGCCATGGACGCGGTGTTCACGATGTGGCCTTCGTCGCCCTGCTCTAACATGATCGGCACGAACACGCGCACTCCGTGTATCACCCCCCAGAGGTTCACGCCCATCACCCACTCCCAGTCCGACAGCGTCTTCTGCCAGATCGGCCCGCCCTGATCGGTCACACCAGCGTTGTTGCACACCACGTGTACCGCTCCGAACGCGTCAAGCGTCTCCTGGGCCAGCCTCTCGACGTCCGCGCCCTTCGACACATCCGTCACCACCGAGAGCACCGTCGCGCCCGCCTCGCGCATCTCGGCCTCAGCCCGCGCCAGCGCCCCTTCTTCGACGTCCGCCAGCACGACCTTCATCTCTTCTCCGGCGAATCGATTCGCCATGGCACGGCCGATGCCGCTTGCTGCTCCTGTCACTACCGCTACCTTGTCTTCGAACTCTTTCATGGCGTTCTCCCGTTGGGGCCAACCATCTGGTCAGTCAGTCGTCCTCGCTCCATCTCACCTCGTACACGTGCACCGGATCCTCGAAGCCGCGCAGCTCGGTTTCGCCCCTGTCGTTGAACATGAACTGCTTCCCCGCGACGAGCTGCCGCACAACGTCTGACACCAGTATCTCTCCGCCATCAGCTTGCGCCGCGATTCGTGCCGCGATGTTCACAGTTGTCCCGAAGAGATCGCCCCGTCCGCCGGGATCGTCCTCGGCGATCGGTTCGCCGGCGTTGAGGCCGATGCGTATGTTGAGCGGTTCGTCGGCTGATTTATTGTGCTTGGCCAACGCATTTTGCAGCGCGATGGCACATTCCAGCGCGGCGGTCACGCTCGCGAACGATGCCATGAAGCCGTCACCCATCGTCTTCACCTCCGTGCCGCCGTGCTCTTTAAGCGACTCCCGCGTCAGCCGCTCGTGCTCCCGCAGCACCTGGCGCCCCTTGTCGTCACCCAGCCGTGCCATCATCTCAGTGTGGCCGACCATGTCCGTGAACAAGACGATGCGGAATGGCGTTGGCGTGGCGGTCGGTGAGAGCGGTGGAACCTTCCACGTCCGTGAACAAAATCGTTCGAAAGGCACCTCCCCCAATCGCCTCACCTCCCGGTGTCTCCACGGGCTTGTCATCAAGGAATGCGCGAACGGTCTCGAGGTATGAGATGTCACCAAGGAGGGGATCGGAGATGTCGCCGTCGAGCAGGACAAAGGTGCAAGTTCGGATCATCGCCGCGGCCGCCCTGACGTCGGAGATAGGCCAGATGCGGCTGTCGCGACGATGCAGCACCAGGGTGGGAGCCTCCACCTGCGGTAAGTAGGGTTTAATATCAACGGATGTCAGGAACTCCAGGTATCTGGCGGCCACATCCGACGACATCGATTGACGGACCCTATTCGCCCACCAGCGCTGAAATTCGATCGGACCGCTAGGGTAAGTTGAGTCGGCCATCGTTCTGCGAGCCATGCTCCAGTTGTCGCGGATAAGAACTAGAAGAGCCTGGATTCCACGTGCGTCCACGGTCTCCTGGCCCCAAGCGCACAAAGACCAGAGCGCCAGATGCGAGATGCGTTCCGGATTCTGTGCGGCGTACGCGACGCACACTGACGCTCCTTCGCCGTCTCCCACCAGATCGAACTTAGCGAGTTCGAGTTCATCAACGACGGCCGCCAGATCGCCAACGTGGGCCTTCAAAGTGAAGTCGTCTACGTCCCTCTGTGAAGCTGAGGATCCTCTCCGGTCTACGTTCACGAGCTGTCGATTCCGACCGAGTCTTTCAAACCACCGCCGGCTTTCAGGATGCGTCCAGTCCATCTCTAGGTTGCTGCCCCAGGCCGGGAAATCAACAATAGGAGGGCCTTCGCCCCGAGTATCGTAGGCTATGCGGGTTCCGTCTCCGCTGGTGCAGAAGCGGATCTGAGGCTCCATCAGTTGCTCTCCCGCCAGCTAACCTCGTACAGCCGCACCGGGTTCTCGAAGCCCTTGGCGACAAACTCGCCGCGATCGGCGAACAGGAACCCCTTCCCCGCCACCAGCTCTCGCACCACGTTCGAGACGAGTATCTCGCCACCGTCCGCTTTGGCTGCGACTCGCGCCGCCATGTTCACAGCCGTCCCGAAGAGATCGCCCCGTCCGCCGGGATCGTCCTCGGCGATCGGTTCGCCGGCGTTGAGGCCGATGCGTACGTTGAGCGGTTCGTCGGCTGATTCGTTGTGCTTGGCCAACGCTTTTTGCAGCGCGATGGCACATTCCAGGGCGGCGGTCACGCTTGCGAACGATGCCATGAAGCCGTCACCCATCGTCTTCACCTCCGTGCCTCCGTGCTCTTTAAGCGACTCCCGCGTCAGCCGCTCGTGCTCCCGCAGCACCTGGCGCCCTCTGTCGTCACCCAGCCGTGCCATCATCTCAGTGTGGCCGACCATGTCCGTGAACAAGACGGTGCGAAATGGCGTTGGAGTGGCGGTGACTGATTCGCGGACTGTCCCCTCGTCGAGGAAGTCCGTCAGCCTTGTCAGGTAGTCCGCATGATCGAAGATCCACGGTTCGGTTTTACCTTCCAGCTCCACGAACCTCGCATTGGGAAGCCTGGATGCGAGCTCTCTAACGACGCTGACCGGAATATGTCGGTTGCCACGGCGGTGCAGCAGTAGCACGGGCTGCTGGATCTCTTCCAGGATCGGAGCTACATCTTGCTCAAGGGCGGACTCAGCATAGGCTGCAGCAACCTTCGGATCGATAGAACGTTCGAGCAGATGTGCATAGCGTCGGCGCGTTTCTCCGTCGCTTATGCCAATGGTGTCAACGAGCGTTCCTGTCGCCAACGGCCAGTTTGCCTGGTATAGGTCCCGAACCGCCCGTACGGTCTCCCGAGGAAGGAAGTCCCCGGACGAATACGGGGCCCAGAGAGCGATTCGCCTAACGCTTTGCGCGTGAAGGTGAGCGTGAAGGAGAGAGATCGGCGAGCCATACGCGATTCCCAGGATGTCGTACTCCTCCAGGCCGAGCGCCTCGATAACGGCTTGAGCGTCGAGAGCGTGCGCTTCCTGCGCGTAGTCTAAAACGTCTTGGGAAGAATCGCCGATGCCCCGAGGGTCGTATCGCACCACCATTCGCTGCTCGCTCAGGCGCTCGTAAAACTCTACGCCTTCGTCGAATTGCGTTTCCATCCGAATGGTGATCGCCCAGCCGGGGAAAATGACGAGCGGCGGCTCGCCGCGTCCGTATACCGTATATGCGATACGTGCTCCATCAGCGCTGCGGCAGTAGCGGATCTCCGGCTGCATCAGTCGCCCTCGCCCCACCGCACCTCGTACACCCGCACTGGGTCCTCGAACCCCCGCAGTTCCGTCTCACCCCGATCGTTGAACAAGAAGTTCTTCCCCGCCACCAACTCCCGCACGACGTTCGAGGCCAGTATCTCGCCGCCCTCCGCCTTCGCCGCGATCCGGGCCGCCATGTTCACTGCCGTTCCGAAGAGGTCGCCGCGGCCGCCCGGATCGTCCTCCGCAATCGGTTCGCCTGCGTTCAGACCAACTCGCACCTTGATCGGTTCGTCCGCCGAGTCGTTGTGTTGGGCGAACACCCTCTGAATGGCAATCGCGCACTCGAGCGCCTTCGTCGCCGACGTGAACGAAGCCATGAAGCCGTCGCCCATCGTCTTCACCTCTGACCCGCCGTGCGCGGACAGCGCCTCTCGGACTATCCGCTCGTGCTCGCGAAGCAGGTCACGCGCCTTCGCGTCACCAAGCCGCTCGGTGAGTGCGGTGGAGCCCTCGACATCGGTGAACAGGATCGTGCGAAAGGCACCGGCGTCAAGACGAGGCTCCTCCGCCGCAGACCCGACTTCTACACCAAGAAACTCTAACATCGTCGTGTGCAGCTGGGCTAAGTTATCTTGGTAGAAGCCCTCCACCTCGTAAAGACGCGCGTTCGGGATTCCAGCGGCCAGCCGTCGTGTTTCATCCATCGGCAGCTTGAGTCCGCTGTGCCGAACGACCAGGGTCGGTGCCTGTATCTCTGATAGCAGACTAGAAAGGTCGATCTGTTCATCCGCTTCAATCATCCGGGCCAAGACCTCTTGCGTGATGCACTCCCTAATGAATTCGGCGTATCGGGTCGACCCTTCAAAGCCGAACCCAAAAGCCTGAGCCGAAACGTTCTCGGTGAACATCTCCCAGTCGGCGTCCATCAACTGCGCTAACCCCTGTCCACGCTGACTTTCCCCGCCACGGGCGAAGCAGTTCAGGAGCACAAGGTGGGATACACGCTCCGGGTGGCTAGCCGCGTAAGCAATAGCAGGCAGGCCGCCTACCTCCAGGCCCAGCAGCGAGAACTGCTTCAGGTGCAGGTGCTCGGCTACGGCTTCGAGGTCGCGAACTCTCGCTTCCAATGAAAAGTCATCCACGTCTCGGTCGGACAGACCGACTCCCCTCGTGTCAAACCGTACCAGCATACGCTGGGCGGCGAAGGCGGCGAAGGCCGCCCTAAAGATGGGTATCTGCCACTCCCGCTGGACGTGGCTTGTTATTGGCTGCGAAGACCAGACGACTGCCGATCCCTCGCCGTACGTAGCGAACGCGATGTTCACTCCGTCGCTCGTCTTCGCGTACTTGATGCGCGGCTCCATAGCGGTCATTCTACGCCATCAGCAACGGCCACCAATTGACGAATCCCGCAGCTTCGTGTACTGTTCTCGAAGCGCATATAACGTGAAAGGAGGCTCTTCCAGATGTATAAAGTTCTTGTTTCCGCGATCCGGGCGGGCCTGCCTTCGAGCGTCGCATAACTCTTTCACGCGTCTCGGCTCTCATCTCAAGTCACAGGTCTGCCCCCACGCTGCCGATTTCCCCATCACAGCGACTAGGAGAGACCAGTGTACTCACTCCCTGACATCGGCTGGACCCACTTCTTCCAGCAACAACTAACCGAAGACGACAACGACCTCAAACCCGCCCGCGTCGCCACGCTCTCTCGCGGCATCTTTAGACTGCTCACCGAACGCGGCGAGCGAACAGCCTCACTCTCAGGCCGCCTCGGCTACGAGAGCGAGCATCTCATCGACCTTCCGGTCGTTGGCGACTGGGTTCTCGCCCGCATATCCTCCGACAGCGCCGTGATCGAACGCGTTCTGAAACGCCGCACCAAGCTCTCGCGCATCGCTCCCAGCGATCAGCAGCGTCTGACAGAGGAGCAGGCGCTGGCAACGAACGTCGACGTCGTCTTCCTCGTCACATCGCTGACGCGTGAGTTCAACCCCCGTCGCATCGAACGCTACCTCACGCAGGTCTGGGAGAGCGGCGCACGGCCCTTCCTCGTCCTCAACAAGATCGATCTCGTCGAGTCCCCGCTCGACTACGCGAAGCAGGTCGAAGACATGGCCGACGGACTCGTCCTCACCAGCGCAGCCACTGGCTCTGGCGTCGACGAGATTCGGCGTGAGCTTCGCCCGGGCCTCACCGTCGTCTTCGTCGGCTCTTCCGGCGTCGGCAAGTCATCGCTCATCAACCGCTTGCTCAACGACGATGTCCAGACTGTCTACGACATCCGCGGCGGCGACGACAAAGGTCGTCACACGACGACCGCCCGCGAAATGCTCCTCGTACCGGGTGGCGGCGTTATCATCGATACCCCCGGTCTGCGCCAGCTGCAGGTGCTCGCCGATCCGTCCGCCCTCGGCAAGACGTTCTCCGACGTCGAGGGCATCGCCGAGGAGTGCGCCTTTAGCGACTGCACCCACACCGCCGAGCCAAACTGCGCCGTCATCGCCGCGGTCGAAGCGGGCGAACTAGACGACGGCCGCCGCCGCGGCTACCAGAAGCTGCAGAGCGACCTGGCCTTCGCGGACCGCCGTAGGGACCGTGCCGCGCAACTCGCCGAAAAGAAGAAGCGGAAGACGATTAGCAAGACCAATCGCAGGCGCGACAAACAACGCGGACGCGGGCGTTATCGCTAGCTAGCCCGCTGTCGAATCAGACTTCTTCCGCGACCGCACACTCGGTGGCTTTGACACCACCAGCGCCACGGCTGGCATTGAGAAGTCGACGCACTCGCGGTCCGAAAGACCGGTTCCCCGCGCGTCGTACCAGACGACCCGGAACGATTCTGCCAACACCTTCAGTGCAGGAAACACGTGTCAGCTTCGTTGTGCGTGGCTGTACCTGGGGATAACCACGAGTAGCTTCTGACCGAGACGAGGATGCGGGGAACCGATTACTCGATCTCGCCGATGCGGTATCGGCCACCGATCCTGCGTCGGCCGTCAATTTGACTAACGGACCGCAGACCTTGACCAGGCGCTAACCTAACCTGACCCGACGCTTATCCGAATCGTATTGAAACCGACCCGCGTCGCCTCTGACAATAGGACGAGGCTCTCCTGCGCGGCCAAAGGGCAGGTTCCGTGGACCACCACCGAAGAGGAGTGGTGGGCCGAGAGGACAAAGGCTGCCCGGGAGGCGACCACACACTGGGCGTTTACGTGTTGCCAAGAGAACGTTGGCATTCCAACCGTTCAACGGTTGTAGGGCAGGAAAAGAGGCGTACGCGGACACTTCTGGCAGCGGTGCGGCAGAGGCAGCCGCCAGCGACATAGGCGTCAGGATCAGGAAAGGAAGGATCTGATGCGAAGAGCAGGCATGATGGGCAAAGGGGCAGACGAGGGGCAGCGCTGGATTTTTAACGGGAAGGGCGATTCAGATGAAGAACACTAGCCGTCTGATTTCGCTCACTTTGGCCCTTGCCGTGCTGCCGCTGCTGGTAGTAGCCCTCGCGTTGTTGCCCACTCGCAATGCGAGCGCTAACCTCGGCATCGTCACTGCGGACCTCACAACGGGGCTAACCCCCACTGATCTGGTGAATACGTTATTGGGTGGGACTAGCCCTCCCATCAATTCCAACGTGACCTTTTCGGGAGCTAATCAAGCTGCCGGCACATTCAGCGGCGGCACAGGAATCGGGGGATTCGAGAGCGGGATCATCCTGAGTTCTGGTCACGTTGGCTCCGTGGTCGGTCCCAACCTCTCTGATGACTCTACAGATGTCAACGACACGCCAGGAGATGCAGACCTCGACGGTTTGATACCGGGCTTTTCGACTATTGACGCGACGATATTGGAATTCGACTTCGAATGTGAAGGCATTGACGTCGTTTCGCTCCAGTATGTCTTCACCTCGGACGAGTATAACGAATGGGTTAATACCGACTACAACGACGTGTTCGGCTTCTTCCTCAACGGAGTCAATATCGCTCTAGTCCCGGGTAGCGCGACGCCGGTATCAATCAACAACGTGAACGGTGGTAATCCGTTGGGCGTGGACGCGAGTAACTCCGCCTTCTACATCAATAATGATGAAGATGCCCCCGCACCGCGTCTCGACATCGAGGCAGACGGACTAACAGTGACTCTGGGAGCCCAGGGCAATCTCAATCCTGGGATAAACCATATGAAGCTGGCCATCGCAGATGCCGGCGATGACATCCTCAACTCCTGGGTCTTCCTTGTAGAGGGGAGCTTGGAATGCGCACCTCTGCCGCCGGAAGACGATATCGGTCCGACCAGCGCACCGACTCCCTCGCCGACACCGGCGCCAACGCCGACACCTACACCGACGACGGAGCCGGACCCGACATCGGCACCAACGCCAACGCCGGCGACGACACCGACACCGACACCGACACCGACACCTACACCAACCCCCACACCGACGCTGCCGCCGACACCAACGCCGACGCCGACGCCGACGCCGACGCCGGAGTCGATCCCGCTACCGGCACCAACGCCGACGACGGGAGGGGAGTACTGCGACGGCCACGCGGCCACGATCGTTGGTACGGACTCTTCCGAGATTATCTTCGGGACCAAGGGTGCTGACGTGATCGTTGCGAAGGGCGGCGACGACCTAGTAATCGCTAGTGACGGAAACGACATCATCTGCCTGGGCGATGGCGACGACATGGCCGTCGGGGGCACGGGCGCCGACTCGATCTTCGGTGAAGCCGGGAACGACGTGCTGATCGGTAACCACGGAGCCGACGACCTCAACGGTGGCGCTGACTTCGACACCTGCCTAGGCGGCGATGGATCGGACACTGAGGTCAACTGCGAGTTCGTAGTCAGTGCCAGCTAGTCAAAGCTAGGCCGAAAGTTCAGAGGCGGGGGCGTTCTAGCCCCGCCTCTTTCGTTACGCGATCTCCACGCGAGTAGAAGGTAGGCTTTTGTCTTCTCGTACTCGATGCGCGGCTCCATATTTAGTACCCGCTCATCCTGAGCCGTCGGTATCCGCGTCTGCCCACTCGGCGGCGTTGACACCACCAGCGCTAGGAGTATGCTGAGGAACGTCTTGTAGCCGGCCAGTGAAGTAGGCCGGCGGCCCCGCTGGTCTCTAGCCGAAAGGAGTGGCGCATGGTTAGCTCCGGGCGCTATAGGATAGCGCTTCTGACGATCCCAGCTCTCGCGGGCATCTTGGCCCTGGCGATCATCATCGTCGGATCGTCTCTTCGTGATGGGTCTGCTGACGCCGCCACCGACTCCCCGCAGCCGGATGCCTCAGCCGTTCCCGCCGCCGGCGACGTCATCGCGCCTGCGGGAACGCTGTCGATCCATTTCCTCATCAGCAACCAGAGCCTGGGCACCGGCATCGCTGAACTGCCGATGACCGTGAGCCTCGATGACGCCGACGTCTTCGATGAGATGCTGCCCGTTGAGACTCAACACCACGTCGTCCGAGTCAACCAGGACGTCTCCTCCGGCTCGCACGAAATCGCGGTCACCGTCGGTGACCCGCACAACATTTCGGAATCGACTGTAGTGGAAGTCACCGGCGACGTCTGGCTCTTGATTCAGTTCTGGTTCGATCCTCAGAGCGCACACGAAGACCAACACACGCCGTTCATAACCATCGAGATCCGCGACAAGGCGCCGGCCCTCCAATGAGTCGGGAAGTTCTTGCTAGCCCATTGAAGTGGGGCCTGCGCGCCGCCGTCACTCTTGCCGTTCTGTCGCTAGCGCTCTGGTGGCAGGGAGGTTGGACCAACGGCATCGCCACTGTTGAAGCCGCCACATGGCACGGGGATTGGCTTGACAGCACCGGCTTTTGGACCGGCACGATAACGGTCAAGTTCAGTGATGAGGGCTCCAAAGAATGGACTGACGACGAAAGGCTAGTCGTCCGCGAGGCGATACGGGAGTGGGTAGACCTTCCTGGTAGCGACATAGTATTCAAAGAGGTGTTCGGCAGCACCGCCGACATTATCCTCGGCTGGGGCTCCCAACTAGGCGAAGGAACCCTCGGTTTCATGAGCGGCGGCTTCGACAATAGCCCTCCTACGGGTGTTTCCTTTAGCTCGGTGCCGCCGGCCCCCTGGTATATCGACGACGACCCCGATACGGACGAAGACATACCGCCACTCAGCATCGATCTCCTTACTGTCGCCAAGCACGAAATCGGCCACGTCCTGGGCCTCAAGCACAGTACCGGCGCCACCGATGTCATGAGGCACGATCAGGACACCGGTCTGCGCCACCATCAGACAGAGAGCGACCGTAAGGCAGCGGCAAACCTCTATCCCGCGGCCCCTGCGCCAACCGTCGTCAAAACCGTCCCCGTCGGCGAGGGGCCCGAGAACGTCTATATATTTGGCAACGTCATGTTCGTCGTGAACTCCAACGCCGGCACCGTCAGTGTCCTCGACATCGATGAGGACGACGATGACGAAGACCAAGGCGATCTGATCACCACGATCGATCTCGGTCCGGAGGGCATCGGCGCCGATGACATTGCGCTAGTCCTTACTCCCGACGGTCCCCTCATCTACGTCGCTAACTTGGGCTTTCCCTTCGGAACAGTATTCGTCATCGACCCCTTCGAGGACGTCGTCGTCGAAATCATCGACCTTGGGCCGGGTGGAGGCGGAGCGAATCCGCCAGACGCCGTCGGCGTTGGGGACGACGAATTCGGCCTCGCCTACTTCGCGGACTCCTTCAACAACGTTGTCGTCGTCATTGATTCGGAGGCGAACGAGGTCGTGGCCAGCATCCCGGTCGGCATCGGGCCATCAGACACGGCGCTCAATCCCGTCACCGATCGTCTGTACATCCCCAACTTCGCCGACGACAGCGTCTCCGTCATCGATACCACCAGCAACACCGTGATCGACACCATCGCTGTTGGTAATGGACCGTTCGGTGTTGACGTGAATGCAGTCACTAACCGCGTCTACGTTGCCAATTCCTTCGATGCCACCGTCTCCGTGATCAACGGCGAGACCAACGCTGTCATCGCCACCGTGCCGGTCGGTTTCGGGGCCTTGCGCGTGGGGGTGAACCCCGATCGAGACCGCATCTACGTCAGCAACTCCGTTGATGACACCGTCTCCGTTATCGACGGGGCGCTGGCCGAGAGCGATCCCGCTAACGCTGTCGTCGCTACCGTCCCGGTCGGCGCTCTTCCCACCGGCATCGGCGTCGATCCCGGCGCCAATCGCGTCTACGTCACCAACTTCCTCGACGGCACCGTCTCCATCATCTCCGACCCGCCGCTCTTGCAGAACGTCCTCTGGACCGACGTAGACTGCGACGGCGACACGGACGCCAGCGACGCGCTGGCCCTCTTGCGGGACCTCGCGGGCTTTTCAGTAAGCCAGACGGAACCGTGTCTCGCGATCGGCAGCGAAGTGCAGGTGACGGAAGGCGAGACGACTACGACTAGGCTCTTCGGCGACGCCGACTGCAGCGGCGGCGTGACTTCAGTGGACGCTCTGAAGAAGCTTCGGACTATCGTGGACTTTTCGGTTACTCAGGAGGAACCGTGCCCAGACATCGGCAGCACCGTGCAGATCCCGACGATGTAAACGTACGCTAGACGATCGCCTTCGGCCAGACGTCCGCGATCCGCGTGGCGAGCCTCTTGCCCTGCTTGACACCGGCTTCGGCCGTAATCTTCGTGCGCGTTGGATCCATCATGTTCGAGCCTACAGCCTCCAGCGAACCCTCGTCCATGAAGTGCAGCTCCACGTGGCTGCTGCCCCCGCTAAGTGCGGCCGCCTCTGCCTCCGCCGTTCGCTTGCAGATCGGCCCGATGTTCTCCTGCCTGCCGCCAAGCGCTGTCATTATCAAGATCGTGTCGTGCCCTTCCGCGAGATCGGCGTTCGTGCCAGAGCGGACGCCGCCGTCGATGTAGCGCTTACCGTTGATCGTCACCGGCGGAAACAACCCGGGTACCGTGCAGCTTGACGCGATCGCCAGCTCCATCGGCACACCCGAGTCTCGATCCCACGCCTGAAACGCACCCGAGTCCGCGTCGACCGCGGTCACCACCAGTTGCCGCTCCGGCCACTCACCGGCGAAACGCTCCGCGAACGACTCTATCCACGCCTCTTCCGCCGACGTTTTCGCCCCGATCGCCATCGCGCCTACATCAGCGCATCCCGTGTCCGTGATCTCCGCAAACGATGCCCACTTCTGGAAGATCGCGATCACAGTCGGCGGATCGAAATCTAATTGGATCGCGGTGGCGTTCTCGGGCGGCGAAAGAAGTTCCTCGAGCATCTCCTGCACCGGTCTCCCAGACGCCAACTGCGCTCCTATGACTGATCCGGCGGACGTGCCGACTATTAGATCAGCGTCCGCTACGTCGATCCCGCCTTCCGCAAGCCCAGCTAGTACACCCGTCTCCCACGCCACCCCGGCCACGCCTCCGCCTCCCAGTACCAGCGCTCTGCTTCCCATCTCTGTCTCCCCTATATCTTGCCCACCAGACTCTGCACCAGCGCTCGTGTCCGCGCCAGCGAGCCCTTCACGTCGTCGCCTACGGGGAACGCGGCCGTCAGGAAGTCCGTCGCGCCCGCGGATGCCAGGTCTCGCAACTGTTGCTCGACCGAGGCTTCGTCGCCAACGATTGCGACGTCAGCCGGACCCGCGACACCCTCTTTCTCGATCACACGCTGGTAGTTCGGCAGCGTGCCGTACAACTGGAACGACCTCGCCGCCTTCTCTCGTCCTTCGGCGACGTCATCAACGACAGCGACCGGCAGCCCGACGACTACTCTTGGCGCCGGTCGGCCCGCCTCGCTCGCCGCCTTCGTCAGGCGCGGCACGATGTGCGATTCCAGCGTCTTCGGGCCTACCATCCACGTAACGGTGCCGGCCGTTCGCGCGCCCGCCATTCGCAGCATCATCGGCGCCAGCGCCGCGATGAGCACCTCCGGCGGCTTCGGCGTTGGTACGCTCACCTGCGCGTTCACCTTGAAAAGCTCGCCGTTGTGGCTAACCTGACCCTCGTTCACCAGCGGCAGCAGCACGTCTAGGTACTCCTTCATGTGTACCCCCGGCCGATCGTAGGAAAGACCCCACATCCCCTCCACCACCGGCTGGTGCGATAGCCCAATTCCCAGGCTGAACCGGCCATTCGTCGCTGCCTGCGTCGTCAGCGCCTGCTGCGCCATCACGTGCGGGTGGCGCGGGTACGTCGGCACCACAGAAGTCCCAACTTCGATGCGGTTCGTCTTCTGTCCCGCCATCGCCAGCACCGTCATCACGTCTGGCCCGAAGATCTGTCCGAACCAGATCGAGTCGAAGCCATCCTTCTCCGCCTGGACCACGGTTTCAATCTGGCCTGCGACTTCGCTCGTCCCGCCGTAGAATATTCCTACCTTCATGTTGCCTCCAGTCTCACGGTCAGTGGGGCAAAGGATACGAACGCGGCACGGGCCGTGTCAAAACATTGTGATTCGCTTCATCAACCTTTCCACAACCCTGATTCCGTTGACAGCCTTCCGGATTGGTGCTTCAATGAACCCGAATCGAAAAGGCCGAATCCTTCATCCAGATGAAGGAACGGGGGAACCACTCGCGTAGGGGTCAATCCCGCCGAAGGCGGGAAGGGCAGCCGCCTCTCAGCCCTAACCCATCAGCTAACCCCGTAGGTCACTGAGACGGCCCGTCGCACCGGCGTTAAGAGCTGTCGAGCCCGTCGGCTCCCGCGCCCCGGTGCAAAGGTCCGCAGGAAAACGGAGGATCGCCATGCCGTACGTTCCTAAGCGGGCAAGACAAGGCAGGGACATATCGTCCACCCTGGGCGTATGCTCGCAATGCCTAGGGGACCTTGAGTATCGGACCGCAGGCGCTGACGGACACTACGTTTGCCTGCAGTGCGGAGTTCGCAACGAACTTGTCGCCGCCGCTCGCCCCGCCGCAACGCCCTACGACCAGGAAGCCATGATCATAGAACCGAACGTCCTCCTGGACCGCGTATCATCCTAGTCCCGGCGTCCTGAATAGCCCCGCAGCCAGACGGGCCATCCTCGCGGAGACGATCGTGGTGATCGTGCACGTCGGATCGCTGTGTGCATAGCTTCCGCTTAACGGAGCACGGACGCCTCTTCTTGGTACAAGTACTCGGACGATCAGCGCGTCTCAGGTCTGCTTCCCGCTCGTCCTGAGGCTCTCGAAGGACCGAGCGGAGCACGGGCGCCTCTTCTTGGTACAGGCACTCGGACGAACAGCGCGCCTTAGGTCTACTTCCCGCTCGTCCTGGGGCTCTCGAAGGAACGAGCGGAGTACAGACACTCGTCACGGTACAGACTTCCGCCCTGACGCTACCTTCGCATTCTTAACTCTCTTCCCCCACACGCGTTCATATCAGATAGGCCCGAAAAAGGGAGAGAACGCTATGCTTTCAGCAGGAGGTGGCTGGTGGTGATCCGTAGACTGCTCTTATTGTCAACAATCGCCCTTCTACTTGTCACGTTATTCCTCATCATTGGTCGCGACTCCACCAGCGCCGACCTGCCGGCCCCCGCACAGCAGTCGTACTCCATCGCCGAGAACGGCAGCGTCGACGCCACCCTCGCCGCCTCCCACGCCGACGGTCTCGCCGGCTGCACCGAACTCACCATCACCACCGCCAACGTCACAGGCGGCACGCTCGATCCCCTTGCCAACCTCTCCTGTGCGCCGGGCGCCACGCTCGCCGCCGACATCGACGCTTCGGCCAGCTCGATTCCCGTCGTCACGACGACCGGCTTCCCCACCACCGGCACCCTTCGCATCGACGACGAGATCCTCATCTACACCAGCACTACTGCATCATCGTTCGGCGGTGTCACGCGCGGCTTCTTCACCGCCGCGGCTGCGCACTCGGCCGGCGCCACCGCCTCTCAGTCAGAGGTTGAGAGCGCGCCGATCGACGAGCCCCATACCGACGTCGATGCAACAATCGTTCTCACCGGCACCAGCCTCGGCTTCCCTGCATCTGGCGTTCTCCAGATTGAGGATGAACTCATCACCTACGGCGCGCTGGCCGAGATCGACAACAACGGTACGACCAGCCCTGACAGCACCGAGTTCACCGTCCTTGCCCGTGGCGCTTTCGGTTCGATCGCGGCTGCCTACTCATGTACACCCACGTGCGTGCCCGCGTTCCGCGCCGTCGCCGTTTCGAACGATCTCTCCGCTGACATCGACTCCTCTACTACCGTGATACCACTCGACTCTATCGCCTCGTTCGGCAGTCCCGAGGGGAACGTCCAGATCGACAACGAGTTGATCTCGTACACCGGTCTCGGCACTACGTCTCAGGACTGCACCCCCGTCACCGAGCCCTGTCTCACCGGCGCCACCCGCGGCGTCGGCAGCACCGGTGATCCGGGCGATCTGCGGAATCCGTCGGACCACAGCACCGGCGATACCGCCTTCCAGCTATCCGGACTCGATACCGACGTCGCCACGACCACCTTCACACCCGGCCCCGGCGCCTTCGCTCGCACCGCCACCCTCACCGCCGGTATCTCCGACAGTGCGAACCTGATGCCGGTCTCGACCGCTGTCCTTTCGCCGGTGGAGATCTTCCCCGCCTCCGGGACGCTCGCCCTCGACGACGAGCTCGTTTCCTACACGTCCGTCGGTACCACGACACAGGCCTGCGACCCCGTCGCGCCCCCATGCTTCACCGGCTTGACCAGGGCAGCGGGCGGCACCGCCGCCGCCCCACACACCACCGGCGCCATCATCTACCAGTCGTTCTTCACCTACAGCGTTGGGCACAACCCAACGTCCCCACCGAGCGTCGTCGGCGTCGAAGTCACGCCTCAGAACGACCCGCCGGTCACGTCAGACCAGGAGTTCGACCTCCAGGAGTCGGCTCCCGTGCCGGTCCTCATCACCGCAACGGACCTCGACGGCGATTCCGGCGAGCACATCAGCGGCGACTGCGATCTCGGCTTCACCGTCGCCATCTCGCCCGCCAACGGTACCCTCAGCCCGATCGTCAACTCTACCTGCACCTCTAACGCGCCGAACACCGATAACGTACCGAACGAGGATGCGGCCAGCATCGCCTACACGCCGGACGGCGCCTTCTCCGGCACGGACATGTTCAGCATTCTCATCTGCGACGACGACACCTGTGTCACCGCCACGATCACTGTGAACATCGGCTTGGCGTCAGCGACGCCCACTCCCAGCGGCAGCCCCGGCCCGACCGGCACGCCAACGCCTGTGCCGAGTGAGACCCCGGTCCCGACCCAACTCCCCTTCGAGTTCGGCGACCTCGACTGCGACAACGATGTCGACGCCATCGACGCGCTCTCGATCCTCCTCTGGCTCGCCGGCTTCCCGCCCATCGTCTCCGACGACCCAAACTGCCCGTCCCTCGGTGACGGCGGCCCGACCGCCACCCCAGCACCGACGGCGACGCCAACTCCAGTACCTTGATGCGTGTCTAGGGTCGAGGCCGGAGCACCCAGGCTGCCAGCACTATCGTGGTGCCGATGAGTGCGATTCCGATCAGCAGCAGCGGTACGGGGCCCTCATCAGGTCCGCCCCCAGTGTTCGGTAGCTCGGCTGGCGTGGCGATGGTCGATGGTGCAGAAATCGTCGGCGTGCTCGTATCGCATGGCACTGGGACCATCGGCGTGGCTGTCACATTTGGTGTTGGCCAAGGAGCAGGCGATTGCGCTCCGACGAGGAAGTCCGGCACCTCCAGATCGTAGATCAGATCACAGCCTTCCCACACGAATTCGACTTCCAGATGTGTCCCATCCGCCGGACCCCAGGCAAACCACTCAAATCGAAGGATGGTGGGCGGCCCTTTGCTGCATTCGTGAGGAACGCCGAGGGCCTTCAGCGGCCAGGAGAAAGTCTCGGCTTGGGTGAATATCGGGATCGCAGCCGTGAGGATGCCACATCCTATCCCGTCTGCAGTTGGCGCGCCGAGTGCCTGTCCGAGCCAAATCGGAACCAGTTCCCCATCGTGGACGAAGCGCACCCCAACCGTCGTCTGGGGTTGCGCCTCCTCGCTCGACGCCGCTCCGTCGTCTACGCCGACAGTGGTCGCCGTCACAACCGCGACAACTGCGACGATCGCGCTTGCGATGAGGAAGGTGAGTTTAGATGGGCGCATGTCATCTATCCCGTGTCTCGGATTGCTGCTCCGCCCATCATTCTGCACCCATCTCAGGCGTTGTCAAGGACAGACGCATCACTTTCGTCGCGGAACTAACGCCCGGCGCGCGAATCGGTTGCGGTCCGCTCTGACTCCTCCCCGCTCATCCTGAGGCACTCGTAGGATGAGCGGCGGAACTACCCACCGGCTACGGCGCTCTGCCTCCACCTTCTGCGCCGGGGACATCATCACGGGGCAGGGTCTAGGGTGATGGCGAATCGACTACCGCCTACCTAGGATTCGCCGACTGTGCTTCAACCGTAAGCAGGAATCTCGTCACGGCGTCGGTTCAAAAGTAGACACGATCTGCCAGAAGAGATCCTCATCGATCGCGTCCGGCCCGAAATAGCCAACGAACACCGTAAAGAAGCCGTCCCTTTCGACAAACAACTCGTGGACTTGGGCGATCCCCCGCGCCAGCGAGGGATCGTATGACCGTACAACCTCCCAGCCGGATAGCCCATCCACCAAGAGTGCGCTACCCTCCTTTGGCGCGGGATTGGGCTCGGGTCTAATACTATAGTCGATCCTAATTCCGTCAGCGCGGAATGGTGTGGCGGGGACGTCGCCTTCGCCAGGAGTCCACGAGGATACCCGGCCTAAAGTGGAATACCAGCCAGCCGGGTGACGAATAGTGTGGTCCCGCGCTGTGAACGTTCCCCAGTCGAGCGGAATGGGTCCAGAAGACGGTTTCGGCGGCGGCGTGATTACTGTCCCGGGGCCGATCTCACCCCCGCTTCCGCCGCCCCCGGCGGGCGTCGTCGCTACCGGCGCGTCGGTCGGCGTGGGCGTAATACTCGGGGTAGGCGGCGCGCTCACTGTAGGCGAAGTCGCCTGCGGTTCGCTCTGCGAAACCTCCTCGGCGCTTCCACACCCGAGAAACACGATTGCAGCCGCTGCCATAACCGAGACAATGAACATGAGCCTCATTGGGCGTCTCCATTCCCTCTGATCTTCCTACTGACTAACGCCCGGCGCGCGAATCGGTTGCGGCCCGCTCCTCGTGATCGTCTCGATCGCTCGTCAGCGACTCTGGATGTGTCGGCTATCCTTCCAGTGCTGGAAGACTATCCCGCCGAGGACTCAAGCTCACGAAGCGTGTCGATTGCGGTCTGCGCATACAGGACGGAGAAGCCGGGGTTGATCTCAACGGCCTGCTCAAGATAAGCGCGAGCAGACTCGCTTTCACCGAGGCGGTAATCGATCATGCCTGTGTGGAACAGAAGTGCGGCGTCTAACGTGCCTAGCCTCAGCGCCTCCTCAGCATATTCTTTGGCCTCCTCATACTGGCCAGACTTGTACAACGCCCAGGCCAGTACGTCCGCGGCCGGAACGCTTCCCCGCCGCTCGTATTCGGCGCGGGCTTGTCGTACAGCCTCTTCTGTGAGCAGATCGTGGTCGGCGAAGTTGGCTCGGTCGCGAGCGCGGACCGCATTCTTGCCGGCCCTAGACGCAGCCGGCTCTTGACCGTGCCCAGGGGAACGGCCAGCCTATCAGCGATTTCAACGTGCGTGAGCCCATTAAAGTAGGCCAGCTCTATCGACTCGCGCTGACTCTGGGTCAGCGCCGACGGGGCCTTTCGTACCGCTTTCTGCGCCGTTTCGCGATCGAGAGTCCGCTCTACCTTTCTCAAGGTATCGGATTCGTCGTCAACGACGTCGGGATCGAGAAGTACGTTCCTCGGCGCCTGACCTCGCTCCGAGCGGAGGATGTCGATGGCCTTGTGATGAACCACCGTCATGAGAAGCGACTGCGGCTTGCCCCGCGCCGGGTCGATCCGGCTGGCCTGCCGCCACACAATCAAAAACGCCTCCTGCACCGCGTCTTCGGCTCGAGCGCTATCGCCAAGTATTCGGTACGCGAGGCCGAATGCCCGGCGACTGTAGCGGTCGTAGAGGAACTCTATCGCCCTTGGATCGCCCGCACGAATCCCTTCCGCAACGTAACGATCCTCTTCGTCGATCATTTTGTGAGGAGCGTCCGTAGCTCGGACTCCCTGTTGGGCTGTTCCCCTGGGATATCGCGTGAGCGGTGTAGTGGCAGTTTCAGTAACCACGTTAGTGCCGACATCCGAGATCGTCACCCCGATCTGCCGCTCCAGGAAGTCACGGTCGAGGGCAGAACTGAACCAGTATCCATTCGAACTCTAAGGCTGACGCCGTCGACTGGCCATTGAGCCGGGCCGTTCGTGGCGTAAAATCGATCTCGGAAGCCAAGGGCTAAGACGGACCGGAATTCAACAGTTCCGTATCTGGGCAACACAGATTCCGCAAACCTAACCTTCCCAAGCTGAGGGTGTTCGACCACGCCCGTGGTGGGCGCATGTTTGCACTCAGCCTAATGGGTCGATCCGACCCAGGCTTCAAGTTCACTTATAGCCGCACGGCGTCAGCCAGTGGTGGCGTATCCGCTTTGGGTCCCCGCGCTGATTCTCCCGGTCCTCTCTCTGTATATAGAGGAGTGCCGCGCCTAGGGCGTCTTCGTCGGTCGCACTGCCGGCCTCGGCGCCTTCTCCGTCCGGATGTCCGGCAGCCAGCGCAGGATCGGTGGCAGGTACAGTTCCAGTCGCCGGGCAGTTTCATCGTCTCGAACCTCCCCCCGTCAAACCATGCATGGAACCTGTCGCCACTGCCGCACGTCTTCGATAATAAGAGAGGTGATCATCATGAAGATTCCGACGACGTTCGCCGCCGTAGCGCTTCTACTCACCGTCTTCTCCGCCGCATGTGGAGACGACGAACAGGAAGTATTGACTCCCACCCTTTCTCCGACCGAGACTCCTCCTGCCAGCGCTCAGATCGATTTCGACACCTTCCTCGTCGGCGGGAACAGCGGCGTCATGATAGAAGAACCATCCATCTTCAAGATCGAGACCCAGGAGGCTTGGGCCGAACTCTGGAGCACCCACGTCAGCGTCGTCGTGCCGACTCCAACGTCGCCGGACGTCGCCTTCGACGACAAGATGCTCATCGCCGTCTTCGACCGGGAGCAATCCACCGGAGGGTTCGCCATCCAAGTACAGTCGATCGTCGTTGATGAGAGCGGGATCGTCGTCGAGGTTCTGAGGACGGTTCCCGGCCGAGGTTGCGCCGTCACCCAGGCCCTCACCCAGCCGTTCCACATGGTGCTCGCGGACGCCGCGGACGGCGATGTCCAGCTGGCCCTCACGGACCAGGCATTGGACTGCTAGCGGACGTCCTGCCCCCCCTGGCATCGCCGCTGATCGACGTTTGACGTAACGGAGATTCAGAGCCCCTCAACACCATTCAATCGCTAGATCTGTCCCGCCGCACGGCGCTCCGGCTCGCTCCGTCCTCTGTCCGTTGTCGTTCTCAGCTCGGCCCTGAACGCGGTTACGCACGTTCTCTTAACCCGTTATGGACTTTTTTATCGTTCGCCTTCACCAAGACGTAACATTCGCTGACCAATACCGTCAATTTGAATTGGAGAACAACACCAGACCAATCGCGGGACTTCGATAAGGCGAAGTCACAAGGGGTGTAGAAATGCTGAAGCCCACGCGGCTGCTGAGCAGCCTGCACAAAAGAGAAGAAGGCGTCACCGGTCTCGAGACCGCGATCATCATGATCGCCTTCGTCATCGTGGCATCGGTATTCGCCTTCGTCGTCCTCAGCACCGGTCTCTTCAGCGCCGACCGAGGCAAGGAGACCGTCTTCGCTGGTCTGGAGAAAGCCCGTGGCAGCCTTGAGGTGCGCGGCGCCGTGACGGTGGCGGACGTCAACTCCGATGGCGCCATCACCAACGCCGGCGCTGACACCATCGTCTTCAGTCTCGCCAACTCCGTCAGCGGCGCTCCCGTCAGCGTTGACCCGGCTGGCACCACCAACACCACCATCATCAACTACCTCGACGCCCAAGGTCGCGTCGCCGATGTAACGTACACAGTCGTCAAGACGCTCGGCGATGCAGACGATCTGCTCGAGGTGGGTGAACTGTTTCAGATCACCATCGTCGAGCCAGCCGGATCGACACTCGTCATCAATGAAAACTTCACCATCGAAGTGGTTCCTCCGTCTGGAGGCACTTCCCTTATCAGTAGGACTATGCCGCAAGCGATCGATCTAATCATGGATCTCCACTAGGGGAGCCACAACCAGCCCTTCGCGGGCAAAGGGGTACGACATGAAGAAGCTGCTGAACAGTCTACACAGGAAAGAGGAAGGCATCACCGGTCTCGAGACGGCGATCATCCTGATCGCGTTCGTTATCGTGGCCTCGGTATTCGCCTTCGTCGTCCTCAGCACTGGTCTGTTCAGCGCTGACCGTGGCAAAGAGACCGTCTTCGCCGGTCTAGACAAGGCTCGCGGAAACCTGGAGGTGCGTGGCGCACTCACCGTGATCGACGTGAACTTAGACGGCGCTATCACGGCGGTCGGCCTTGACACCATCGTCTTCAACCTGGGCACCTCCGCCGCTGGGGCGCCGGTGCCCGTCGATCCCCTGGCCACCACCAACACCACGATCATGAACTACATCGACGCCGAGGCGCGCGTGCCTGACCTCACCTACACCGTCGTCAAGACCCTCGGCGACGGCGACGACCTGATAGAGGTCGGTGAGCTGTTCGAGATTACAGTCGTGCTCCCGGGCACATCGACGCTAACCACGAACGAGATCTTCACGATTGAGGTTGTTCCTCCGTCGGGTGGCACGAATCTGATCAGCCGCACCATGCCGCCGCAGATCGACCTCGTCATGGACCTGCACTAGGAGGATAAGACCTAGCCGGACTATGGGTTAAGGGGATAAGCACTATGAAGAAACTGCGAGTGGTCTGGGTTTGACAGGCCTAATCCGTAACATTCGCGCGTCAATAACGTCAATTTCTAGTGAAGATAAATGAGCGAACGAAAACAAGAGGAGCCCACTAGGGGGCCAAGGAGGAAGAGAAACATGTTCAACCTGAAGCGGCTGTTCAGCAGCCTGCACAAGAAAGAGGAAGGCATCACCGGCCTCGAGACGGCGATCATCTTGATTGCGTTCGTGATCGTGGCATCGGTCTTCGCCTTCGTGGTCCTCAGCACCGGTCTGTTCAGTGCGGACCGCGGTAAAGAGACGGTCTTCGCTGGTCTGGACAAGGCCCGTGGAAACCTGGAGGTACGCGGCGCACTGACCGTGATCGACGTCAACGCCGATGGCGCCATCAACAACGCCGGCCTTGATACCATCGTCTTCAACATGGGCACCTCCGCCGCTGGGGCGCCGGTAAGCGTCGATCCCGCAGCTACCACCAACACCACGATCATGAACTGGATCGACGCCGACGCGCGGATTGCTGACGTTACGTACACGGTCAACAAGCTCCTTGGCGACGGCGATGACCTGATCGAGGTCGGCGAGCTGTTCGAGATCACGGTCGTGGTACCGGCCACAGCATCTCTGGTCACGAACGAGACATTCACGATTGAGGTAGTTCCTCCGTCGGGTGGCACGAATCTGATCAGCCGCACGATGCCACCGGAGATCGATCTCGTAATGGACCTCCACTAGGAGCATGAGACTTAGCCGGACTCACGGGTTAAGGGGGCAAGCACCATGAAGAAACTGCGAGTGGTCTGGGTTTGACAAGCCTAATCCGTAACATTCGCGCGTCAATAACGTCAATTTCTAGTGAAGATAAATTAGCAATCGAAAACAAGACGGAGCCCATTGTGGGGCCAAGGAGGAAGAGAAACATGTTCAACCTGAAGCGGCTGTTCAGCAGCCTGCACAAGAGAGAGGAAGGCATCACCGGCCTTGAGACGGCGATCATCCTGATTGCGTTCGTCATCGTGGCATCGGTCTTCGCCTTCGTCGTCCTCAGCACCGGTCTGTTCAGTGCGGACCGTGGTAAAGAGACCGTCTTCGCTGGTCTGGATAAGGCCCGCGGCAACCTGGAGGTGCGCGGCTCCCTCACTGTCATCGATGGAAACGGTGATGGAGATGTCGACTCGCTAGACGACGACCTCGACACCCTGACTGACGATAGCATCGTCTTCAACCTGGGCACCTCCGCCGCCGGCGCACCGGTAAGCGTCGATCCCGCAGCAACCACCAACACCACGATCATGAACTGGATCGACGCGCAGAACAGAGTCGCTGACATCACGTACACGGTCAACAAGCTCCTCGGCGACGGCGATGACCTGATCGAGGTCGGTGAGCTGTTCGAGATCACAGTGACCCTGCCGGCCGGCTCGACGCTGGTCACGAACGAGACATTCACGATTGAGGTTGTTCCTCCGTCGGGTGGCACGGCTCTGATCAGCCGCACGATGCCGCCGGCGATCGACCTCGTAATGGATCTCCACTAGGAGGCCAACACCTAACCTGCTCACAGGTTAAGGGGGTAAGTATCATGAAGAAGCTACTAAGCAGCTTCCACAACAAGGAAGAGGGCATCACCGGTCTCGAGACGGCGATCATCTTGATTGCGTTCGTCATCGTGGCATCGGTGTTCGCCTTTGTGGTCCTCAGCACTGGTCTGTTTAGCGCGGACCGTGGTAAAGAGACGGTCTTCGCCGGTCTGGACAAGGCCCGCGGAAACCTGGAGGTACGCGGCGCAGTGACAGTGATCGACGTCAACGCCGATGGCGCTATCAACAACGCCGGCCTTGACACCATCGTCTTCAACATGGGCACCTCCGCCGCTGGGGCGCCGGTGAGCGTCGATCCCGCAGGTACCACCAACACCACGATCATGAACTGGATCGACGCCGACGCGCGGATTGCTGACATTACGTTCACAGTCAACAAGCTCCTTGGCGACGGCGATGACCTGATCGAGGTCGGCGAGTTGTTCGAGATCACGGTCGTGGTACCGGCCACAGCATCTCTGGTCACGAACGAGACATTCACGATTGAGGTAGTTCCTCCGTCGGGTGGCACGAATCTGATCAGCCGCACCATGCCGCCGCAGATCGACCTCGTAATGGACCTCCACTAGTAACTCCTCGAGGGCTGCTCGACCGCCGGGGTCTTCCGGCGGTCGCGGTGCTGCTCGCGGAGCGTCACGTTTAGATAAATACCTGGAGAGGACTTCGCCTGAAGGGCCAGTCATGGATGTAAACGAGAAGGTCAAGGAGCTCGAGGACGAACTCAAGCTCCTTAAAGCAGGAATTCAGAACGTTCTTCTGGACATTCGTGAGAATATCCTCGAACGCAGGAATCCGCTGGCGGACGAGCAGTCGGCCCATATCACCATGGACCTCAACACGACCGCCCGCGCCATGGCGAGCGAAGCGGTCGCCAGTGAGGCTCGAAAGGCAACCGAAGCCCTTGACCCCGACGCTCCCGCGTCAGAAGCGGCTCCGGCCGTTGAAGGTGAGCCCGTAGCGGCAGCAGAGGCGTTGCCCTCCGACGCGGCCGGCGACGATTCACCACCTGCCCAACTCATGGACCTCGACTCCGATTCGGCGTCGAAAGACGACGGGGACGAAGGCCCTCAGGTCTTCACGGACGATGGGCCCGCTGACGGTGACACGGAGCCGGCGGCTGCGCCTGATCTTGCTCGAGACACGCCAGTATCGAAGGTGAAGACGGCGGCTGGCAAGAAGGGGAAGCCGGACGTGGCCGCCGACGAGCCAGATATCCCGGACATGTTCATGGCCGACCTCGCGCCGCTCAGCGGCGACGGCAGCCTTGCGGACTGGGTCACCAGCGCTATCGATGACGTAGGTGTCGAGGACCTGAGGCGGGTCATCTCCATGTTCAGACTCTGGGGCAACGTTCCTCCCAACATCAGCCGCGCTCTTGCCCACCTGCAGGAGCTGCTGACCAGTAGCGACGATCCGCGCCCGCCATGGCTCAAGGTCCTGCAAGACCTGGACAAGCTGGCGTCACTGTGAGGCCGGTGCCGAACGGGCACCGGGTCAGGAGTAAAGCATGGACAAGGTAATCACCTCCATGCTGCTCACCATAGCGGCCGTCATCGCGACGGTCGTTGTGATTAACGCCATCCTGCCCGCTGTTCAGCGCGCAGGTAGCGACATCACCCAGGCCAGCGACGTCGCCGGCAGACGCATTCGTAGCGACGTTCGCATCATCGAAATCTCCGGAATCGATACGGACGATTTCGCACAGATCTGGGCCAAGAACGTCGGCGCGTCGAGGATCGACGCGATCGACAAATCAGATGTCTTTTTCGGCCCGGTCAATAACTTTACGCGTGCGGTCTATGACTCTACGGATGAGTGTCCAAATCCGGCTGTGCCTCCGCGCACCGTCGATTGTTGGCAATACTCGATCGAAGGCGACGCTAAATGGTCGATCTCGACTACCGTTCGTATAACTGTCTACCTCTCCTATGACCTGGCGGCAGGTACCGAGTACGTAATCACAGTGGTACTTCCCACCGGTATCGTCGTCACCAAGACGTTCACGGTTTGAGGTTGGACCATGGAACAGACAATTCCTGCTCTGATCATCGCCGCCGTCATGATCGCCGCTGGCATCCTTCTCGCGGACGTTACTACCACCTCCGTCTCCAACTCCAACGAGTCGTTTCGCCAGATAGAGGCCATCGCTGAAGATCGCCTCGGCACTGACCTCTCGATCAGCAATACAGCCGTCGGCGGCAGCGGAACTGAGGTCACCTTTGATGTGCTCAACGAAGGCCGCACTCCCATGGATGACTTCGACAGCATGGACCTGATCATCACCTACGACGGGACGGACCTGGTCCGCTACGTAGTGTGGCTTCCCTTCAACGAGGACGTGACTCAGCCGGATAACACCTGGCAGATCACCTCATTCCTTAACGATTACCACAACATAGGCGTCTTGGATATGGGGGAACAGATGTCAGTCCGTATCAAACTCAATCCTGCGACCGACGTTGGGCCAGATCGCTGGTTTGTCCTCGCGACGGAGACGGGTCTGTCATATACGGTCTACTACTAACTTTGCGTATGGAATCTGAACCAACAACCGCCGAACCGCAAGACCAGGCCAAAGAGACGCCGCAGCCGGGCGTCCCGGAGGTCTCTCCTGCGTTGAGCGAGCCCGAACAGCCGGGCGTGGCAACCGACGGGCAAGTCGCGCCCACAGGACCACCGGAAACACCGCCTGCGGAAGCTCAGCCCGATGCCGCTGCCAGCGCAGAGGCTGAGACGCCGGTGGTTGCTCCCGTGGACCCGCCCGCAGCCGAACCCGCCGAAGCCGAGTCCGGCGACTCCGATGAGTTGTTCGAGGAAGAAGAAGAAGAAGAGATGCCCGTTGTCCTGGCACTCGGCGTCATGGACATGGACAAGAAGCTCGGTGGCGGCATCCCGCTAGAGACGCTCACCCTGATCGAAGGTGACCCGGAATCCGGCAAAAGCGTTTTCGTTCAACAGCTCATGTTCGGCGCCCTCAACGCGGGCCTCAGAGTCAGCGTCTTCCTCTCAGAGCAAACGTCCAGGAAGTTTCTCAAGCAGATGGACAGTCTTGGCATGAATTGCCTGGACTATTACCTGATCGGCCGTCTCGCGCTCTACGAGGCCAACCTGCGCGTCGATCAGGAGCGTGCGCAGCGCCTGACCACTAAGCTGATCAAGTTCGTGGAGACGAGCGAAGACAGCGATGTCTTCATCGTCGACTCAATCACCCCGCTACTTTTCCAGTTCGATGCCCGTTTCGTACTCTCCTTTCTCGCAACATGCAGAGACGTTGCTTCTACGGGGCACACCCTTGTGGTCACCCTTCATTCGTACGCCATTAACGAGTCTCTGCGCCTCCGGGCGGGCTCCATCGTTGATGCGCACCTTCGCCTCAGCATCGAGGAGCTGGGTGCGCAGGTCGTCCGCACGCTTGAGGTCTTGAAGGTCCGCGGCGCAGTAAAGACCATCGGCAACACGGTCAGCTTTAACGTTGAGCCCGGCCTCGGCCTCAAGAGCGTCCCTATTCAGAAGACCAAGGCTTAATCACCAGATGCCTCGCATTGAACTCCCTTTCCCCGATACGGAATGGTCAGAAGCCTCTCACAGCTCTAAATGTGCAACGTGTTCTGCCCTGACGCCCGAAATGCGTGAGCAGTCTGATGAGTTCACGCATCTCAAGCGCTACCTCCACACTATGCCGGTCGAAGAGTTTGGCGCGCCGAAATTCGCCGAAGAACTCGGGCGTGCGATGGGCGCCGACGAGCAGCCCAACTACATCTACCCCGTCGGCAACGCTGTCTTTGCGCACATCTTGTATGACAAGGAAGACGCTCGTGACTGGTACGTCCCTATCGAGCCCGTCATCCTCAGCAACTACGACTCCCTCATGGAGATTATCGAAGAGCTGCTCATAGATGCCGTTCACAAGTTCAGCCAGCCAACCAATACCGACGAGCAGCGGGAGGTACTCCTCCACGCGCTCGACAAAGTCGTCACCGTCAAGTCGCAGGGAAGTCTAGCGCCGTCGGGCGGTTGGAAGAAGGGCAAGGGACGCATGGCCGTCGGCCAGATCGACCTCGAGGCCATACGTTACCTCCTGCTCCGTGACAAGGTGGGCCTCGGCGTTCTGGATGGTATGATCCTCGACCCCAACATCGAGGACATTAGCTGTGCCGGACTCGGCCCCGTATTCATTGAGCACAAGGTGTTCATGGGTCTTAAGTCCACCGTCATCTTCGACCGTCATGACGACCTCGACGCTTTCCTCCGCCGCACCTCAGAGCGAATCAAAAAGCCCGTCACCTACCGCAAGCCGATCGTAGACGCCGTGCTCCCGGACGGTTCTCGTGTCAACATCGTCTACGGCGAAGAGATCTCCAAGCGCGGCAGCAACTTCACCATCAGAAAGTTCACATCCACCCCCTTGAGCGTGATGGACGTCATCAACGGTGGCGCCGCCACGTACCAGATGATCGCCTACCTCTCGATCATGATTGAAGGGGGGATGAACCTGTGGGTCTCCGGCGAGACCGCGTCAGGCAAGACCACGCTTCTCAACGCCCTCACCACCTTCTATCCGGGCGAATCCAAAATCGTCACCGTTGAGGACACGCCGGAGGTCCAGGTCCCCCACCCCAACTGGATTCGTGAGGTTATTCGTGGCTCCGCCGGCGAAGCCTCCGCCGTCACCATGTTTGACCTGCTCAAGGCTGCCCTTCGGCAGCGCCCGAACGCCATCATCATCGGTGAGATCCGTGGTGAGGAAGGCAACATCGCCTTCCAGGCCATGCAGACCGGCCACGCCGTCATGGCTACCTTCCACGCTGCCACCGTCGAGAAGCTCATCCAGAGGGTCACTGCGGCGCCTATCTCCGTCCCCAAGGGCTACATGGACAACCTCAACCTCGTCGTCATCTGTTCCTCCGTCAAGTTGCCCAACGGCAAACTTGGCCGCCGCATCATGTCCGTCAACGAACTCTTCGGCTACGACTCCGTCACCGATTCCTTCTCCTTTGCCGAAACCTTCCACTGGGACCCGATTACGGACACCCACGAGTTCACTGGCTACATGAACAGCTACTTGCTCGAGAACAAAATCGCCCCCGCACGCGGAATTCCGCCCAACCAGCGTCGTCGCATCTATCAGGAAATCGACAGGCGAGCCAAGGTTCTGGAGAAACTACACAAAGGCTCGAACATCACTGACTTCTACGAGTTGTACAAGGTGCTGGGGAATGCCAAAAGCCAAGGACTCTTCTAAGGACCAGTTCGGTTCCGGGCGTAATGCGGCACTGGCCCAGATCAAGTCGGGCATGCTCCTTGACCTGGACCAGAGCCAGTTCGACCTGCTAACCGTCCTCACGTACCTTTCATCGATTTCTACCGCTAACCTCAGCCGGGCGCAGTTGTTCGCCGCCGCCGCCGAACTCGGATACGGCCCATCTCCGTACTTCGCTAGGGTAGCGAACCTCGTCCAATGCCTCGGATACGACTACTCGCACGCCTGTCACGTCGTGTCGCGTTCCGCCAAGGACCCCACGATGCGGCAGTTCTTGCTGCGCTTCGGGAACTCCATGGCCTCCGGTGAGCCAGAGCCCGTCTTCCTCGTTCGTGAAAGGGACGTGGTGCTCGAGGACTACACGAACGAATACGAGCGAGCGATCGAGTCGCTGCGAAAGTGGACGGACGCCTTCGTGGCCTTGCTCGTCTCCTGCAACCTCATCGTCCTCGTCGCTCTCATATCCAACATGATCTACAACCTCGGCTCTGTTCTAATGATCGTCGTCGAGGCCGTCGCTATCATCGCTGCGGCCATGGGCGCCTATCTGCTCTACCGAATCTCCCCCTTCGACCCCATGGTCCACAAGATGGACCATAAATCGGACGAGCAGCGGCGTATGTCGCTCGTGGCGCGCGTCCTCTTTCCTACCGCTCTGCTCGCCGGAATCGGCGCCTACTTCGTGCTCGGAAACATCGCCTACTCGCTCCTCATCAGTGGCTTGCTTATCCTTCCCATCGGAATCGTCGCGCAACGCCTTGAAAGCAAGATAGACGCTCGGGACCGCGACATCGCGGACTTCTTGCGCGCTCTCGGTGGCGTCACCGGCGCTCGCGGCAGCACGGTGATCGAAAGTATCGGTCACATAGACCCGCGCGCCATCGGCTCGCTCGAACCTGAGCTCAGACGCCTGCTGACCCGGGTCTCCACCGGCCTCGACACCGGTCTCTGCTGGGGTCGTTTCATGGCCGATACGAGCAGCGAACTCATCCACCGTGTCGTCCGGGGATTCTGGGACGGAAACAACCTTGGCGGAGATCCCGAGAAGGTAGGCGCCTATTCAGCAGACATGGCGATGAGGGTCTGGCTTCTTCGCGCCAAGAAGAAACTCGTGTCGTCAACCTTCAACTACGTCATCGTCCCCATGCACGTCGCCCTCACGGGCACGCTGGTCTTCATCAGCGAGGTAGTCACTGCCTTCAATACCAAGTTAGTTGAGGCTCAGGAGGTCGCGACCACCGAAAACGCCTCTAGCATTAATCCGGAGGACATCGGCATACCGGGAGCGTTGAGCTTCCAATCGTTCGATACCGGATTCGTCAGCACGATGGTGATGATCGTCATCCTGTCGTTAACCGCTATCAACGGCTTTGCACCCAGGGCCGCTGCCGGCGGTCATTCGTTCAAAGCGGCCTTTTTCGGGTCCATCACCATGGTTACCAGCGGGATCATATTGCTCGTGCTTCCGCCGATGGCCCAGAGCCTGTTCTCAGACACCCTCTCCACACCGATTTAGTGAGGCAATCATGAAGTTCCCCAAATTCGGCAAAGGCAACTCGGAACCCAAGTCTGAAAAGGCTGACGAGCCGCAGCTGGCCCTGCCAGACAAAACTCCCGGCGGCTCCCTGGGTGATATTCTCGCCCCCCGCGACCAGACGCCCGCGGCGCCTGATTCTGCGCCCGCCAGTCCCGGCGACGCCATACTGTCTCCCGCGCCGGCGCAACCGGCTGCCAGTCCCGGCGACGCCATACTGTCTCCCGCGCCGGCGCAACCGGCTGCCAACCCCGCCGACGCCATACTCTCGCCAACCACCACTCCCGAGCCTGCCCCTGCGCCTGACGCCGACCCGATAGCCCCGCCTGTTGGCGGTGCGTCACACGAAACGGCATCTGACCCGGCGGCTGACGCACAACCCGACGCTGTCACAGACGTGCTCGCTGAGGCCGCCGAGAACCCCCTCGAGCCGGAAACTACCGACGACGTTCTGGCTGGCCTCGGAGATTCGGATGACGAAGAATCCACCGACGACCTGCTCGACATCTTCAAAGAAGCCAAAGAAGAGGTTGAGGAAAGTTCACTCGCCGCTGGTCTGGACGACATCCCGATCGGCGATATCGTGGCGGACCTCTCCACCACGAGCGAACGTCTCGGCGTGGTCCCCAAGAACGTACAACAGGTTCCCGCCGCCGCGCCCGCCGTCCTCGCCTACCT